>JBEVFC010000211.1:0-5958 GCA_040512455.1 Nocardioides sp.
ACCCCGGCGGAGCGACTCGTCGCGGATCGGTACGTCGTCTGTCAGGCCCTCATCCTCCCAGCACCCGACGCGGTGTCTGTCATGACGGTCCGAGGGGTCACTTCTTCCGAGCTCCGGCGCAAGAAGTGACACCTCGGACCGCCGTTTCTGACCCGTCGGTGTTGCTGGGAGGATGAGGGCATGACAGACGACGTACCGATCCGCGACGAGTCGATCCGCCTGGGTCAGTTCCTGAAGCTGGCGAACCTGATCGAGACCGGCTCGGACGCCAAGGTCGTCACCGCCGACGGGCTGGTCCAGGTCAACGGCGAGGTCGAGACCCGCCGCGGCCGCCAGCTCGTCGTGGGCGACGTCGTCACCCTCGGGCCGGCGTCGGCGCGGGTGTCGTCAGGGGAAGCCGAGATCGACGTCCCCTGGTGAGCCCGCAACAACGCACGGCTCGGGCCGCAACAACGCACGGCTCGGCGGTCAGGAGACCTTGAGCAGGTCCACCACGAAGATCAGCGTCTCGCCGGGCTTGATCACGCCGCCGGCACCGCGGTCGCCGTACCCGAGGTGCGGCGGGATGACGAGCTGACGACGACCGCCGACCTTCATCCCCTGGACGCCGGTGTCCCAGCCGGAGATGACCTGGCCGACGCCGAGGCGGAACTGCAGCGGCTCGCCGCGGTTGTAGGAGGCGTCGAACTCCTCACCGGTCGAGTGCGCGACGCCGACGTAGTGCACCGACACGGCCGACCCGGAGGTGGCCTCGGCGCCGTCGCCCTCGACGACGTCGTTGATCACCAGGTCGTCCGGCGGCGGGAAGTCGGGAAAGTCGATCTCGGGCTTGTCCATGGTGTCCTCTCGTGGAACGTAAGACGTCACACCTCGACCGACAAGAAGTGACTCCTGGCCGCGCAAGAAGTCACACCTCGGCGCGCAAGAAGTGACCCTTGGTCAGGTCTGGTGCAGGTAGTTGTCCAGCTGGTCACGCTCGAACTCGAGCTCGCCGATGCGGCTCTTGACGACGTCACCGATGGAAATGATGCCGGTGAGCCTTCCGTCGGTGACCACCGGGACGTGCCGGATGCGGTGCTCGGTCATCACGTGCATGAGCTCGTCCACCAGCGTGGTGCCCTCACAGGTCCGCACCGAGGCCGTCATGATCGCGCTGACCGGGGTCGAGAGCACATCGTCGCTGTCATGGAGACGACGTACGACGTCGCGCTCTGAGACGATCCCGTCGACGCTGGTGCCGTCGACGCTGACGATGAGCGCGCCGACATTGTGCTCGGCGAGCATCCCGATCAGGTCCCGCACGGTGGCGTCCGGGTTGATGGTGACCACGTCATGCCGGGGCTTGCCCCGGAGCACATCGTTGATGCGCATGCGACCTCCTGGTGCGACAGAGCTACTGGTGGTCGAACGCTAGCGGGGTCGCCGGTCCCTGAACAGGGCCGTTGGTCCGCCCTTGTCAGCCGAGCGGGGGCTCGTCGTGCCGCTCGGGCGCCCTCCGGCTGCGGAACGCGTGCACCGAGCCCTGGCCGGACGACGCCGCGTCGGGGTCGTCGCCGTCCGGCACCGAGCCCAGGAAACCGAGTGCGGCCTCGTGCAGGTGGCCGTTCGTGGCCAGCACGTTGCCGCCGAAGGGACCCGGGGTGCCGTCGAGCGAGGTGAACTGGCCGCCGGCCTCCCGGACGATGATGTCCAGCGCGGCCATGTCGTAGACCTCGAGCTCGGGCTCGGCGGCGATGTCCACCGCGCCCTCGGCGAGCAGCATGTAGGACCAGAAGTCGCCGTACGCGCGGGTGCGCCAGCAGCGCCGGGACAGCGACAGGAAGTCGTCGAGCCGGCCGCGCTCGTCCCACCCGCCCAGGGAGGCGTAGGACAGCGACGCGTCCTCGAGACGTCGGATGTCGGAGGTGTGGATCTGGGTGGCCTTGAGCAGCGACCGCCCGGTCCACGCGCCGTTGCCGACGGACGCCCACCAGCGGCGCTGCAGCATCGGCGCCGAGACCACCCCGAGCACCACCTCGTCGTCGACCGCCAACGCGATCAGGGTCGCCCACACCGGCACGCCCCGGACGAAGTTCTTGGTGCCGTCGATCGGGTCGACGATCCACCGCCGCTGGCTGTGCCCGCTGGTGCCGTGCTCCTCGCCGACCACCGCGTCCCGAGACCGGACCCGCGACAGCGTGCGCCGGATCCCCGTCTCGACGGCGGTGTCGGCGTCGGTCACGGGCGTGAGGTCCGGCTTGCTCATCACGTGCAGGTCGAGCGCCTTGAAGCGCGCCTGCGTGAGCGAGTCGGCGTCGTCGGCGAGCACGTGCGCGAGGCGCAGGTCGTCGGTGTAGTCGGTCGGCATGCCGACAGGTTATTCCCCGCGGTCGCCGGTCTCCCTGCCCTAGGGTGATCCGCATGGAGATCAATGGCTTGCCGCTGCACCCACTGGTGGTGCACGCCGCCGTCGTCTTCCTCCCTCTGGCCGCGCTGCTGGCGCTCGTGTACGCCGCGGTGCCGCGCTGGCGCTGGGCCACCCGCTGGCCGATGGTCGGGATGGCCGTGGTCGCCCTCGGGTCGATCATGACGGCCTACTTCTCCGGCAAGAACTTCCTCGACCAGCGGCCCGAGCTCGAGCAGCTGTCGGCGGTGAAGCTCCACCAGGAGCGGGCTGCGGTCCTGTTCTGGGTCACCATCGTCTTCGCCGTGCTGGTCGGCCTCGCCGCCTGGGGCCTGGGCGGCCCGTCGGGGCTGGTGTCGGGCCGGTTCGCACGCGGCCGGCACAACCCGCTGGTCGAGTGGTCGCTGGTCGCCCTGCTGGTGATCATGTCGGTCGCGTCGCTGGCGATGGTCATCCAGACCGGCGACGCGGGCGCCACCGCGGTGTGGGGCGGCAGCAGCTAGTAGGCGTCGCCCTCGCGGGCCGCCAGCAGTCGACGGAAGGACTCCACCCGCGGCGCGTCCAGGGTGCCGGCCGCGATCGCCTCGTCGAGGCCGCACTCGGGCTCGCCCTCGCCGTGCGAGCAGCCGCGCGGGCAGACGTCGGTCTCGGCCTCGAGGTCGGGGAACGCGCCGATCAGCCGGTCGGGGTCGATGTGCGCGAGCCCGAACGACCGGATGCCGGGGGTGTCGATGATCCAGCCGCCCTCGTCGCCGGGCAGCGGCAGCATGTACGCCGACGTCGAGGTGTGCCGGCCACGCCCGGTGACCGCGTTCACGATCCCGACCTCGCGGTGCGCCTCGGGGACCAGGGCGTTGACCAGCGTGGACTTGCCGACCCCGCTGTGCCCGACCAGCACGCTTGAACGCCCGGCGAGCACCGCGCGCACGGCGTCCAGGTCGCCGCCGCGCTGGGTCACGACGTGCTCGACGTCGAGGTGGCGGTACGTCGCCAGCAGGGTCTCCGGGTCCGCGAGGTCCGCCTTGGTGAGGCACAGCACCGGCGTCATGCGGGCGTCGTACGCCGCCACGAGGGCGCGGTCGATCAGGCCGGTGCGGGGCTCGGGGTCGGCCAGCGCGGTGACCACCACCAGCTGCTCGGCGTTGGAGACGATCACCCGCTCGACCGGGTCGTCGTCGTCGGCGGTGCGCCGCAGCGTGGTGGTGCGTTCGTTGACCTCGACGATCCGGGCCAGCGAGCCGTCGGCACCGCTCACGTCGCCGACCACCCGCACCCGGTCGCCGACCACCACGCCCTTGCGGCCCAGCGGCCGCGACTTCATCGCCGTGACGGTGCGGCCCTCGAACAGCAGCGTGTAGCGGCCCCGGTCCACGGTGACGACCACGGCCTCGACCGCGTCGTCGTAGGACGGGCGTTCCTTGGTGCGGGGGCGGGTACGGCGCCGCGGGCGCTCGTAGTGCTCGTGGTCGTGCTCGGAGTAGCGACCCGTCACAGCAGCCCCGCCCAGTAGCCCGCGAACCCGGGGAAGGTCTTGGCGGTGGTATCCACGTTCTCGACCAGCACGCCGTCGACGGCCGCGCCGACGATCACCCCGGCGTGCGCCATCCGGTGGTCGGCGTACGTGTGGAAGACGCCGCCGTGCAGCGCCGCCGGGCGCAGCGAGAGGCCGTCCTCGTGCTCCGTGACGTCGGCGCCGAGGCCGCCGAGCTCCGTCGCGAGAGCGGCCAGCCGGTCGGTCTCGTGGGCCCGGATGTGGGCGACGCCGCGCAGGTGCGAGGGCGAGTCCGCGAGCGCACACAGGGCCGCCACCGCGGGAGTCAGCTCGCCCACGTCGTGCAGGTCGAGGTCGACACCGTGCAGGGCGCCGGAGCCGGTGACCCGCAGTCCCTCGTCGGTGAACGCGACCTCGCAGCCCATCGCGGTCAGGATCGCCCTCAGGGCGTCGCCGGCCTGGGTGGTCGACCGCGGCCAGTCGCGCACGGTGACCGATCCGCCGGTGACCGCGGCCAGGGCCACGAACGGTGCGGCGTTGGACAGGTCGGGCTCGATGGTGCTGTCGCGGGCGTTGACCGGGCCCGGGGCGACCGTCCAGCGGTTGGCGTCGCTGTCGTCGACCTCGACGCCGTGGCGGCGCAGCAGGTCGATGGTCATGTCGATGTGGGGGAGCGAGGGGACCGGCTTGCCCTCGTGGCGCACGTCCACGCCCTCGTCGAAGCGGGCGCCGGCCAGCAGCAGCGCGGACACGAACTGCGAGGAGGCCGAGGCATCGATGACGACGCGTCCGCCGCGCACTGTTCCGGTGCCGTCGATGGTGAACGGCAGCGACTCACCCGCGGACACGGTGACGCCGAGCGAGCGCAGGGCCGTGAGCACCTCGCCGACGGGACGCTTGCGCATGTGGGCGTCGCCGTCGAAGGCGACCCGGCCGGTGGACAGGCCGGCCACCGGCGGGACGAAACGCATCACCGTGCCGGCCAGGCCGCAGTCGACCTCGGCGTCGCGGTCGAAGGCGCCCGGGGTGACCGTCCAGTCGTCGCCGGAGGTGTCGACGGTCGACCCCAGCGCGCCGAGCGCGGCGGCCATCAGCTCGGTGTCGCGCGAGCGCAGGGCCCGGCGTACGACGGAGGGCCGGTCGGCGATCGCGGCCAGCACCAGCGCGCGGTTGGTCAGCGACTTGGACCCGGGCAGGGTGATCACCAGGTCGACGGGCGCATCGGCGCGGGGAGCGGGCCAGGGATCAGGGGTCGTCACAGGGTGAACGCTATCGAGACCTCATCGTCGGGCGACACCCGTGCTCACGGCCACCTGTAGATGTTGGGCGTCGGGTCGACGTACGGCGCGAGCGGCTTGAGCTCCATGCGCACCGAGAAGCCGAGGAAGAACTTCATGAAGCGGATCTCGAAGGGATCGGTCGGGCCGGTCAGGTGACACACCATGGTGTGGTCGCCGACCTCGTCGCAGAACTCGGGGGCCTTCACGTCCTTGAAGCCGAAGAAGTCCGTCCAGGTGACCACGAGGTCGGCCGGCACGTCGGCGGTGATGCCGGTGGTGGTCACCTCGAAGCGCTGGTTGACACCCGTGACCCAATGGGACACGGAGAGGCCGAGGTCCTGCTGCGGCACGTTGGTGGTGATCGTCAGGGTGCCGGTGGCAGTGCCGCCGCGGCCGTCGGTGACGGTGTAGGTGACGGTGTCGTCTCCGGCCCAGCCCTTGTCGGGGGTGTAGGTGAGCTTGCCGTCGGTGATCTTGGTGGTGCCGTGGGCGCCGTTGGTGGTGGAGGCGAGGGTGAGCTTGTCGCCGTCGGGGTCGGAGTCGTTGCCCAGCACGTCAGCGGTGACCTGCTGGCCGTACCCGGTGGTGGCCTTGTCGGGGTTGGCGACCGGAGGCTTGTTGACCGGTGGGGCGGGCTTGGTGGTGACCGTCAGGGTGCCAGTGGCCTCGGCCTTGCCGTCGGTGACGGTGTAGGTGACGGTGTCGTCGCCGGCCCAGCCCTTGTCGGGGGTGTAGGTGAGCTTGCCGTCGGCGACCTTGGCGGTGCCGTGGGCGCCGTTGGTGGTGGAGGCGAGGGTGAGCTT
>JBEVFC010000212.1:0-6811 GCA_040512455.1 Nocardioides sp.
ACCTACGCCGACACCCTCCTCGCCGCCGGCCGCCCCCACGACGCCCTCGAATGGTTCCACCGCACCGACGCCATCGACAACGACGAAACCACCGACGCCGCCACCCGCGCCACCACCCTCGAAAAAGAACTCGGCTGACTTTTTCGCTCCTCGTGAGCCCTGACGACCCGGTTTCCGCTCACAGGCGGGCCGGGTCGTCGCGTTCTCCACAGCATCGCCGCGGGTTGCGCCCCCGGGGTCCGACGCGACGGGGAGGCTCGGGGCGGAGGTGAGGTCCGTGACCAACGAGGTCTGTCTGCAGGGCCGGCTGTCCCGTGAGCCGGAGGAGAAGGTGCTGCCCAGCGGCGACGCCGTCTGGGTGCTACGCATCGTGGTGCCCCGGGAGGAGGGGGACCGCAAGGGCGTCGACTGGATCGACTGCGCCGTCTGGGGTGGCCGGCTCCGCCGGTCGGTGGCCGGCTGGGGGACCGGCGACGTGGTGGAGGTGCGCGGCGCGCTGCGGCGCCGGTTCTACCGGGTGGCCGGGGCCGCGTCGTCGCGGGTCGAGGTGGAGGCGCGCAGCGGCCGGCTCATCCGTCGCGCAGATCCCGCATGAGCACGCCCACGTGCGGTTTCGGCTGGAAGGAGGTGGCCTTCTGCGGGAGCAGCTGACCGGAGCGCGCGGAGAGGGCGACCTGGTCGAAGGTCGGCGCGGGCAGCAGCACGGCGAGTCCCTGCCCGGCGCGCGCCAGCGCCTCGGCGGCGGTGTGGTGGAAGACGAGCTGCTCCTCGCGGACCTTCCAGGCCGGCAGCAGCGTCTCGTGCACAGCGGAGACCAGCAGCGGTGACGCCCCGACGGGGCGCAGTGTTGCCCAGTGCTGCCCGTCGTGCAGCACGATGGCGTCCTCGAGCTCTGCCAGCGCCTGGTGGCTGCTGGCGTGCCGGCGGAAGTCGTCGCCGCGGTCGGCGGAGATCCGCTCGACGGTGGTCATCGTCAACCGGGGGATGGTGCGGTGGATCGCGCAGAGCTGCAGCGGGGTGTCCGCCTGGTCGATGAGCATCACCAGGGTCTGGTCCCACCCGGTGCCGGGGCGCTCTGACTGCAGCCGTGCGGCGGCGGCGTACCGGTGGTGGCCGTCGGCGATCACCGCGCGGGCGTCGGTGAGGGCGTCCTCGAGCGTGGTCTGCACGCCCGGGTCGGTGATCCGCCAGATCCGCTGCAGCTGGTCGGCGCGATCGGTGTAGACGAGGTCGGGCGGGCCGGCGGCGGTGGCCGAGAGCACCTCCCGGACCGACGCGGGCCCGCGGTGCATGAGCAGGATGGGCGCCGGGTTCAGCGACATCTCGGACATCCGCTGGGCGAGCTGCCGCACCTGGTCCGGGTGCACGTCCTCGTGGGGGAACACCCGGCCCGCCGCTCCGCGCAGGTCCAACAGCGCCACGATGCCGCGGATCGAGACTCCCGCGGAGGTGTACTCGTGCAGGTACAGCGCCGGCCGCGAGTCCAGGCGCAGGTGACGCTTGCGGCGCCAGTCGCGCAGCCGCCCGGGGACCGATCGGTAGGGTCGGGCGAAGACGCGGTTCGCAATGGGATCGCCGACATAGCTGTCGGCCAGGCGAAGCGCCCGGAAGGGTTCGAGCGCGAACCTGCTCCCGGTAGCCGGCGTCGTGTCCATTCGGTGAATCGTAGGGGTTGCGCCCCGGAGCGGAGGAAAGGGTGCTGCACGAGTCAGCCGTGCCACTGCTGGACGGCTACGACCTGGTGATGCTCGATCTCGACGGTGTGGTCTACATCGGTGGGAACGCCGTCCCCGATGCGCCCGAGCACCTGGCCCGGGCCCGCGAGGCGGGCGTGCACCTGGCCTTCGTCACCAACAACGCCTCCCGCACCCCCGACACCGTCTCGGACCACCTGGTCGAGCTCGGGGTGGCCGCCGAGCCCGGGGACGTCGTCACCTCCGCCCAGGCGGCTGCGCACGTGCTGGCCGACAGGCTCGACGCGGGAGCGAGGGTGTTCCTGCTCGGCGGCGAGGGCCTGCGCACCGCCCTGAAGGAGGAGGGCCTCGAGCCGGTGGAGTCCGCCGCGGACCACCCGGTCGCGGTGGTGACCGGCTACGGCCCCGACGTCCTGTGGCGCGACATCATGCGTGGCGCCGTGCTGATCCGCAGCGGGCTGCCGTGGGTGGCCAGCAACACCGACCTGACCATCCCGACCGACGACGGCGAGGCGCCCGGCCACGGCGTCCTGGTGCGGATGCTCCAGGACTTCTCCGGCGTGGAGCCGGTGGTGGCCGGCAAGCCGCAGCGGCCGCTGTTCGACGAGACCGTGCGCCGGGTCGGCGGCGACCGCCCGCTGATGGTCGGCGACCGCCTCGACACCGACATCGAGGGCGCCCACAACGCCGGGGTCGACTCGCTGTGCGTGCTCACCGGCGTCTCGGGACTGAGCGACCTGGCAGGGGCCCGCAAGGAGCTGCGGCCGACGTACCTCGCGCCGACGCTGGCCGGCCTCTTCGAGGCCCACGCCGTGCCGGAGCGGGACGGCGACCGGGCGGTGCTGGGTGGCTGGACCGCCGAGGTCCGCGGGGGTGCGCTGCACGTCGAGGGTGGCGGTGAGCCGGGGGACTGGTGGCGGGTCGCGGTGACCGCGGCCTGGTGGCACCTCGACGACACGGGGACGGTCGCCGACACCGAGGGCGTCACCCCGCCGCGGTGAGCGCCGGGGAGTACGGTGTCGCCATGACCGAGCAGTCGCCGGAGCAGCCCATGGAGGCGCCCGACACCGAGCATCTCGACGAGGGCCCCTCGCTGGACCCCGACGGGCAGGTCCGCACCGGCAACGTGACCGTCGACGCCGTGCTGGCCTCCCTGGAGGGTCTCGAGGACCGCCCGATCTCCGAGCACGTCGAGGTCTTCGAGCACGCCCACGAGCAGCTGCGCCGCGCCCTGGACGGCGCCGGCGACGAGGCCACGCCGGCCGAGCGCTGACCGCCCCCTCCCGTGCCCCGACGACTACGGCTCGACCAGGAGCTGGTCCGCCGCAACCTGGCCCGGTCCCGTGACCACGCCAGCGAGCTGATCGCGGCCGGACGCGTGAAGGTGTCCGGTGCGGTGGCCCGCAAGCCGGCGACCGGGGTCACCACCGATGTGGCGATCGTGGTCATCGAGGACCCGACCGCCCCCGACTATGTCTCCCGCGGCGGCCACAAGCTGGCCGGCGCGCTCGCGGCCTTCGGTCCGCAGGGCCTGCAGGTCCGCGGCCGCCGGGTGCTCGACGCCGGCGCCTCGACCGGCGGCTTCACCGACGTGCTGCTGCGCGCGGGCGCCGCCGAGGTTGTCGCGGTGGACGTCGGCTACGGCCAGCTGGCCTGGCGGCTGCGCCAGGACGAGCGGGTCCGGGTCCACGACCGCACCAACATCCGTGAGCTTGACGTCGAGCTGATCGGCGGTCCGGTCGACGTCGTCGTCGGCGACCTCTCGTTCATCAGCCTGGAGCTGGTCCTCGACCCGCTGCTCGCGGTGACCCGCCCCGACGGCGACCTCGCGCTGATGGTCAAGCCGCAGTTCGAGGTCGGCAAGGACCGGGTCGGCAAGGGTGGCGTGGTCCGCGACCTGGCCCTGCGCGCCGAGGCGGTGTCCGCGGTGGCCGCCGGTGCCGCCCGCCGCGGCTGGGGGGCCCGCGCGGTGACCACCAGCCCGCTGCCCGGCCCGTCCGGCAACGTGGAGTTCTTCCTGTGGCTACGGCACGGCGCGGCCACCATCGATCCCGACGACATCACCGCCGAGGTGGAGCGCTCCGCCTCCCTGGGGGTGGCGGGTGAGAAGGTTGACCCGTGAGTGAGCCCACCCCCATCGACGCCGAGCCGGTCCGCCGGGTGCTGCTGCTCGCCCACACCGGCCGTGAGGACGCCCGTGACGTCGCCCGGGCCTTCTGCAAGGCGCTGACCGCGCACGGCATCGTGGTCCGGCTGCTCGACCGTGAGGCCGCCGACCTCGAGCTCGACCCCGCGGCGTACCAGCCCGGCATCGAGACCGTTCCGGTCGACGCCGACGACGGTGACCAGGCCGCGGCCGGCTGCGAGCTCGCCGTGGTGATCGGCGGGGACGGCACCATCCTGCGAGCCGCCGAGATGACCCACGGCACCGGCACCCCGCTGCTCGGCGTGAACCTCGGGCACGTCGGCTTCCTCGCCGAGGCGGAGTACGACGACGTCGAGTCCACCATCTCCGCGATCGTCGAGCGCAGGTACACCTCGGAGGAGCGGCTCACGATCGACGTGCAGGTCTTCCAGGGCAAGGAGCTGGTCAGCGGCACGTTCGCGCTCAACGAGGTGAGCGTGGAGAAGGCGGCCCGCGAGCGGATGCTCGAGGTCGTCGTCGAGATCGACGGACGCCCGCTGTCCCGCTGGGGCTGCGACGGGATCGTCTGCGCCACCCCGACCGGCTCCACCGCCTACAACTTCAGTGCCGGCGGCCCGGTCGTCTGGCCCGGCGTCGAGGCCCTCCTGATGGTGCCGATCAGCGCGCACGCCCTGTTCGCCCGCCCGATGGTGGTGGCCCCCACGTCCGTCCTCGCCGTGGAGGTGCTGGAGAGCACCAACGGCGCCGGGGTGATGTGGGCCGACGGCCGCCGCACCGTGGAGCTGCCTCCGGGCGCCCGGATCGAGGTACGCCGCGGCACCACGCCCGTGCGCCTGGTCCGGCTGCACGACTCCCCGTTCACGGACCGGCTGGTCGCCAAGTTCGGGCTCTCCGTCGAGGGCTGGCGCGGGGCTTCCGAGCGTCGCCGCCGCGACATCGATGACAACGCCGAGGAGCCGGCCAACGGGTCCGACAGGGGACCGCATGCTTGAGGAGATCCGGATCCGGTCCCTCGGCGTCATCGACTCCTCGACCCTGGAGCTCGGCCCCGGCCTGACCGTGATCACCGGTGAGACCGGCGCGGGCAAGACGATGGTGGTCACCGCACTCGGACTTCTCCTCGGCGGGCGGGCCGACACCGGCGCGGTGCGCAACGGCGCCAAGGCCGCCCGGGTCGAGGGCGTGGTCAGCGTCGTGGACCTGCCCGACTTCGCGGCCGCCGTCGAGGAGCTCGGTGGCGAGTCCGAGGACGACCGGGTGCTGCTGGCCCGCACGATCTCCGGCGAGGGCCGCTCCCGCGCCTTCGTCGGCGGCGCCTCGGTGCCGGCCTCGCAGCTGGCCGAGGTGGCCGAGCCCCTGGTGGCCGTGCACGGCCAGTCCGACCAGCACCGACTGCTCAGGCCCGCCGCGCAGCGCGACGCGCTGGACCGTTTCGGCGGCGACAGGACCGCTGCCCTGCTGAGCCGCTACACCGACCTGCATGCCCGGCTCGTCGCCACCGAGACCGAGCTCACCGACGTGGTCACCACCGCCCGGGAGCGGGCCCGCGAGGCCGACCTGCTCCGCTTCGGGCTCGAGGAGATCGAGGCGGTGTCCCCGGATCCGGGGGAGGACGTGCAGCTGGCCGCCGACGAGAGCCGGCTCGGGTTCGCCGACACCCTGCGCACCGCGGCCGAGCAGGCCCGCGAGGCGCTGTCCGCCGAGCACGGTGGGCCCGACGCGCTCGGCGCCACCTCCGCAGCCCGGACCCTCCTCGAGGGCGTGCGCGACTACGACACCGAGGCCGCCGAGCTGGCCGACCGGCTGGCCGAGGTCAGCTACCTGCTCTCCGACGTCGCCGCCGACGTGGCGTCCTACGCCTCCCGCCTCGACACGGACCCGGCCCGGCTGGCCGCCGTCTCCGAGCGCCGGGCCGCACTGACCGCGCTGACCCGCAAGTACGGCGACACCATCGACGAGGTGCTGGCCTGGTCCGAGCAGTCCTCCCGCCGGTTGCTCGAGCTCGACAACACCGACGAGCGGCTCGAGGAGCTCCGCGCCACGCGGACCCGCCTCCGGGCAGACCTGGCCGAGGCGGCCGCCGCGCTGTCGAAGGCACGCACGGCGACCGCGACCCGGCTCGGTGCGGCGGTCACCGCCGAGCTCGGGCTGCTGGCGATGCCGCACGCCCGGGTCAGCCTGGCCGTGGTGCAGCACGAGGCCGAGGCGCCCGCCCACGACGGGGTCCCCGGCGCGCCGCTGCGGGTGGGGAAGCGCTGGCTCCGGTTCACCGGCTCGGGCGTCGACGACGTCGAGTTCCTGCTCGCGGCCAACACCGGAGCCGACCCGCGCGCCCTGCACAAGGGTGCCTCCGGCGGTGAGCTGTCCAGGGTGATGCTGGCCCTCGAGGTCTCCCTGGCCGGCACCACCACGGTGCCCACCTTCGTCTTCGACGAGGTGGACGCCGGCGTCGGCGGCAAGGCCGCGGTGGAGGTGGGCCGCCGGCTCGCCACCCTGGCCCGCACCGCCCAGGTGGTCGTGGTGACCCACCTGCCGCAGGTGGCGGCGTTCGCCGACCGGCACGTCGTGGTCGCGAAGTCGAGCGACGGCACGGTCACCACGTCCGGCCTGACCGTCCTCGCCGAGGGCGACCGGGTCCGCGAGCTGTCCCGGATGCTGGCCGGCATGGAGGACTCCGACACCGCGCTGGCCCACGCCCGCGAGCTGCTCGAGGCGGCCCGCGCCGGCCGCGACTGACACAACGCCGCCGACTTCGCCGCCCCCGCGTGTGGTCCGAGATTGGGCCCGTACGCCGTGTCACGATGCAGCGGTCATGAAACTCGCACGTAGATCAGGCCACGACGCCACCCTGCCCGGGCTCGCCGGCACCGCCAAGGTCGACCGGCGGACCCGCAGCCTGCTGCCCCGGCTGGGTCGCGGCGACATCGCCGTCATCGACCACCTCGACCTCGACCGGGCCACCGCCCAGAAG
>JBEVFC010000252.1:0-14616 GCA_040512455.1 Nocardioides sp.
CGAGAGGCCTACTTCCGGGCGCAGGGCATCGACTCGATCGAGACCTACCGGTCGCGGCGGGCCGAGGGCCGCGCCGACGACGGGTACGGCGACGTGTTCCTCGTCGTGGACGGCTGGAGCACCCTGCGGGCCGACTTCGACGACCTCGAGCTCGAGCTGCAGGCGCTCGCCCAGCGCGGTCTGACGTTCGGTATGCACCTGCTCGTCTCGGCCGCCCGCTGGGCGGACTTCCGCTCGGCGATGCGCGACATCTTCGGCACCCGGCTGGAGCTCCGGCTCGGCGACCCGCTCGACTCCGAGATCGACCGGAAGGTCGCGCAGCTGGTCCCGACCGGGCGTCCCGGCCGCGGCATCATGGTCGGGAAGGTGCACTTCCTCGGCGCGCTGCCGCGCGTCGACTCCTCCCCGGACGCCTCGAACCTGGGCGACGGCATCGAGGACTTCGTCAAGCGCAGTGCCGCGGCGTGGACCGGGCCGACCGGCCCGAAGCTGCGGCTGCTGCCCGCGCGGATCTCGATCGAGACGGTCCGCGAGCAGGCGGCCTCGGCCGGTGCCGACGACAAGCGGCTGCTGCTCGGCATCAACGAGAAGGAGCTGGCGCCGGTCGGCCTCGACCCGGACAGCGAGCCGCACCTGCTGGTGCTCGGCGACGGCCAGTCCGGCAAGAGCGCGCTGCTGCGCTCGATGGTCCGGGAGATCGTCCGCACCCGCACCGCCAAGGAGGCGCAGATCATCGCGGTCGACTACCGGCGGTCCCTGCTCAGCGAGATCCCCGAGGACTACCAGCTCGACTACCTGACCAGCGCCACCCAGGCGGGTCCGGCGATGAAGGACCTCGCGGAGTACCTCACCAACCGGCTCCCCGGGCCGGACGTCACCCCCGACCAGCTGCGCAACCGCTCGTGGTGGTCGGGTGCGGACGCCTACGTGCTGGTCGACGACTACGACCTGGTCGCCACCCAGCAGGGCTCGCCGATCCACGCGCTCGCACCGCTGCTGGCCCAGGCCAGCGACATCGGCCTGCACGTCATCCTCACCCGGCGATCGGGTGGTGCGTCCCGCGCCATGTACGACGCGGTGATCCAGACGATGCGGGACCTCGCGATGCCGGGCCTGATGCTGTCCGGCAGCCCCGAGGAGGGTCCGCTGCTCGGCAACCTGAGGCCGATCCCCCAACCCCCGGGCCGGGGTCGCCTGGTCACCCGCGAGCGTGGCGTCGAGACCATCCAGCTCGCCTGGACCGAGCCCACCACCTGAGCCGGGGCCGCTTACCTCGCGAAACTTGCGCTTACCTCGCGATACTTCGCGTGGTAAGCGCTGGTTTCACTAGGTACCTAGTGAAACCAGCAATCACCGACGCCCCGACTTGAACATCCCGCGGGCGATCTCGCGGGCCGCGGTGCGCATGAAGTCCTTGAACGCCCCCGAGGTGACCACGTCGTGCACCAGCCCGTCGTCCTCCTGGCGGCGCGGGGCGCGGCCGGTCTGCTTCGGCTTCGGGGCCGCCTTGGCCTCCTTGGCCCGGGCCTTCTCCTCGGCCTCCTGCCGGGCCGCGACGGCACCGGCCTCGAGCCGGGCGGCCAGCTTCTCGCGGGCGGACTCGCGGTCGATGACCGCGGAGTACGTCGCGAACAGCGGCGAGGCCTTCACCGCGGCGTCCATGGCGGCCGCGTCCGCGGGGCCCATCAGCGACTCGGGCGCGCGCAGCCGGGTCCAGGCCACCGGGGTGGGGGCACCGCGCTCGTTCATCACGGTCACTACGGCCTCCCCGATGCCGAGCCCGGTGATCACCGCGCCGAGGTCGTCGTAGGAGGAGGTGGGGTAGGTGTTCACCGTGGCCTTGAGCGCCTTGGCGTCGTTGGGCGTGTGCGCCCGGAGCTGGTGCTGGACGCGGGAGCCGAGCTGGGCGAGCACCTCGTCGGGTACGTCGGTCGGGCTCTGGGTCACGAAGAACACGCCGACGCCCTTGGAGCGGATCAGCCGCACGGTCTGCGCGATCTGGTCCAGGAACGCGTCGGAGGCGTCGCGAAACAGCAGGTGCGCCTCGTCGAAGAAGAACACCAGCTTGGGCTTGTCGATGTCGCCGACCTCGGGGAGGTCGTGGAAGAGGTCGGCGAGCAGCCACATCAGGAACGTGGAGAAGACCGCCGGCCGGTCCTGCAGGTTGGGCAGCTCGACGAGGGAGATGAGGCCCTTGCCGCCGGGATCGGTGCGCAGGAACTCACGGGAGTCGAACTCCGGCTCGCCGAAGAACGCCTCGGCGCCCTGGTCCTGGAACGAGATCAGCTCCCGGAGGATCACCCCGGCGGTGGCGGGCGAGAGCCCGCCGAGCTCCTTGAGGTCCGGCTTGCCCTCGTCGCTGGTGAGGTACGCGACGACCGCGCGGAGGTCGGCGAGGTCGAGAAGCGGCAGGCCGGCCCGGTCGGCGTAGTGGAAGACCAGGCCGAGCGAGGACTCCTGGGTGTCGTTCAGGCCGAGCACCTTCGAGAGCAGCATCGGGCCGAACGCGCTCATGGTCACCCGCAGCGGGATGCCGGTGCCCTGTCCGCCGAGCGCGAAGTACTCCACCGGGAAGCCGGTCGCGGTCCACTGCTGGCCGACACTGGCGGCCCGCGCGGTGATCTTGTCGCTGGTCTCGCCGGGCGTGCTCAGCCCGGAGAGGTCACCCTTGATGTCGGCGGCGAAGACCGGGACACCATTGCTGCTGAGCTGCTCGGCGAGCAGCTGCAGGGTCTTGGTCTTGCCCGTGCCGGTGGCGCCGGCGACCAGCCCGTGCCGGTTGACCATGCCCAGCGGGATCCGGATGTGGACGTCGGTGAGGTCCTCCGGGCCGGTCATCAGGCCACCCAGCTCGAGCGCCGGACCGTCGAAGGCGTAGCCGGGACGCACCGCGGCGACGACCGGGTTCTCCGGGGCGGCGGAGGTGGCAGCGGGGGTGGCGGCGGGGGCTGGGGACGCGGGCGTCTCGCTCATGCGGCCACCCTAGCCAGCGCCCGCGGTGGCGTCAGTGCGTCGCGCTGCCGGTCGTGGCCAGGGTCGCGCCGAGGCCGACCATCATCACGCCGCCAGTGGCGCCGAGCCGGTCCAGGCGCTTCGGGTCGCGGGCGAACCAGTCACGCGCCTTGCCGGCGGCCAGCGCCCAGCAGCTGTCGGAGGCCACCGCAAGCACCCCGAACACCGCGCCGAGCAGCAGCAGCTGCGGTGCCGCGGGAGCCCCCGTGTCGATGAACTGGGGCAGGAACGCCGCGAAGAACACGATGGTCTTGGGGTTGGTGACACCGACCAGGACCCCGGTCCACACCGACCGCCACGGCGGGGCGTGCTTCGCCTCCGCCGGCTCGGCGTGCGTCATCGACAGGCGGGCGTCCGCGCGGTGGCGGATGGCCTGGATGCCCAGCCACACGACGTACGCCGCCCCGACCAGCTTGAGCGTGGTGTACGCCGTTGCCGACGCGGCCACCAGCGCCCCGAGGCCGAGAGCCACCCCGGCCACCTGGACGACCAGGCCGAGGGTGTTGCCGACCACCGAGAGCAGGGCGTCGCGCCGACCGACGGTGAGCGCGCGGCCGATGGTGAAGAGCAGGCTCGGGCCCGGAACCTGGATGAACAGGATCGACGCGACCACGAAAGCGAGGAGCTGGTTGGTGCTGGGCATGCCCAATTGTGGCATCGCTATAGTCGCGACGTGATCTTCAAGCGCGTCAGCGACGGCCGGCCCTACCCCGAGCACGGTCTGCGCACCCGCGACTGGGCCCAGGTGGCGCCCCGCCAGGTGCGACTCGACGAGCTGGTCACCACCAAGGACACCCTGCAGCTGGCCGCCCTGCTCGACGAGGACTCCACGTTCTACGGGGACCTGTTCGCGCACGTCGTGGAGTGGCGCGGCGACCTCTACCTCGAGGACGGGCTGCACCGGGCGCTCCGCGCCGCGCTGCAGCAGCGCAACGTGCTGCACGCGCGCGTCCTCATCATGGAGGGCTGATGGACTCACGGGCCCGCTCCGCGGTCACCCTGGGTGTCCTGGTCATGCTCTGCCTCGTCGGCATCCTCATCGGCATCCGGGCACTGACCGCGGACCTGCCGACGGACCCGTTGGTCGAGACGACCAGCGACACGTGCGAGAACCGCATCGTCGACAAGGGCAAGAAGATCCGTGCCGAGGAGATCACGGTCAGCGTCTACAACGCCGGAACCAAGGCCGGTGCGGCCAGCCAGGTGATGAAGGAGCTGCAGACCCGCGGCTTCGCCGACGGCGAGAGCGGCAACGCCCCCAAGGGCACCGAGGTGATCCGCGCGCAGGTGTGGGCCGACAGCCCGCGGAACTCCGCCGCCCGTCTGGTTGCCCGCCAGCTCGGCAGCGACATCAAGGTCTTCGCCGGGAAGCCGGCCCTCGGTCCCGGGATCGTCGTGGTGGTCGGCGACCGGCTGGGCAAGATACCGAAGGCACCGGCCGAGACCAGGGCTGCCGTCCGGACCCGCATCTGCAGCCCGCCGGTCGGCTGACCGCCCACCGGGTCACCGGGTCGGCGGCTGGTCCTTGCCGAGCCACTGCGCCAGACGGCCGCTCTGCGAGACCTTGCGGAGCCGGTCCTCCGTGGTCATCCGCACCTTGCGTGGGGTGACCACGAGCAGGTCGTCGCCGTGGCGCAGGACGGTACGGCGCTCGGGCACCAGCGACTCCCCGTCGCGGATGACCAGGGCCAGCGAGGCTCCCTTGGGCAGCCGCAGCTCGCCGACCTCGACGCCGTGCAGCCGGGAGACGGGACTGACCTTGATCTGCAGCAGGTCGGCGGCGATCCGCTCCAGCGGCGCCGCCTCCACGTCGAGGTCGCGGGGCTCCGAGCGCCGGGCCACCCGCAGCCAGCGGGCCACGGCGGGCAGGGTCGGCCCGGTGAGCAGCGTGTAGATGACCACCATCACGAAGACGATGTCGAAGAGCTTCTTGGACCCGCCGACCCCCTCCGAGAGCGGGATGGTGGTGAGCACGATCGGCACGGCGCCGCGGAGCCCCGCCCATGAGATGAACGCCAGGTCGTTCCACGGCATCGGCTGCGCAATCGCGCTGACCAGGACCGAGATCGGCCGGGCGATGATGGTCAGCAGGAAGCCGGCGACCAGGGCGAGGCCGACGATCTCGAGGGTGATCCGCTCCGGTGAGAGCAGCAGGCCGAGCATCACGAACAGCCCGATCTGGGCCAGCCAGGCGACCCCCTCGGCGAACGACTTGGTGGCCGCCCGGTGCGGGAGCTCGGCGTTCCCGAGCACGAGCGCGGCGATGTACACCGCGGCGAACCCGGACGCATGGACCGCGGCGCCGGTGGCGTACGCGATGACCGTGAGGCACAGGATCGCGATCGGGTAGAGGCCGGACGACGGCAGCGCCGCCCGGCGCATGATCCAGGCGCCGCCGAACCCGACGGCGAGCCCGATCAGCAGGCCGGCGAGCAGCTCGAAGGCGATGATCCCGACCATGGCCGGGACGCCGTGGTCGTCGACCGCGCCGGTCGAGATGAGGGTGACCAGCACGACGGTGGGCGCGTCGTTGAGACCGGACTCGGACTCGAGGGCTCCGGTGATCCGGCGGGGCAGCGGCACCACGCGGAGCACGGAGAACACCGCGGCCGCGTCGGTGGGCGAGCAGACGGCGCCGAGCAGGACGGCCAGCTCCCACGGCAGCCCGAGCAGGTAGTGGCCGCCGAGCGCCATCACGCCGACGCTGACCGCGATGCCGACCGTCGCCAGCGAGAACCCCATCCGCATCTGGGGCCTGATCTCGCTCCAGTTGGTGGTGAGACCACCCTCGGACAGGATCAGCACCAGCGCGGCGAACCCGAGCGCGTGGGCCATCTGGGCGTCGTCGAAGTGGATCCCGACGGGGCTGGCCTCGCCGAGCAGCACCCCCATCAGGAGGTAGATCAGCAGGCTCGGCAGCCCGGCACGTGAGGACACCCGCACCGCGAGGATCGCAAACAGCGTGACCAGGGATCCCAACAGCAGGAACGTGTCGAGCTGATGGGCATCGAAGGTCACGGTCACCTCATTTCTGGTGGCAGGACAGGATCCTATCGGTGCCGGCCGCCTCAGCCGCGCGGATGGACGCTGACGAGAACGACGTACGACGTCTCGGGCTCCACCGCCGGCTCCAACCGCTCCACGAGGGCGTCGAGATGCCGGGCCAGCGCCACCGCCTGCTGCCGGGTCAGCCGCAGCACCCGGTGGTTGAGCAGCGGCCGGCCGGTGCGGCCGATCTCGTCGGCCCCGAGCTCGCCCGGACGTCGTCTGCCCGGCTGAGGAGGCACTGAGGTCGCGCTGGCGCTGTGAGCGTCAGCGCAGGTACCGCAGGTACCCCGCGGCCAGGAAGCCGTTGCGGATCCGCTGTGGGTGGTCGCCGACCTTGACGCTCCTGGTGATCCGGCCGGTGGCGTAGGAGATCCGCGAGACCTTGTCGCTGCCGCTCCACGAGATGTAGCAGCTCTTGCCGTCCGCGCTCGGGGTGACCCAGTAGGGCTTCTGGCCACCCTCGAGGAGCCTGCCCCGCCGGAACGACTTGCGGTCGACGACGGTCGCGTAGTCGGACATGGTGCCGGCCACGCAGATCTTGGTGCCCGCGGGGTTCATCGCGATGCCGTGGTGCGCGGAGTCGAGGAGGTACTGCTCGCGAGGGGTGTCCGGTACGAGGTTCGGCAGCCGCTTGACGCGGGTGATCCTGCCGGTCCTTCGGTTCATCTCGAAGAAGCCGTGGAAGAACGAGACCTGGAAGTAGATCGTGCGCTCGTCCGGTGACAGCGTCAGCGGGCGTACGGCGTGGCTCACCCGCTTCAGGCCGCGCTCGTCGAGCGCCTTTCGGACGTTGATGCGGCGCAGGATCCTGAACGTCCTGGCATCGACGATCTGGAAGACCCGCTCCTGCTTGGCCGCGTCCGCCTCGGGCTGGTCGAGCGGGCTGTAGACCATGCCGATGCTCGCGTGCAGGATCTTGCGGCCGCCGTCGATGTAGACGTTCTCGTGGGGCGAGCCGCCGCTCGCGAAGCGGCCCACCTCCTTGCCGTCCCTCGTGCGGAGCACGTGCACGACACCGGCCGTGCTGGCGCTGACCACGACCCGGCGGCCGTTGGGCGAGATCGCCATGTGGTCGGAGCGGTAGCCGTCGACCTTGAACCGCCAGACGATCTCGCGGGTGCGGAGGCTGATCGCGACGACGTCGGCGAAGCTCGGACGGGAGACGACCAGCATCGTGCCGTCGTTGGTGGAGTACATGTCGTCGACGAACTGGTCGTGGCCCTCGCCGATCGCCTCGCGGACCGCGAGGAAGTAGGTGAGCTTGTCGGGGTTCGCGAAGATCTCGGTCATCCGCTCGTCCTTGTCGGGGACGATGTCCAGCCGGGCCTTGCGCTCGAAGCTCCCGGGGGCGACCAGGTCGGCGGTGCCGGCCCAGTTGTTGCCGACGTAGACCATGCGCCGTACGTCACCGGAGGGGACCTGCCCGTCCCCGGCGGTCACCGGCGCCCCGGCCAGCGGCGCCGGACCTGCGCTCGCGGTCGGACCGGTCACGGACAGTGCGGTGGCGGTCAGGGCCGACGCGAGCGTCAGCACCAGGACCCGGGCGGTGGTCGCCATGTTGTCTCCCTCGTCGTGCATTCGGGGGGCTCAACGATCCGGACCGCCGGGGGTTATCTGGAAATGTCTGGTTTAGCCCGCAACCAGCCGGGCATGAGCACTCCGACCAAAGGGGTGATTCATGTACGGCGACACCGCCGCCATGCGGAAGCGGGCCGCCCAGCTCCGCGAGCAGGGCACCGACGTCCGTGCCCTGGCCGACCGTCTCGTCGCCCGGCTGGAGAACCTCGACTGGCAGGGACGGGCCGCCGCTGACATGCGGTCCCGGATCCATGACCGTGCCGCCGTCCTCCGCGACTGCGCCGGCCAGCACGAGAACGCCGCGGAGACGCTGGAACGCCATCTCACCGAGGTGGACCGCCTCAAGGACGCCATCTCGACCACCGAGCGCAAGGCCTCGTCGCTGGTGACCGACGCTCGCACCCGCATCGCCCAGCTCGACCGGCACGACGACCCCGCCGGGGTCACTCGTGAGCCCGCCGACGGCGACCGCTTCCTCGACCAGTTCGTGCCCCCCAAGCCGGGGCACAAGGACTGGTTGACCGTCACGCTCCCGGGACTGTGAGTACATGCCGACCGTTGATCTCGCCACCCCGCCGCCCGCTCCGGCCGGCACCCTGCAGGGCCTGCCGCGCCGCGTCGCGCTGACCCTCCCCGAGCTCCGGCTGCTGGCCGAGAGGGCCGGCGGTGCGCCGCTGCCCTTCGACGTCGCCGAGCCGGCGAGACCGTCCGGCAACCCGCTCGAGACCCGCCTGGGCCGGTCCCGGGCCGCCTCGGACGCCCAGGCGTTCACCGCCGCCCTGGAGACGCTGCACGACCCCACCGACTCGCTGACCCGCCGCGGGCTCCTCGACGGCGACCGGGCCGATGCCGGGATCGTCGGCGCGCTCGGCCTGCTGGCCACCCCCGCGATCGCGCTCGACCTCGACGTCACGGCCGGCTCGGTGCGCGGTCGCGCCTGGCACCGGCAGCGCGGCAGTGCGGTCGCCTCCCTGTCCACTGTCGACGGACTCGTCTTCGAGCTGGCCTGGTTCGAGAGCGACCACTGGCGCGACGAGCTGGCCCGGATGGCCGTCGTCCCCGAGGACCTCGAGCTCGGCCCGTCCACGGTCCCCGTGCTGGTCGACCTGCCCTACGAGCTGCTCGACGCCGGCGCCGAGGCGCTGCGCTCGACCCGCTCCGACCTGCTCTCCACCGTCGTCGCTCACCATTCGGGTGCGTCCCTCGACGGCACCGGCGAACCGCTCGACGACGCGACCGCCGCCGCGGTGGTCACCGCACTGGTCGGCGAGACCCGGGGCCGGCTCCGCGCCCTGGTCGCCGACGTCGATGCCGGCGGCAGCGTCGTCGGCGTGCTCTCCTGGGTGCTTCTCGAGGACGGCTGGCGGGTCCTGCGCCCGCACCACGAGAAGGATGCCCATCGCGTGGAGGTACGCCGGGTCGAACCCGCGGACCTCGCGTCCGTGCTGGGCCCGGTCCTGGCGGAGGTGACCGCATGAGCCAGCAGGGGAACGAGCAGGTCGCGGTCCACCAGGACAAGTACGACCAGATGATGGGGCTGGCGGATCTCTTCGACTCCTCCGGCGACGAGATGCGCGAGCGCGCGGCACTCGGTGCGGAGGTGCTGGCCGACGAGGCCGTCTCGGAGTCCGCGAGCCTCTCCCCCGCGACGTACACCCGCGCGGAGGACGAGATCATCGCCGCGACCACCGGCCGGCACGGCCTGCTGGCCCGCTCCGTCGAGCTCGACGCCGACGCGTTGATCATCCGCGCCACGGTGCTGACCTACCGTTGGATCGACGACCTCCAGGTCGCGGCGTACCGCACCCTCGGGTCCATCGCGGCGCGTGCGGTCGGCTACCTGGCGCCCGAGGTGGCGCTGGGCGGCGCGATCCTGTCCGCGGGACTGATCGAGACCGAGGCCCTCGACCGCGAGGGCCTGACGGCGTACCTGAACGAGCTCGCCGACGCGAACCCCGAGCTGATGGACCACTTCGTCAGCGGCGGAGGCGGCCTGTTGGACGCCCTGCAGATGCGGGCCCTGCTGACCGCGGCCGTCCTCGGCGGTTCCGACGGCGGGAGCGCCACCCGCGGCGGTCTGCGTGCCGTCGGCGCGCCGGACTTCGACGCCGACTTCTCGGCGGGGCTGCGCGACGTCGCTTTTGGATTCTGCACCCCCGAGCCCGAGGCGCCGAGGGCCGGCAGCGCCGACCTGGGCGCACCGCGTTCGATCGAGGAGCTGATGGTGTCGCTGAGCGAGGTCGAGGGCGAGCTGCTGGTCCAGCGCCTCGGCGGCGGCCGGTTCATCGGCTACCTACCGACCCCCGCGACCCGCGGCGACACCCTGCGACTCGTCGGTGTCGACAACCACGGCCGGGTGGCCGCGGTGGTGGCCGCGCTCGAGTCCGCGATCGGTGACGAGCCCAACGCGCGGGTGCTGCTCGTCGGCCACGCGCAGGGCGGCGTGACCGCGGCCGAGATCGCCTCGGGCGCCCGTTCGTCGACGTTCACCATCGACCAGGTCATCACCGCCGGGGCCCCGTCGGCACAGGTGCCGCTGATCCCCGACGGCACCTCAGTCCTCTCCCTCGAGGACCGCACGGACCCGGTGGCACTGCTCGGCTCGCTGATCAACGCGGGCGTTGCCAACCGGCTGACCGTGATCTTCGACGGAGGCGAGGCCCACGGCGCGGCGGCGTACGTCGCGGGCGGACGCGCCGCGGACGCGGCCGACCACCCGGACCTGCGGGCCGCCATCAAGCGGATCCAGGAGCTCGGCTACCTCGCCGGCTGAGGTTCACACGATGTCGTGCACGAACTCGCCCAGCTGGGTGAGGTTGCGACACTCGACCATGTCCACGACCTCCGCGTAGGCACGGGCGGCCGAGTCGCCGGTGTCCCAGTTGCGGGTGTGCTCCGGGTTGAGCCACCACGCGTGCCGGGAGCGGTCGACCATGCCGGCGAAGGTGTCGAGCGCGAGGTCGCTGTAGTTGGAGCGGGCGTCCCCCAGCACCAGCAGGGACGACCGCGGGCCGATCGCGTCGGCGTGCTCGTCCTCGAACGTCGTGAGCGCGCGCCCGTAGTTGGTGCGGCCCCACAGGGCCGCGTGCTGGACGCTGCCGGCCAGGTCGGTCATCACGTCAGCGACGTCCGCCCCCGGACGGAAGTGGTGGGTCACCTCGTGGACCTGGTCGACGAACGTGAAGGCGCGGACCTTGGTGAACTGGTCGCGCAGCGCGAACACCAGCAGCAGCGTGAACTGGGCGAAGTTCGCCACCGACCCGCTGACGTCGCAGAGCACCACCAGCTCGGTGCGGTGCGGGCGCTTGGGGCGGTGGTGGGTGGTGATCGGGACGCCGCCGGTGGAGATCGAGGCGCGGACGGTGCGCCGGAAGTCCAGCGGGCCGCGGCGGCGCTGGGAGTGGTGCTCCTGGCTGAGCCGGGTGGCCAGCCGACGCGCGAGCGGGTAGATCTCGCGCCGCATCTGCTCGAGGTCGGCGCGACGGGCACTGGTGAAGTCGATCTTGTCAAGGATCGGTCGCTGGGTGGAGTCGGCGACGTGCTCGGGTCCCTTCTCCTCGGCGATCCGGCGCCGGGCGTCCGCCTCGACCAGGCCGGCGAACCGGGCGGCGCGGGTGGTCGCCGCGCGATCGGCGTCGGGCACGCCCTCGGCACGGAGGGCGTCGGCCACCTGCTGGACCAGCCCGTCGGGGTCGAGCCGCTTGAGGGCCTGGTAGGCGCTCCACGACGACAGGCCCGGCGCCCGGCCGGGCATCGCGCCGAACCGCGCCACGGCCTGGATCGCCAGCTCCTGCAGGCGTTCCCGGTCGCCGGCCTGCATCGCCTCGGCCATCTCCTCGCGGAACGCTGCGAGAGCGGGACCGGTGTCCTGGGGGCCGTCGGGCCGCTCGTCCGGTGCCGTGCGGCCCTCCCCGACCAGGGCCGGGAAGTAGAGCTCGAAGAGCGTGTCGAAGCTCGGCCGGTGGGCGGCCCGCTTCACCAGCGTGGCGGCGTACGTCGCCCGGAGGGTCTCGCGGTCGGCCAGCCCGACGGCGCCGATCGCGGTCGCGGCGTCGACGTCCTCGGCGAGCGAGACCGGAACCCCGGCGGCGCGGAGGGCCTCGACGAACCCGATGTGGCGCCCGGTGAGCGACATCAGACCCCGGCGGGCAACCGGTGCAGCGCGTCGACGAGCGGGCTGAGCTCCGGCGTCGCCTCGGCCTCGGCCAGTGCGGACTCGAGGGTGCGGTCGTGGGTGGGGCGGGCCTTGCGCAGCAGCGCCCGGCCGCCGGTGGTGAGCTCGGTGTAGATGCCGCGGCGGTCGTCGGCGCAGATGATCCGGGTGAGCAGGTCGCGCTCCTCGAGCCGGTTGACCAGCCGGGTCGTCGCGCTCGGCGAGAGGGCGGCCGCACGGGCGAGCTGCTGCATCCGCATGTGCCAGCCGTCCTGACGGCTCAGCGCGTCGAGGACGGTGAACTCGACCACGGACAGGGCGTGCCGCTCGGTCAACGCGCGCTCGAGCTCGGCCTCGATCCGCCCGTGCAGGGCCGCGAGGGTGCGCCACCCCTGGGCACGGATCTCGACGGCGTCGTCAGCGATTCCCATGGATCCAGCATAGCCTCAACTTGCAATAGACGTCGCATGCAACTACTTTTGTTTTTACTTGCACACGCTTTCTATTGCATGCAGGAAGGAACCATGGCACTCGACACCGCTCCCGTCGCGACCCACGCGGCCGCCGACGGATCGCACCGAGCGGCCCTGCTGGCCCTGGCGATCGGCGGCTTCGGCATCGGGCTCACCGAGTTCGTCATCGCCGGGCTGCTTCCGGAGGTCGCCGCGACGTACGGCGTCGACGAGGCCGCGGCGGGCTGGCTGATCTCGGGCTACGCGCTCAGCGTCGCGGTCGGCGCCGTCTTCCTGACGGCCGCGGTCACCCGACTGAACCGCAAGCACGTGCTGGTCGCCCTGATGGTCCTCTTCGTCGCCGGCAACCTGCTCAGCGCGCTCGCGCCGACGTACGGCGTGCTCCTGGGCGGACGGATCCTCTCCGCACTGAGCCACGGGGCGTTCTTCGGGATCGGCTCGGTGGTCGCGGCCGGGCTGGTGCCGGCGCACAAGAAGGCCGGCGCGATCGCGATGATGTTCGCCGGGCTGACCATCGCCAACGTGCTCGGCGTACCGCTGGGCACCTTGCTCGGTCAGCAGCTCGGCTGGCGCTCGACGTTCTGGGCGATCACCGCGATCGGCCTGGCCGCGCTGGCCGGGATGGCGGCCCTGGTGCCGAGCATGCGGCCCGAGGGCGCCGACCTGCGCCGCGAGCTGTCGGCGTTCGGGCACCCGCAGGTGTGGCTGTCGCTGCTGATCACCGTGCTCGGCTTCGGCGGCATGTTCGGTGCGTTCACCTACATCGCCTACACGCTGACCGGGGTGAGCGGCTTCGCGTCAGAGACGGTGCCGTGGCTGCTGATCCTGTTCGGGCTCGGGCTGTTCGCCGGCAACTACTACGGCGGCAGGTTCGCCGACCGGTCGGTGCCGAAGACGCTGGCGGTGGTGCTGGGGTCGCTGGTGCTGGTGCTGGCCTTCTTCGCGCTGACGGCGTCCTCGCCGGTGCTGACGGTGGTCTCGCTGGTGCTGATGGGCCTGTTCGGCTTCGCCACCGTGCCGGGGCTGCAGATGCGGATCATGGCGTACGCCGCGCAGGCGCCGACGGTGGCGTCCGGGGCCAACATCGCGGCGTTCAACGTCGGCAACGCGACCGGCGCCTGGCTGGGCGGCATCACGATCACCGCCGGGCTGGGCTACACCTCGCCGATCTGGGTCGGCGCCGCGCTCACCCTGGGCGCCCTGCTGGTGCTCGGCGTGGCCACCTGGCTGGAGGTCGGTACGCGGGACCGCGTCGTTCCCGCTCCGTGAGCGCCCCCCTGGGGTGGTGACCACGGGGAGGTACTAGGACCATTGGCCAACTGGCGCCCCGACCGGGCTCCGGGTCTACCGTCGAGGGACACGAGGACGACCGTCTCAGCCGCCCACCCCCCGGGGGCGGCGCGGTCCGTGGTGCTCCGCCGTCTCCCCGACCGGCGGAGGTCACGACCTCGTCGAGACCGGTCACGGTGCGTCCCCGCCGTGGCCGGTCGACTTCTCCGACCCCCCCATGCCGACGCGAGGTCAGCGGGTGCGGCGCAGCTCCTTGAGGGCCTTGTCGTGGTCGGAGGCGTGCTTGAGCACCACGCCGAGCGTGCGCTCGACCTCGGCGGTGTCGAGGGTGTCGATCTCGAGCGCCACCAGGGTGCGTGCCCAGTCGACCGACTCCGCGATCGACGGCGCCTTCTTGAGCTCGAGATCGCGCAACCGGGCCACCGTCTCCACCACCTGGCGGGCCAGGTCGTCGTCGAAGCCGGGGACCTGCGAGAGCAGGATCTCCTTCTCCCGCACGGCGTCCGGGTAGTCGAGGTGGAGGTAGAGGCAGCGCCGCTTCAGCGCCTCGCTCAGCTCGCGGGTGGCGTTGGAGGTGAGCACCACGAACGGGCGGCGTACGGCGACGACGGTGCCCAGCTCGGGGATCGTCACCTGGAAGTCGGAGAGCACCTCGAGCAGCAGGCCCTCGACCTCGACGTCGGTCTTGTCGACCTCGTCGATGAGCAGCACGGTGTCGTGCTCCTGCCGGATCGCGGTCAGCAGCGGCCGGGTGAGCAGGAACTCCTCGGTGAAGATGTCGTCGTGGGTCTGCTCCCAGGAGTCGTCGCCGCCGGCGGCCTGGATGCGCAGCAGCTGCTTCTTGTAGTTCCACTCGTAGAGTGCCCGCGCCTCGTCGAGCCCCTCGTAGCACTGCAGCCGCACCAGGCCGGCGCCGGTGGCCCGGCTGACCGCCTTGGCGAGCTCGGTCTTGCCGACACCGGCCGGCCCCTCGACCAGCAGGGGCTTCTCGAGCGCGCCGGCGAGGAAGGTCGTCGTCGAGGTGGCCGTGTCCGAGAGGTAGCCGACGGCCGCCAGTCGCTT
>JBEVFC010000078.1:0-5844 GCA_040512455.1 Nocardioides sp.
GAAACCAACTACTCGGTGATACGGTGGCCCGGCACCCGACCTGCTCAGGAGGAACCACGAGATGAAGGCCCTGCGCTTCTACGCCCCCGAGGACGTGCGCCTCGAGGACGTTCCCGAGCCCGAGTGCGGTCCCGACGAGGTCAAGCTGCGCGTGAAAAACTGCTCGACCTGCGGCACCGACGTCAAGATCTTCTACAACGGCCACCAGAACCTCACCCCGCCGCGGACCATCGGCCACGAGATCGCCGGCGAGGTGGTCGAGGTCGGTGCGGACGTCCAGGCGACGTACGGCGGCGACTGGAAGGTGGGCGACCGCGCCCAGGTCATCGCGGCGGTGCCGTGCGGGGACTGCTACGAGTGCAACAAGGGCTGGATGGCGGTCTGCCAGAACCAGACCTCGGTCGGCTACCAGTACGACGGCGGCTTCGCGGAGTACATGATCGTGCCGAAGCAGGTGCTCAAGGTCGACGGGCTCAACCGGATCCCGGACAACGTCGGGTACGACGAGGCGTCGGCCGCCGAGCCGTTCGCCTGCGCGATCAACGCCCAGGAGCTGATGGGCATCGAGGAGGGCGACACGGTCGTCGTCTTCGGCGCCGGCCCGATCGGGTGCATGCACATCCGGATCGCCCGCGGTGTGCACAAGGTCGGCCCGGTCTACCTCGTGGACGTCAACGCCGAGCGGCTCAAGATGTCCGCCGACGCGGTCCAGCCGGACGAGACCATCAACGGCGCAGAGGTCGACGTCGTCGAGAAGGTGATGGAGCTGACCGGCGGTCGCGGGGCCGACGTCATCATCACCGCCACCGCTGCCAACGTCACCCAGGAGCAGGCGATCGCGATGGCCGCGCGCAACGGCCGGATCTCGTTCTTCGGCGGGCTCCCGAAGACCAACCCGACGATCACCTGCGACTCCAACGTCGTGCACTACCGGCAGCTGCACATCCACGGCGCCAACGGCTCCGCGCCAGAGCACAACAAGCGCGCCCTGCAGTACATCTCCACCGGCCAGGTGCCGGTCAAGGACCTGATCACCGAGCACATCCCGCTGGAGCGCGTGCTCGACGCCTTCTCGATCGTGAAGAACGGCGAGGCGATCAAGGTCACCGTGGAGCCCTGACCGAGGACGCGGGTGGAGTGGTGAGGTGTACGCCGAGGAGCGGCAGCAGGCGATCGCCGAGCTGGTGCTGACACGGGGGCGCCTCTCGGTGCTCGACCTGGCCCGCGCCTACGGCGTCACGGCCGAGACGGTGAGACGTGACCTGTCCGCCCTCGAGCGGGCGGGACGGCTGCGCCGCGTCCACGGGGGCGCCGTACCGGTCGCCGTGATCGCCGCGCTGGAGCGCGCCCTCGGCGAGCGGGACCGGGCCAACACCGTGGAGAAGGACCGGATCGCCGCGGCCGCGGCCGAGCACCTGCCGCCGGCGGGTGGCTCGGTGCTGATCGACGCGGGGTCGACCACGTCCCGGGTGTGCGGCCACGTGGCCGGCCGGGAGCTGACCGTGATGACGCACGCGATCACGGTGGCGGCCCGGCTGGCCGGCCTGCCGCAGCTCGAGCTCCACCTGTTGCCCGGGCAGGTGCGGCCGACCACGCAGGCGGCGGTCGGTGACGTGACGGTGACGGCGCTGAGCCTGCTGCGGGTGGACGTGGCACTCCTGGGCACCAACGGCGTCTCGAAGGGGCACGGCCTCTCGACGCCGGATCACGGCGAGGCCGCGTGCAAGCGCGCGATCGTCGCCTCCGGCCACAAGGTGGTCGTGCTGGCCGACGCCTCCAAGCTCGGGGTGGACAGCACGGTCCGCTTCGCCGACCTCCGGGACGTGGACGTGCTGATCACCGACCGCGGCGCGCCCCAGCGGATCTGCGCCGAGCTGCGCGACCGCGGCATCGAGGTGGTCCGCGCCTGACGTGCGCCGAGGTGCGTGTTCTTGCGCGCCGAGAGTGCACTTCTTGCGGGCTCGCGCACCGGAGGACGTAGAGCCGGCGAGCGCCCGCGAGCGACCCTGCGCGCGGCCGAAAGTAAAGCGCCGCTGCCCGCGACGCGAGCCGCCGAGCGGTGACTCAGCCCGCCGGGGGTCGCGGCACCGCGAGCGCGAGCGTCGCCTCGAGCACGAAGCGCGGGTCCTCGAGCCGGTCGCCGTACACGTCGCGCAGCTGGCTGACGCGGTATCGCACGGTCTGGGGGTGCACGAACAGCTCGTCGGCGATCTCGTCGCGGCGGCCGTGGTGCAGGAGCCAAGAGCGCAGCGTCTCGGTGAGCTTCTCGACAGCGGACGGACGCAGCCCGGCCATCGGCGCGAGCACGGCGGCGCGCAGGTCGGCGAGCGCGTCCGGGTCGGCGGTCAGCACGATCTCCGCGAGGTGGCGCTCCGAGTCGACCGTGCCCGACAGCCCCAGGCGCTGGCACTGGCGGGCCCGCTCGTGGGAGCGCGACACCTCCAGCCACGGCACCGTCGGCCCGACCACCGCGTCGTTGCCGGACAAGGTGGCCAGCAGCCGGGCGCGGGCCGCGGGCGACGCCGGGCCGGCGACCAGCAGCAGGCCGATGCCCTCGACGGCGCCCGGCACGTCCTCGGTCGGGGCCAGGGTTCGGTCGTCCACCTGGCCGAGCACGCCGCGCAGCTGCGCCTCCGGGAGGAGTACGGCGGTCAGTGCGGCCGGCGGCTCCCAACCGGCGCGCTCGGCGGAGGCGACGACGGCGTCCGCCGGCTGTGCGGTCAGCAGGGCGCGGGCCAGCCGCTCGAAGTTGCGGGTGCGCACCCGACCGGTGCGCTCCAGCTCGTCGGTGTGACCGGCGGCGCTGGCCGCGGACAGCTCGTCGATGTAGGCGAAGACCAGCTCGGCGAACGCCGACAGCTCCTCGGCCTCCATGCCCTGGCCCACCACGACGCGGGACATGTCCCGCCAGGAGACGCGGGCGCCGATCCGGTACGCCGCGAGCAGCGCCTCCATGCTCCGGCCGCTGCGGGCCTCGCCCCGCCCGAGCTGGTAGGCACCCTCGAGGGCGGGCGCCATCGGCGTTCCCCGCTCCGACCGGCTGGCCAGGTTGAGGAACGCCCCGAGGGCCAGCTGCACCGCTCCACCGATGGTCTCGCCCATCGGCCCGCTCAGCGCATCGGCGTAGCTGGGCACCTCCTCGATGATCGCGGAGACGGTCCGCTCGGCGACCGCGGGGAGCTCCGAGCGCATCGCCTCGGCGGTGGCCGGGGACAGCTCGAGCTGCTCGGGGTCGTGGCGGGCGTCACGTTGCGGCACGGAAACCTCCCGGATCCACCAACAACTATGCGAAGCGAACAAAGAAGGCCTGCTGATTCACGTCAGGCAGTCATGACTTTAACCGATGCGGACGGCACACTCGATACATGGCCACAATCGACGTTCCCCGCGGCACCCTGCGCGACCGCTTCGTGCGAGTCGCCGAGGCCGCGACGACCCCGTTGGTGCCCGCCGACTTCCTTGACATGTTCGCACCGCTGCGTGCCGGCGCCGACCTGCGCGGCCGCATCGTCGCCATCGAGCGCGAGACCCGCGACGCCGCCACCATCGTGCTCCGGCCCGGCGCCGCCTGGCGCGGCCACGTCCCCGGACAGTACGTCCGCATCGGCATCGACGTCGACGGCGTCCGCCAGTGGCGCGCGTACTCGCTCACCCACGGCCCCCGCGCCGACGGCCTGATCTCGATCACCGTCAAGGCGGTCCCGGACGGCAAGGTGAGCAATCACCTCGTCCACGAGGCCCGCCCCGGCACCATCGTCCAGCTCGAGCAGGCGGCCGGCGAGTTCGTGCTCGCCGAGCAGCCCGGCAAGCTGCTGTTCGTCACCGCCGGGTCCGGCGTCACCCCGGTCATCGGGATGCTGCGCAACATGTTCCCGGTCGCCGACCAGGGCGTCGTGCACCTGTCCCGGAGCCGCAACCTCGACATCGTCGTCGTCCACGTGGCACCGAGCCAGCCCGACTCGATCTTCATCGCGAACCTCCAGGAGCTCGACGACGCCGGCTCGATCCGGCTGGTCGCGCGGTACGACGACCAGCACGGCCAGCTCGACGTCGCCGACCTGGCGACGCTCGTCCCGGACCTGGCCGAGCGCACGACGTACGCCTGCGGCCCGCACGGACTCCTCGACGCGCTCGAGGCCTTCCACGCGGAGCAAGGCGTGCCGCTGTTCACCGAGCAGTTCCGCACCACCCGCGTCGCCGCCGGCGACGGCGGGACCGTGACCTTCAACAAGAACGGGACAGTCGTCGAAGCCGACGGCGCCACCCCGATCCTCGACGCCGCCGAGGACGCCGGCGTCCTGATGCCGAGCGGGTGCCGGATGGGCATCTGCTTCGGCTGCGTGCTGCCGCTGCGCGAAGGCGTGGTGCGTGACCTCCGCAACGGCGAGGTCACCGCCGTCTCCGCGGCCGAGTCCGACAACGGCGGCGTTCTCATCCAGACCTGCATCAGCGCGGCCGCCGGGCCGTGCGACATCGACCACTGAGCTGAGGGAAGACACATGACCGTCATCCAGAAGAAGCAGACGAACCCCATCGCCCACCTCACCCGTGAGGACATCGAGGAGATCGGCCGCGAGCTCGACGCGATCCGCCAGGACGTCATCGACTCCCGCGGAGCCGACGACGCGGCGTACATCCGCAAGGTCATCAAGACCCAGCGCTCCATCGAGCTCGGCAGCCGCGCCATGCTGCTGTTCAGCGTGTTCCCGCCGGCCTGGATCGTCGGCACCGCCGGCCTGTCCGTGGCCAAGATCCTCGAGAACATGGAGATCGGCCACAACATCCTCCACGGTCAGTGGGACTGGATGCGTGACCCCTCGATCCACTCGACGACCTGGGAGTGGGACAGCGCCACCCCCGCCGAGCAGTGGAAGCACTCGCACAACGAGCTGCACCACACGTACACGAACGTGATCGGCAAGGACAACGACCTCGGCTACGGCATCATGCGCGTCGACGAGGACCAGACCTGGCACCCCTTCCACCTCGGTCAGCCGCTCTGGAACTTCGTCAACATGGTGTTCTTCGAGTACGGCATCGCGGCGTACGACCTCGAGCTCGGCGCCACGATCAAGAAGAAGGGGACCAAGGACCCCGACTTCCAGCGCCGCCTCAAGCAGGTGCTCGGCAAGATCAAGAAGCAGGCCACCAAGGACTACCTGGTGCACCCGGCTCTCTCGATCCCGACCGGCTCGTTCCTGAGCACGCTGGCCGCGAACTTCACGGCCAACGTGGTCCGCAACGTGTGGAGCCACTCGATCATCATCTGCGGGCACTTCCCCGAGGGTGTCGAGACGTTCGAGAAGCGCTCGATCGACGGCGAGACCCGCGGTGACTGGTACGTCCGCCAGATGCTCGGCTCGGCGAACATCTCCGGCTCCAAGGCCATGCACATCATGTCCGGCAACCTGAGCCACCAGATCGAGCACCACATCTTCCCGGACCTGCCGTCCAACCGGTACGCCGAGATCGCCCCGAAGGTGCAGGACCTCTTCGAGCGCTACGGGCTGAACTACCACTCGGCCTCCATGCCGAGGCAGGTCGCCAGCGCCTGGCACAAGGTGATCCGCCTGTCGCTGCCCAACGGCTGGCTCGCGGAGACCAAGCCGACCAACGCGCCGAAGCAGCTCGCCAAGCTCTACAAGATGACGACCGGCGGCCCCCGGGTCCGTCGCGCCCTCCAGCGCGCGGCCTGATCGGCCGGTCCCACCCAGCACCACCCTCCGTAGCGGGGGGGTGTTTGGGGCACCACCCGCCCCCGCCGCATGTTGGGTGGGGGGGGACAACAGTAACCAGGAGGCGCCGCCCAGGACAAAAAATTTAATAAACATAAGAATGGTTAAA
>JBEVFC010000280.1:0-12959 GCA_040512455.1 Nocardioides sp.
TCGACGGAGCCCGGCTCGTAGACGTCGCTCACGGCACGGGAGCCCAGGTCGTCCTTCGCGGCGGAGAACGGCGTCTGCGCGTCGAAGGACGGGTAGTCCGCCAGCGAGATCAGCTCGCCGGTGCGGGAGTCCATCACCACGGCCACCCCGGAGTCGCCGTTGGCCCCACGGACGGTGCTGCGCAGGACGCGCTGGACGTACCACTGCACGTCGCGGTCGATGGTCAGCTGCAGGTCAACACCGTTGCGCGGCTTGACGGTGGTGTGGTTGCCGAGCGGGATGCGGTTGCCGCCGCCCACCTCGTACGTCGCCTCGCCGTCGGTGCCGGACAGCTGCGCGTCGAAGGTGCGCTCGAGGCCGGCCAGCGGCTGGTCCTCCCCGAGGAAGCCGATCAGGTTCGCGGCGACGTCGCGGGACGGGTAGTCACGCATCGGGTCGCGCCGGACGCTGAGACCCTTGTAGCCGCGGGCATCCAGGTCGCCGAGCACCCGGTTGGCGACGGTCGACGGCACCCGCCGGGCGACGTACACGAACCGGCTGCCGCCGCCGGTGCGCAGCCGGTCGAGGGTCTGGAAGTAGTCGAGGTCGAGCTCGTCCGCGAGGTACGTCGCGATGGCGGGCGCGTCATCGCGGGTCATCTGCGGGTCGGCGACGATCATCATGCCGTCCACCGACGTGGCCAGCTCGACGCCGTTGCGGTCGGCGATCGCCCCTCGCTCGGCAGGGAGCACGGCCTGGACGGAGCCCTCACGGGCCGCCATCGCGGCGTACGCCTTCGGGTCGATGCCCTGGAGCTGCACCAGGCGGACGCCGAAGACCGACATCACCATCGCGATCACCACGAAGCCGAAGCGGAGCCGGAACATCGGGTGGGCGCGGGTGGTCGCGCGCCCGGTGGGGCGCTGGGCGGTCGGTCGAGGGCTCAACGGGTGCTCCGGTCTCCCGAGTTCGGCCTGGTGGAGCCATTCCTATCCCGCCGGTTGCTCTCGCGGCGCGAGGTGCGGTCCGTGTCGCGCGCCTTCATGCGGTCGGCCTTCGACCGCTTCGCCTTCTCGTAGACCACGATGTCCTTGGGGTCGAGCGCGGCCGGCTTCTTCACCGCCGGGGGCAGGATCGGCACCCGGTTGGCCAGCGTGGCGGGCATCGGGACGCCCTTGACCGACCCGTCGGCGGCCAGGAACGCCGGCGGGCCGCCGTCGACCATGCCCAGCGCCCGGGCCTTCTCCGCCACGACCTGCGGGTCGCGGAGGACCTCGAGCTCCATCTGGAGGGTCTGCTCGCGGGAGGTGAGGTCACCTGCCTGCTGCTCGAGGGCGGTGGAGGCGAACGCGTTCTGCTGCATCGTGGTGTTGAACATCAGCAGCCCGACCACCCCGCCGAGCAGCAGCAGCGACACCAGGGTCACGAACGGGACCCGGGGCCGGCGCGCCCGCACCCGCGGCACGACGGTCAGCCGGGCCCGCTCGACGGCGGCCTCGGCGATCCGCTGGACGCGGACCCTGCTGTGGGGAAGCGGGGTGCTCATGCGGCCCTGTCCTCTCTGATGCGTTCGATCGCCCGCAGCCGCACGGAGGCGGCCCGGGGGTTGTCGGTGAGCTCGGGCTGGACGGCCTTCTCCGAGCCCCGGGTGACCAGACGGAAGGTCGGCTCGTGGCCCTCGGGGATGAACGGCATGTCCACCGGGACGTCGGACTTCGTCGCGGCGGTGAACGCCTGCTTGACCAGCCGGTCCTCGAGCGAGTGGTAGGACTCCACGACCACCCGGCCGCCGACGTTGATCGACCCGATGGCGGCGGGGACGGCCCGGCGGAGGACGTTCAGCTCGTCGTTGACCTCGATGCGGAGCGCCTGGAAGGTGCGCTTGGCCGGGTGTCCCCCGGTACGGCGCGCCGGCGCCGGGATCGCGGCGTACAGCAGCTCGACGAGCCGGGCCGAGGTGGTGAACGGCTCCTTGTCGCGCTCGGCGACGATGCGGTCCGCGATCCGCTTGGCGAACTTCTCCTCGCCGTAGTCACGGAGGATCCGGGCCAGGTCGGCGGCGGGGTAGGTGTTGAGGACGTCGGCGGCGGTGGTGCCCTCGCGGCCGTTCATCCGCATGTCGAGCGGCGCGTCCTGGGCGTAGGCGAAGCCGCGCTCGCGGACGTCGAGCTGCATGGACGAGACGCCGAGGTCGAAGAAGATGCCGTCCACGCGGGGAAGCCCGAGCCCCTCGAGGACGTCGGGGATCTCGTCGTACACCGCGTGCACGAACGTGGTGCGGTCGGCGTGCGCGGCGAGCCGCTCCCCGGCCAGGGCCAGGGCGTCGGGGTCGCGGTCGATGCCGACCAGCCGGGCCTCGGGGAAGGCCGCGAGGATCGCCTCGGCGTGGCCGCCCAGGCCGAGGGTGGCGTCGACGTACACGGAGCCCGGACGGTCCAGGGAGGGCGCGAGAAGGGCGACGACCCGGTCCAGGAGGACGGGGACGTGGCGGGGGGTGGGCATGTGTCCTAGCCCTGCCGACCCAGTGCCATGACCAGCACGGCGGCGAGGGTGAGGAGCACCGACGACGCCAGGGAGAACGCCATCACGGCGACCACCTCCCGCGCCTGGTGGCGCACACGGCGTGCCGCGGGCGGCGTTCCGGTGACGGCGATGCTCATGGTCTCGACCCCTGCTGACGATGTGCGTGGAAGCCGGATTCGCCTGACCAGGTCCCTGCCCGCTCCCAACTTGGGAAGGTGTCCTCTGGAACCGGGGAAGGTGCCCCAGATGACCAGGGAGCGGGCCCGAGACCTCGTCCTGCGAATCCGGCTGTTGAGTTCTGGGTGCTGCTGGGTGGTGCTAGATGCCGGGGAAGACCTCGTCGCTGATCTCCGAGAACTTCTGCTCCTGCTCCTCGGAGTAGGCGACCCATGAGGTCGGGTCCCAGATCTCGATCCGGTCCATCGCGCCGATCACCATCACGTCCTTGCCGAGCGAGGCGTACTCGCGCAGCACGGTCGGGATGGAGACCCGCCCCTGCTTGTCCGGCACCTCCTGCGCCGCGGCCGCGAACAGCATGCGGACGTAGTCACGGGTGCCCTTGTTGGTGAGCGGCGCCTCGCGGAGCCGCTCGGTCATCGCCTGGAAGTCGGCCTGCGTCCACACCGTCAAGCAGCGTTCCTGCCCTCGTGTGACCACAAGCCCCTCCGCCAGGTCGTCTCGGAACTTCGCCGGAAGGAAGAGCCGCCCCTTGTCATCGAGCTTCGGGGTGTAGGTGCCGAAGAACATTCGCCACCTCCCAGGGCTCTTCCTCCACTTCGCACCACATTACTCCACTCTCATCCACCGTCAACCATATTGCGCGTGTTTCCACCCCGGATCTCCCCGTTTCCGGCCCGATCGCGACCCCCTCCCCCGCGGCGTCCCGGCCCGATCCACGCCTGAACGGCGCCCCGGAGAGGCTCGGGGCGCCGGTGACCGAGCGCGGTGGAGGGAAGTGGAGGAGAATGTGGAAGTGCGATAGACCGCAATCAAATCGATGCCGATGCAGTCACACCCCCGGGGCAACCACCCGTACGGTTGACTTGCATGATCCGGGCGCCGACGCGGGGGCCGGCACCGGCGGGAGAAGAGGCGAAGGGGCGTTCCGTGACGATTGCGGCAGGCGATGTGGAGATCGTGGCCAAGGTGGCCGGGCGAGTGCGCGACAGCATCGACCAGGTCATCGAGGGCAAGTCCGACGTGGTGACCACCGCGATCACCGTGCTGCTCGCCGAGGGACACCTCCTCATCGAGGACGTGCCGGGTGTCGGCAAGACGATGTTGAGCAAGGCCCTGGCCCGCTCCATCGACTCGACGGTCCGGCGCATCCAGTTCACGCCGGACCTGCTGCCCTCCGACGTGACCGGTGTCAGCGTCTTCAACCAGGACACCCGCGAGTTCGAGTTCCGCCCCGGCGGCATCTTCGCCAACATCGTCGTCGGCGACGAGATCAACCGGGCCTCGCCCAAGACCCAGTCCGCGCTGCTCGAGTGCATGGAGGAGCGCCAGGTCACCGTCGACGGGAACACCTGGCAGCTCGAGACCCCGTTCATGGTGGTCGCGACCCAGAACCCGATCGAGATGGAGGGCACCTACGCCCTCCCCGAGGCCCAGCGTGACCGCTTCATGGCGCGGGTCTCGATGGGCTACCCCGTGCAGGCCGCCGAGCTCGCGATGATCACCTCGCACGCCGCGAACAACCCGCTCGACGACCTCGAGCCGGTGACCGACTCCGCGGAGATCCGGAAGGTCGTCAGCGTCGTCGGCGGCATCCACGTCGCCGAGGCGGTGCAGCGCTACGTGGTGGCCCTGGCCACCGCGACGCGCAACACCCCGGACCTCAACCTCGGCGCCTCGCCGCGCGCGACGTTGCACCTGATCCGGGCGGCCAAGGCGTACGCCGGCATCCACGGCCGCAACTACGTGCTCCCCGACGACGTGCACACGCTGGCCCGGCCGGTGCTCGCGCACCGGCTGCTGCCCAGTGTCGAGGCCGCGATGAGCGGTCGCAGCATCGGCTCGATCCTGGACCGGATCGTGGCCTCGGTGCCGGTCCCGGATCCCGGCTCCACCACCTGAGCGCGTCCGGAGACGGGGACAGCGATGCGCGAAGGACTGGCAGGACTGACCGCCCGGGGCCGGGCGTTCGTCGCCGCGGGCACGACCGCCGTCGTCTGTGCCGTGCTGCTCGGCCAGGACGCCCTGACCCGGGTGGGCGTGCTGCTGGTCGCCCTGCCGCTGATCACGGCGTACCTCGTGGGGCGCAGCCGCTACCGGCTCGCGCTGGTGCGGACCATCACGCCGCAGCTGGTCACCGCCGGCCAGCCCGCGCAGGTGCAGCTGGAGATCACCAACGAGGGCCGCACCCCGACGGGCGTGCTGCTGCTCGAGGACCACGTCCCCTACGTGCTGGGCACCCGGCCGCGCTTCGTGGTGGAGGGCATCAGCCACGGCTGGAACCGGGCGGTCAGCTACCAGGTCCGCTCGGACCTGCGGGGCCGCTTCGAGATCGGCCCGATGACGGTCCGTGTGGCCGACCCCTTCGGCCTCGTGGAGCTGGGCCGCGCCTTCCAGACCACGGTCTCCCTGACCGTCACCCCGCGCACCGTCGCGCTGCCGACGATCCCGCTCACCGGCGCGTGGACCGGCTCCGGCGACAACCGGCCCCGGGCCTTCGCCACCGGCAGCGCCGAGGACGTGACCGTGCGCGAGTACCGCCGCGGCGACGACCTGCGGCGCGTGCACTGGCGCAGCAGCGCCCGGACCGGTGAGCTGATGGTGCGCCGCGAGGAGCAGCCCTGGCAGTCCCGGGCGACACTGTTCCTCGACAACCGTCTCGAGGCCCACCGCGGCCACGGTGCCGCGTCGTCGCTGGAGACCGCGGTGTCCGCCGCCGCCTCGATCGCGCTGCACCTCTCCCAACGGGGGTTCATGGTCCGGCTGGTCACCGCCGACGGCGAGGACCGCAACACGCTCTGGCACGACCGGGCGTCCTCCCAGAACACCGCTCCCCTGCTCGAGGCGCTCGCGGTCGTCACGGCGTCCCAGCGCCGTACCTTCGAGACCGACTGGCTCTCCGAGGGCGGACACACCGGGCTGCTGGTCGCGGTGCTCGGCGACCTCGGCACCGGCGACCGGCCGGTGCTCACCCGGCTCCAGCACCACGGCGCCACCCCGCTCGCCATCACACTCGACGTCGACGCCTGGCTCGGCCCGGTCGACCCCGACTCCGACGTCGCCTCGGCCACCTTCCTCACCTCACTCGGCTGGCGTGCCGTCGGCGCCCGACCGGCCGACCGGCTGCCGTCCCTGTGGCAGGAGCTCGGTCGCCGGGCCGGCGGGATCGTCGACGCGCGCTCCGAGCGACCGGTGCCGCTGACGCCTCCGGGGATAGTGGCGCGATGATGGCCAGCCGCAGCGCGCCCGCTCTCGGCGTCCACCTCGCCGTGGTCGCCGCGCTCACCACCTGGATCACGCTCTTCGCCTGGGGTGGGTTCGTCGCCTCGCCGGGCAGCTACCTCAACCCCCTGGTCGGGGCGCTCGCCCTGGTCGTCGCGGTCGGCGTGCTCTCCCGGTGGGCGCGGCTGACGCCGTTGCTGGTGCTGGGCACCCAACTGCTGGTGGTGCTGGTCTACGCCAACGTGGCCTGGGGCAGCTCGCTGCTGCCGACCCTCGACTCGCTGCGGGCGATGTGGGCGACGTTCGAGTCCGCGATCACCGCGGCTCGGGAGTTCGCCGCGCCGGTCCCCGACAACGCGCCGTCCGTGGCGCCGCTGCTGATCTGCGGCGGCATGCTGTGCGGCCTGCTCGTCGACTTCTTCGCGGTCACCCTGCGCCGGGTGCCGGTGGCCGGGCTCCCCCTGCTGATGATCTACAGCCTGCCCGTGAGCGCCCTCGACCGGTCGGTCAGCTGGCTGGTCTTCTGCCTGAGCGCGCTGGGCTTCCTGGCCATGCTGTCCCTGCAGGAGCGCGACCGGATCGGCCGCTGGGGCCGCACACTGTCCGTCGACGAGGGCGACGCCCTCGGCTTCGGCACCGGCACCGGCAATCGGCACACCCTGGCGATCGGCGCCTCGGCGACCGCGCTCGCGGTCTTCCTGCCGGTGCTGATCCCGACCCTGGACCTCCACCTGCTCGGCGGCGGGGCCGGAGGTCTCGGCGGTGGCAACGACCGCGACGTCCGGATCACCAACCCGATGACCGACCTGCGCCGCGACCTGGTGCTCGGCGAGGACCGGCCGCTGATGCGGGTCCGGACCAGCCAGCCGAACCCGGAGTACCTCCACATCTCGCTGCTGACCGTCTTCACCGGCCAGGCCTGGACGCCCGGCGGCCGGGACCTCCCGGCCCGGCAGGCCGCGGACGGCCCGTTCCCCGAGCCCAACGGGATGGCCGACACGGTTCCGCGCACCACCGTGGAGTGGGACGTCGAGATCATGGACAACTTCCGGTCGCTGTGGCTGCCCACGCCGGAGTACGTCGACTCGATGAGCGCCGGCGAGGACTGGCGCTTCGACAGCGAGACGCTCGACGTCTCGGCCGCGCGCCGTGGCATCGACACCGCCGGGAAGGACTACGGGGCGTCCTCGCTGGTCCCCCAGTTCAGTGCCCAGGCGATGGCGGACGCGGGCGCTCCTCCGGTGGACATCGGGGCGCCGTACACCGAGCTGCCCAACGAGTTCCCCCAGAGCGTGCGCGACCTGGCCACCGAGGTCACCGCCGGGCAGCCGACCGACTACCAGAAGGCCGTCGCGCTGCAGCAGTTCTTCCGTCGCGACGGCAAGTTCCGCTACACGACCGAGCCGCCGCCGGGCAACGGTGTGCAGGACCTGGTCTCGTTCCTGGACAAGGACACCGGGCGCGAGGGCTACTGCGAGCAGTTCGCCACCGCGATGGCGGCGATGGCCCGCAGCATCGACATCCCGGCGCGGGTGGTGGTCGGCTTCCTCAGCGGCGAGCAGGTGGCCCCGGACGTCTGGGAGTACTCCACCCGTGACCTGCACTCCTGGCCCGAGCTCTACTTCGAGGACTCCGGCTGGGTGAAGTTCGAGCCCACTCCCTCGGGCCGCGCGCCGTCCGTGCCGTCGTACACCACGGACCGGCTGGTCCAGGAGTCCAACGACGCGTTGCCGTCGACCGACTCCTCACTGACCAACCAGCCGAGCAACGCACCGCGGCCCACCGAGTCCGCCGGCTCCTCGGCGGCGGCCGACGGGAACAACGGCCAGGACGACGGCTTCCCGTGGACCCCGGTCCTGTGGACGCTGGGAGTCCTGCTGCTGATGGTCGTCCTGCTGCTGGCGCCGCGGTTCCTGCGCCAGGCGGCGACGAAACGACGCTGGCGGACCGACGGTGACCCGGCCGAGGCGGCCTGGGCCGAGCTCCGAGCGTCGGCCACCGACCTCGGCGTCGCGTGGCCGGCCGGCCGGTCGCCGCGCGCGGCCGCGTCCCTGCTGCAGCGAGCCTTCGGCGCACCCCTGGGCCCGGACACGCCGGCGCGGCCGGTGACCGGCGCCCGGACCAACCCGGAGGCGGTCGCGGCGCTGGGCAAGATCGTCCGGGCGCTGGAGGAGTCGCGCTACTCCCCCGCCGCGACGTTCACGCCCGGGGACGAGGAGCTGCGGGCACTGGTGGCCACCTGTGTCGCGGCGCTGGAGGGCGGGGCGACCTCCCAGGCCCGGCTCCGGGCCACCTGGCTACCCGCCTCGGTGCTCACGCTGCAGCGGGGCTCGGCCCAGCGGCCGACCGTGACCCGGGTCCGCTCCACCCAGGACGTCGTCGACCACGTCGGCTGACCCAGCCTCACCCCTCACCCTCACTCCCTCCGGCTCTCGCCTGACCGAGGCCGTCGAGGGGGCACTCTCACTCTCACCGGTCCAGTCCCCCTCGCCGACCCGTGCGTTCTTGCGCGCCGACCCGGCGGGTTGGTGAGGGCGGGTCGGTGGCGTGCCGGTGAGCGGGCCACCGGTGTGGACCACTACGGGTCAGAAGCCGCCGTTCTCGTTGCGGCGGCGGCGCCAGCGCTCCTCGAGGCGGGACATGAACGGGGTGCCGGAGCGGTCACGGCGAGGGCGGTGCTTGCGTCCGCCGTCGATCACGCTGAAGCCGCCCCGCGAGGGGTGCTCGAAGTCGCGGGACGCGGCGGAGGCCGGCGGGTGCTTGTGCCCGCGGAGGGCGGTGAGGCCGTAGGTGGCGGAGGCCAGCATGATGACGAAACCGAGGACGCCGACGGGGATCTGCTTCAGGATCGCGCCGGTCATCAGTACGGCGATGCCGGCGACGAAGACCACGCCGGCCAGGATCGCCTTGCGTCGAGCGGCCCGGCGGAACGACGTCCCGCGCAGGGTGGAGGCGAACTTCGGATCCTCTTGGACGAGGGCGCGCTCCATCTGCTCGAGCAGTCGCAACTCCTCTTCCGAGAGTGGCACGGGGTACCTCCAGTTGTTCGCAGCCCAGGCTGATGGAATCAAGTCTAGGCAGCGACTGGTCAGGGTGGTACCCAAGGGCCGAAATTCGTGACCTCGGACCCGGGATTTTCAGGGCAGGAGACTCGCCGGACGGACCGCTGCCGACCCGAAACGCAGGGTCGCCCGGTCCACCGCCCGGTCGGCGTCGGACCAACCGTGCTCGCGTTCGCCCAGCAGCAGCTGGCGATGGACGGTCGCGCGGGCGACCAGACCTTCGACCCGCACCCCCACCAGCCGGACCCGGGCCCGCTGGAGGCCGAGGGCGTCGTACAGGCGGATGGCGGTCTGGTGGATCTCGCGGGTGACGTCGGTGGCCTCGGGCAGGGTGCGGGACCGGGTGATGGTGGTGAAGTCGGCGAAGCGGACCGTCAGGGTGACCGTCCGACCGGCGACCCCGGCCACCCGCATCCGGTTGGTGACCTTGGTGGTCAGCCGCAGCACCTCCCGCAGGATCACCTCACGGTCGTCGGTGTCCCGGCCGAACGTCTCCTGCGCGCCCATCGACTTGTCGGGGTCGCCCCCGAACACCCCGGCGTTGCGGGCGGTGATGGTCCGCCGGTCGGTGCCCCAGGCGAGGGCGTGCAGCTGGCTGCCGAGCGCGTGCCCGACCGCCCGCTGCAGGGTGCGCAACGGGGTGTGGGCCACATCGCCGACGGTGTGCAGGCCGAGCCGGTGCAGCAGGGCTGCGGTCTTCTCCCCCACGCCGTAGAGCTCACCGACGTCGAGGGGGTGCACGAACGTGGTCACCTGCCCCGGCGGGACCACCAGGACCCCGTCGGGCTTGGCCCGGCGGCTGGCCAGCTTGGCGATCGACACCGACGCGGCGATGCCGACCGAGCAGGTGATCCGCTGCTCGTCGTGGACCCGTGCCCGCAGCTGCTCGGCGATCCGGGCGGGTGACCCCAGGCGGCGTACGGACCCGCTGACGTCGAGGAAGGCCTCGTCGAGAGAGACCACCTCCACCAGCGGGGTGACCTGGCGGAAGGTCTCCATCACCGAGGACGAGACGGTGCTGAACGTGTCGTAGTCGGGCGGGACGATCACCGCCTGCGGGCAGGCACGCCGGGCGCGGGTCATCGGCATCGCCGAGCGGACGCCGTACTGGCGGGCGAGGTAGTTGGCCGAGAGCACCACCCCGCGCTGGCCGCCACCGACGATCACGGGTACGTCGACCAGCTCGGGGCGGTCGCGGATCATCACGGACGCGTAGAAGGCGTCCATGTCGATGTGCAGGAGGTGGCATGGCCAGGAGTCGTCAACCATGCCTGTCCCCTTGGTCTTCCGGCCCGGCGCCGCGGTGCCGGGTCGGACGCGGACCGGTCGCTGGGGCGGCGCGTCGGCCGGGCGGCCGCCGCTGCTGGTCGCCCGCCGCGGCGGCCGCCGCGGCCAAGCCCCTTGAGGCTCCCCGGCCCCCTCCCGCCCCGTCACCCCGGCAGGGTGGTGCGGCCACGCGGACCGGCCCGGCGTACGACGCCCTGGGCACAGACGCACTTCCCGGACCTGGTCCGGGAGGGCGGGGGTCAGCGGTGGGCGACGACGTGGACCTGGGTGGCGAGGGGGAGGTACTCGGGGCGGGCGGCCACGGCCTGCTCGAGCTCGACGAGGGCCTGGCTGGCGCCGGGCTCGAGGTCGAGCAGCGAGCCGGGGACGAGGTCGGCGAAGACCCGGACGCCGTGCACGGACGCGGGGGTGAAACCGGCCTCGGTGAGCAGCGTGGTGACCTCGTCGTGGGTGAACCGGCGGCCGGCCTTGCCGACACCGGGGGTGGGGTCGAGGAGGGCCCGGGCCTGGGTGAAGTGGCCGGCCATCGCCCGGGCCACCACGGCGGCGTGCCGCTGGGCGACGAGCAGGCTGAGGGTGCCGCCGGGGCGGAGCACCTCACCGATGGTGGCCAGCGCGGCGGCGGGGTCGTCGACGTACTCGAGGACGCCGTGGCAGAGCACCACGTCGACGCTCGCGGCAGGGACCACGTCGAGCAGGCTGGACAGGTCGCCCTGCTGACCGGTGACCCGGTCGGCGACACCGCTCTCCTGGGCCCGGCGCCCGAGGGCGGCCAGGGCGTCGGGGCTGGGGTCGATGACCGAGACCCGGTGGCCGAGCTCGGCGACCCGGACCGCGAAGCCGCCGGTGCCACCACCGATGTCGAGGACGTCGCCGGGGCTGTCGAGCACCTCGCCCAGGTCGTCCCACACGACCGCGGTGCGGGTGGCAGCCCGACGCTCGCTGGGGCGCTCGCTGCGCTCACTGGCTGGCATGGGGGCAACCCTAGCGGTGGCAGGGCGGTCATCCCGCGCTCCCCGGGCTCCGGTGCCACAGCTTGCGGGCGACCTCGCGGGTCTCCTCGCCGGCCGGCTTGATGTCGGAGTAGGGAGACATCCGGAAACCGCTGGAGTGCACCAGCACCCTTCGCCGGCCCATGCCACCGGCGCTGCCGTGGGTGGCGGCGTGCGGGGCGTCGTCGCTGCTCGGCGGACTGGCCACCACCGGCCGGGTGCTGCGGCTCTCGGCCGCACCGGCGACGGCGTCGCCGACACCCACCCCGGCGAACCCCTCGGGCACCACGGCCATCTCCTCGTGCACCGCGTCGATGCCGGCCCGCTGCCAGAGCGCGAACAGCCCGGGCAGCTCCCAGCAGCCGGTGGCGCGCAGGGAGACGCCGCGGCGGCCGGTACGGCGGAGCTCGCCGCGGACGACCAGCAGCCAGGAGTGGAAGACGGTGGCGGCATAGGGGCCCTGGGCATCCTCGAAGAACGTCGCGTCGACCGGCCCGGTGGAGTCGTCGAGGGTCAGGAAGATGACCCGGCGCCCGGATCGGATCGGCGGGGTCTGGGTGGCCACCTTGACCCCGGCGACCAGCAGCTCGGCCTTGCTGCGCCGGCGCAGGAGGTCCTTGCTGCGGGTGGTGCCGAGCGCATCGAGGAACTCGGCGTAGGTGTCGACGACGTGCCGGCTGGCGTCGAGGCCGAGGATCTCGAGCTCGGCGCGCATCCGCTCCTCGGCGTCCATCTCGGGCAGGCCGGTGGCCTCGCCCTCGCGGGGCTCGTCGCCGAGGTCGAGAGTGAGCTGCACCGAGGTGACCGGATCGGGCGTCCTGGTCGCTCGGGACTGGGCGGCGGCCTGTGCCCAGATGCCCGGGGCGGCCAGCGCGTGCCGCTCGGTCGGCGCCGCGCCCTCGCGGGTGACGGCGTCGCTGCTGTTGCGGGAGGCGGCGTCCTCGGCCCGGGTCTGGGCCGGCCGGACCGCCGCGGCCACCCGCCGTCCGGCCAGCCCGCGGCCCCGGCCGGCGCGCTCGACGGCCCGGGCGTGCAGGTCGAGTCCGGCGACCTGGAGCAGCAGGTCGCGCCGGGTGACGGTGCCGCGGCGGCGGATCCCGCCGGGCAGCCCGATGCCGTAGACGGCGTCGAACCCGCCGGCCAGCACCAGCCGCTCGGCGACCGGTCGGGAGACTCGGGCGCGGTGCCAGAAGTCGGTGAGCGAGTGAAAGGGCCGGGCCGCGACGATGCGGTCGACCTCGGCCTCGCTGATCCCCTTCACCTCGGACAGCGCCAGCCGGATGCCGTAGTCGCGGCCGTCGGGCAGCCCGTCACCCGGCGCCTCCCGCGGCACCTGTCCCAACACGCTCGGCGGCGGCTCATCGAACCGACCCACCTTCTCGACGGTGTAGGTCTTGCCGCTGGCGTTCACGTCGAGGCCGAGGATCGCGATGCCGAGCTGACGGGCGTCGTCGAGGATGAGGCGCTTGGGGTACATCCCCGGGTCGTGGGTGAGCACCCCGGCCAGGAAGTGCGCGGGCCAGTGCGCCTTGAGCCAGGCGGACTGGTAGGTCGGGAGGGCGAACGCCGCCGCGTGCGCCTTGCAGAACCCGAACGACGCGAACGCCTCGAGCACCTTCCAGATCCGCTCGGCGACGGTGCTGGAGTAGCCCAACGCCAGCGCCCGCGGGAAGAACCACAGCTTCGTGTCGGCCATCCCCTCGACGTCGCCGAGCGC
>JBEVFC010000319.1:0-12014 GCA_040512455.1 Nocardioides sp.
TCGAGCAGTTCGGGGGCGCCGTACGTGGTGAGGGCCTCGCGCACCTCGGCGCGGTAGCCGTCGTCGTCGAGGGGGCTGCGGGAGACGCCGATGATCCGGGTGTCGTCGGGCAGGTGCCCCTCGCGGTCGCGGAGGTAGAGGGCGGGGAGGAGCTTGCGGAGCGCCAGGTCACCGGTGCCCCCGAAGACCGTGAAGTCACAGGCCTCGGGGAGGGAGGACGCGGTGGTGGTTGCGGACATGTGTGCAACGGTAAGGAGAGTTCGGCCTAACATCAAGCACAGTTACGTCTTTTCTAGATTAAAGTAACGTGAACGTATCCTGCCACCGACGTCCGACGAGAGGAGGGACACACCCCATGCAGCCCGACAGCGAGCTCGGCGCACCCGCCCGATCGACCGCCGGCGTGGTCCTCGACCTCGTCCGCAGCGGCCGGGCCACCACCCGGGCCGACCTCCGCCGTCTCACCGGCCTGTCCCGCACCGCGGTCACCGCCCGCGTCTCCACGCTGGTCTCCAGCGGCCTCCTCCTGGCCGGGGAGGAGCTGGCCTCGACCGGTGGCCGCCCGCCGGCCTCGCTCACCGTCAACGCCGACGCCGGCGTGGTGCTGGCCGTCGCCGTGGGCCGGTCCCGCACCCAGGTCGGCGTCTTCGACCTCCGGGGCGAGGAGCTGGCCAGCGACTCCGTCGACCACCCGGCCGGCACCGGCCCCGCGGAGCTGATGCCGCGGGTGGTGGAGCGCGCCGCCGGCCAGCTCGCGAGCCGCCAGTCGCCGCTGATCGCGGTGGGCCTCAGCCTCCCCGGCACCGTCGACGAGGTCCGCGGCGCCTGCGTCGACTCCCCCGTCATCCCCGGCTGGGACGGCGTCGAGCTCGGTCCGTTCTTCGCGCCGCTCACCGACGCGCCGCTGGTGATGGCCAACGACGCCGACGTCCTCGCCCAGTCCGAGCTGTTGGCCCGCGGGGCGGTGCTGCGCGACGCGCTGGTGGTCAAGGCCTCGACAGGTCTCGGGCTCGGCATCATCTCCGACGGTCGGCTGGTCAAGGGCCACGTGGGCGCGTCCGGCGAGATCGGCCACTCCCGTTCCCCCGCCGCCGAGGGCCTGGCCTGCCGCTGCGGCCGGACCGGGTGCCTCGAGGCGGTGGCCGGCGGCTGGGCGCTGGTCGGCCAGGCCGGCAACGACGAGATCCAGCACGTCCGGGACCTCGTCGCCGCAGCGCTGGCCGGTGACCCCACCGCCCGGGGGCTGCTGCGCGAGAGCGGCCGCCGGCTCGGCGAGCTGCTCGCCGTACTGGTGAACGTGCTGAACCCGCAAGCCGTGGTGGTCGGCGGAGACATGGCCGCGGCGTTCGACATCGTCACCGGCGGCATCCGCGAGTCGATCTACACGCACAGCACCGCGCTGGCCACCCGGGACCTGCAGATCCTGCCCGCCGCCCACGGCGACCGGGCCGGGCTGGTCGGCTGCGCCGCGCTCGCCCTCGACGCGGTCCTCAGCCCGTGGGCGGTCGACCAGCGGCTCGCGCTGGCCTGAGAACGGCGGACCGAAGCCCTGTCGGCGCGGGCGCCGTTCCCCTAGCCTGACGAGCGTGGAGAGCAGCACGCAGTCGCCGACCTTCGCCGCACGCCTGGCGGGCTGGGACCCAGCGGGCCTGCTGTACGGCGCCATCGTCACCGCCGCGGTGCTGGTCACCGCCGGTGGGCACAGCGAGTCGGTGCGTGAGGTCGTCGGGGCCTGGGCGTTCGTGCTCGGCACCTACTGGCTGGCGCACGTCTACGTGCACGCGGCCGAGAGCCAGTTCGACGGCGACCGGCGGCACATCCTGCACCGGTCCCTCGTGGCGGCACGCGCCGAGGTGGCCGTGCTCGAGGGCGGCATCCCCGCGATGGTGGTGTTCCTCGCGATCTCGACCACCGACGTCGACGTCTCCGGCGCCGCGAAGTCCGCGCTGCTGTTCACGGTCGCGCTGCTCGCCGCGTTCGGCTGGATCGGGGCGCGGCACGCGGGCCGATCCCGCGCGGCGTCCTGGGGCGAGGCCTTCGGCGCGAGCCTGCTCGGTGTGGTCATGGTGATCGCCAAGACGCTGCTGCACTGACCCCATCCGGCCGAGGTGTCGATTCTTGCGTGCCGAGGAGTGAGTTCTTGCGGTCACCTTGCAAGAACTCACTCCTCGATGCACCAGAACCCGCACTTCGGCACGCAAGAACACGCACCTCGTGGGGTCACCAGCGGCCGTGCACCGACTCCCGGATCCGGGCGTCGTACAGGTCGCGCACCCCGGCCAGGAACTCCTCGCCCAGCGGCGCCGCGCGGCCGGCGGCGGCGTTCGCCTTCGCCTGCTCGGCGTTGCGGGCACCGGGGATGACGCTCGAGACACCCGGCTGCTGCCAGATCCACGCGATCGCGGCCTGCGCGGGGGTCAGGCCCTCCGGCGCTGCCCGCGAGACCAGCGAGGTGAACTCGCCGGCGGCGGCCAGTCCGGTCTCGTAGTCGACGCCCGAGAACGTCTCGCCGACGTCGAAGGCACTGCCGTCGCGGTTGTAGCTGCGGTGGTCGTCCTTCGCGAACGTCGTGCTGCTGTCGTAGCGCCCGGACAGCAGGCCGGAGGCCAGCGGCACCCGGGCGATGATGCCGACGCCCGCATCGAGGGCCGCGGGAAGCACCTGCTCCAGCGGCTTGAGGCGGAACGCGTTCAGGATGATCTGGATCGTGGCCACGTTCGGCCGGGCGATCGCGGCGAGCGCCTGGTCGACGGTCTCGACGCTCAGGCCGTACGCCGCGATGGCGCCGTCCTCGACCAGCGTGTCCAGCGCGTCGTACGTCGCGTCGGAGGTCACCACGGCCGTCGGTGGGCAGTGCAGCTGGACCAGGTCCAGGCGCTCGACGCCGAGGTTGCGGCGGGACCGGTCCGTCCACTCCCGGAAGTTCTCGAGCACGTAGTGCTCCGGGACCTGGTCCACCCGCCGGCCCATCTTGGTGGCGACGACGATCCCCTCGTCGGGGTGCGCCGCGAGGAAGCGGCCGACGTGCTGCTCGCTGCGCCCGTCGCCGTAGACGTCGGCGGTGTCGAAGAAGGTCACGCCTTCCGCGGCAGAGGCCTCGAGGACCTCGCGGGCCGCCTCCTCGGAGACGTCACCCCAGTCCGCGCCCAGCTGCCAGGTCCCGAGTCCGACGACCGACACCTTCCGTCCGGTCCTGCCGAGCTCGCGCTGCTCCACTGGTGGTTCCTCTCGTCGGGTGCGTTTCGGGTGCTGGTCCTTCCTAGCGTGTCCCTACAAGCGGGCCGCCAGCCGGTGGTACGCCGCGTTCCAGCGGAGCTCGCGCTGGAAGCCGCGCGGCGTGGTGTCGGCGTCGATGAGCAGCATCTCGACGGCGGTCATCTCGGCGAAGTCCTGGAGCACCTCCGCGTCGACGGCGGTGGAGAGCACCGTGTGGTGAGGCGCCCCGGCCATCAACCACGACTCGGCCGAGGTGGCCAGCGACGGGTGCGGCTGCCAGACCGCGCAGGCCACCGGCAGCTGCGGCAGGTCGGCGTCGGGCTCGACCACGTCGATCTCGTTGACGGTCAACCGGAACCGGTCGCCCATGTCGGAGAGGCCGGCCACGAGGCCGGGGCCGGGGTCGGCGGTGAAGCGGAGCCGGACCGGGTCCTCGCGGCCGCCGATGGACAGCGGGTGGATCTCGAGCGAGGGCTGCTGCGAGGTGATGCTCGGGCAGACCTCGAGCATGTGCGCGCCGAGGATCTTCTCCTCGCCCGGGACCAGGTGGTAGGTGTAGTCCTCCATGAAGCTGGTGCCGCCGGGCAGGTCGCCGGCCATCACCTTCATCGTGCGGAGCAGCACCGAGGTCTTCCAGTCGCCCTCGCCGCCGAAACCGAAGCCGTCCGCCATCAGCCGCTGCACGGCCAGGCCCGGAAGCTGGCGCAGCCCGCCGAGGTCCTCGAAGTTCGTCGTGAAGGCGCCGAAGCCGCCCTCGTTCAGGAACGAGCGGATGCCCAGCTCGATGCGGGCGCCGTAGCGCAGGGACTCGTGCCGGTCCGCTCCGGGCAGCAGCTCGGGCGCCAGCCGGTAGAGGTCGGCGTACTCGGCGACCAGCTTGTCGATGTCGTCGTCCGCCACCGTGTCGACGACGGCGACCAGGTCGTTGACGCCGTACGTGTTGACGGAGACACCGAACCGCAGCTGGGCCTCGACCTTGTCGCCCTCGGTGACGGCGACGTCGCGCATGTTGTCGCCGAAGCGGGCCAGCCGGAGGTTCCTGATCTCGCTGCGGCCGACCGCCGCGCGGGCCCACTGTGCCACCCGCTGGAGCACCAGCGGGGACTGCACGTGGCCGGCGACGGTCTTGCGGGCCACCCCGATCCGCGACTGGATGTAGCCGAACTCCCGGTCGCCGTGGGCGGCCTGGTTGAGGTTCATGAAGTCCATGTCGATGGTGGACCACGGCAGCTCCATGCCGGCCTGCGTGTGCAGGTGCAGCAACGGCTTGGCCAGCGCGTCGAGGCCGGCGATCCACATCTTGGCCGGGGAGAACGTGTGCATCCAGGTGATCACGCCGACGCACTCGGGAGCGCTGTTGGCGTCGAGCATCTGTCGGTGGATCGACGCCGCGTCGAGCAGCACCGGCTTCCACACCACCCGGACGGGCAGCTCCGGGGAGCCCTCGAGGCGGGCCACGATCTCCTGGCTCTGCGCGGCGACCTGGTCGAGCGTCTCCGGGCCGTAGAGACCCTGGCTGCCCGTGAGGAACCAGACCTCCGGCGTGGGGCTGGATGTCGTGGTCATGGGGTACCTCCGAGGGGGTTGGGCCTGATGTCGTCAGGCACAGCGTGGTGGTGGGCGGTGGCGGGGCGTCGGGTCAACGCTGGCCGTAGACGTTCTGGTAGCGGTCGAAGAGGCTGTCGATGTGCTGCTGGGGAATCGGCACCGGCGTGCCGAGCTGCCGGGAGATGTGCACGGTGCGGGCGACGTCCTCGCACATCACCGCGGCCTTGACCGCCGAGCGGGCGGTGGGGCCGATGGAGAAGACGCCGTGGTTCTGCATGAGCACCGCGGCGGACCGGCTGTCCCGCAGGGTCTCGACGATCCCGCGGCCGATGGAGTCGTCGCCGATGATCGCGAACGGGCCGACCGGGATCTCCCCGCCGAACTCGTCCGCGCCCATGGTCAGCACGCACGGCACCGGCTCGGCGCGGGCGGCCCACGCGGTGGCGTACGTCGAGTGGGTGTGCACGACGCCGCCGACCTCGGGCATGTGGCGGTAGACGTAGGCCTGCGCGTCGGTGTCCGAGGACGGCGCGTGCTCCCCCTCGACGACGCGGCCCTCGAGGTCGCAGACCACCATGTTCTCCGGGGTCAGGTCGTCGTAGGAGACGCCGCTGGGCTTGATGACCAGCAGGTCCTGGCCGGGCACCCGTGCGGAGACGTTGCCGGCGGTCCACACCACGAGCTGGTAGCGGGTCAGCTGCTCGTGCAGCGCGCACACCTCGCGGCGCAGGTCGGCGATGGCCGTGGTCACGGCGGCGACGGCGGTCATGCGTGGCTCCCGTTGCGGGCGTGGCGACGGGCCACGGCGTCGCGGCGCAGCGAACGCAGCCGGCGCATCGCGCCGTTGGTGCGGCCGAAGTGGTCGTGCAGGCTGAGGTACTCCTCGAAGATCCGGTCGTAGACCTTGGCCCGGGCCTCGTCGGGGAGGTACGCCGCGTGGCGGACCTTGCCCATGCTCTTGGCGGCCAGGCGTACGTCGGCGTAGGCGCCGGCGGCGACCGCGGCGTGGATCGCGGCACCGAGCGCCGGACCCTGCTCGGAGCCGATGACCGACAGCGGGAGGCGCGTGACGTCGGCGTAGATCTGCATGAGCAGCGGGTTCTTGGCCAGGCCGCCGGCGACGATGAACTCCTCCACCGGCACGCCGCTGTCGCGGAAGGTCTCCACGATGACCCGGGTGCCGAAGGCGGTGGACTCGAGCAGCGCGCGGTAGACGTCCTCGGGCCTCGTCGACAGCGTCAGCCCCATCACCAGGCCGGACAGCTCGTGGTCCACGAGAACCGAGCGGTTGCCGCTGTGCCAGTCGAGGGCGACCAGGCCGTGCTCGCCGACCTCCTGCTCGGCAGCCAGGCGGGTGAGCAGGTCGTGCACGGACTCGCCCGCCTCGGCCGCCCGGTCGGCGTACGCCGGCGGGACGGAGGTCGAGGTGAACCAGCCGAAGATGTCGCCGACGCCGCTCTGGCCGGCCTCGTAGCCCCAGCTGCCGGCGATGATGCCGCCGTCGACGACGCCGCACATGCCCGGCACCTCGGCGAGCACGTCGGCGCTCATCACGTGGCAGGTCGAGGTGCCCATGATCGCGACCATCTGGCCGGGACCGGTCGCCTGGGCGGCCGGTGCGGTGACGTGCGCGTCGACGTTGCCGACCGCGACCGCGATGCCCTCGGGCAGTCCGGTCCAGGCTGCCGCCTCGGCGGTCAGCCGGCCCGCGCACTCGCCGAGCTGGCCGATCCGGTGCCGGAGCTTGTCCTCGACGAACTCCTCGAAGCCGGGCGCCAGCGCCGACAGGAAGTCGGCCGACGGGTAGTCGCCGTCCTGGAGGATGCCCTTGTAGCCGGCGGTGCAGGCGTTGCGGACGTAGGTGCCGCACAGCTGCCAGACGATCCAGTCGGCCGCCTCGACGAAGCGCTCCATCCGGTCGTAGACCTCGCGGTCCTCCTCGAAGAGCTGCAGCCCCTTGGCGAACTCCCACTCCGAGGAGATCAGCCCGCCGTAACGCGGCAGCCACGCCTCCCCGCGGCGCGCGGCGAGGTCGTTGATCCGGTCGGCCTGGCCCTGCGCGGCGTGGTGCTTCCAGAGCTTCACGAACGCGTGCGGGCGGTCACTGAGCTCGTCGAGCTCGCAGAGCGGGGTGCCGTCGGCGAGCGTCGGGACCATCGTGCAGGCGGTGAAGTCGGTGGCGATGCCGATGATGTCGGCGGGGTCGATGCCGGCCGCGGCGACAGCCTCGGGGACCGCGGTCCGGAGCACCTCGCGGTAGTCCTCGGGCACCTGGAGCGCCCAGTCCGGCGGCAGCCGTACGTCGGAGCCCGGCAGCGACTCCTCGAGCACCGCGTGCGGGTAGGCGTGCGTCGCGGAGCCGAGCTCGGCGCCGTCGGAGACGCGCACCACGAGCGCGCGCCCGGAGAGCGTCCCGTAGTCGACGCCCACGACGTACTGGTTCTCGGACATTCAGGAGGTCCTCTCGGAGCGGGGAGCGGTGCTGGCACGCAGCACCAGCTCGGGTTCGATCAGACGGGCAGCCGTGTCCTGGTCGGGGTCGGCGCCCTCGATGGCCTGGCGGAGCACGGCGATGGCGAGCTGGCCGACCGCGGTGAAGTCCTGGCGGACGGTGGTCAGCGGCGGGATGAGGTACGGCGCTTCCGGGATGTCGTCGAAGCCGACCACGCTGACGTCCGAGGGCACGGTGCGTCCGGCCTCGAACAGCGCACGGAGCACGCCGATGGCCATCTGGTCGTTGGCCGCGAAGACGGCGGTGACGTCCGGGAGCCCGGCCAGCGCCCGGCCGGCCTCGAACCCACTGGCGGCGGTCCAGTCACCCTGGACCGAGTGCCGGGGCCGCAGCCCGGCGTCGTACATCGCGTCGCGCCAGCCCTGGAGGCGGGCGTCGGCCTCGGTCCAGCCCTCGGGGCCGGCGACGTGGGCGATGTCCCGGTGACCGAGACCGATGAGGTGCTCGGTCGCCTGGCGCGCGCCGAGCACCTGGTCGACGCCGACCGCCCAGCGGGTGCGGGACAGGTCGCCCTCGACCACCACCATCGGCACGCCGCCGGTCTCCTGGGCCCTGGCCACCTCGACGACCTCGTCGTTGGCGGCGATCAGCACGATGCCCTCGACGCTCTGGCCACGCAGGTGGTCGACCGCCGCGGACAGCTCCTGGCGGGTGACGTGCTGGAGGTTGACCGAGCTGACGAAGTAGCCGGCCGCGCGCCCGGCGGCCTGGATCGTGCGATGCACGGTCGAGGGACCCCAGTAGCCGCCCGCGGTGCCGATCACGCCGATGGTCGCGGAGCGTCGGGTCACCAGCGCGCGGGCCGCGGAGTTGGGACGGTAGCCGAGCTGCTGGATGGCCCGCTCGACACGCTCGCGGGTGGCCGGACGGAGGTTGTTCTGTCCGTTGATCACCCGGGAGACGGTCTGGTGGGAGACGCCGGCCAGCCGGGCCACGTCGGCCATCACCGGGGTCTTCTGGGCAGGCGCCGAGGACGGCGCCGGGGCGACGTCGGTCATGCCTGCCGCCGGGTCATCAACCGCTGGATCACGACGAACACCAGCACCAGCGCGCCGATGGTGATCTTGGTCCACCAGGAGCTGAGGGTGCCGTCGAAGGAGATGAAGGTCTGGATGGTGCCGAGCACCAGCACCCCGAGCAGCGAGCCGACCACGTAGCCGCGGCCGCCGGTGAGCAGGGTGCCGCCGATGACCACCGCGGCGATCGCGTCGAGCTCCATGCCGACCGCGTTCAGGCTGTAGCCGGACAGCGTGTACAGCGAGAACAGCAGGCCGCCGAGCGCCGCGCAGAAGCCGCTGATCGCGTAGACCGCCACCTTGGTGCGGGCCACCCGCAGCCCCATCAGCAGGGCCGAGCCCTCGTTGCCGCCGATGGCGTAGACGGTGCGGCCGAAGCGGGTGCGGGCCAGCACGTACGCCGCCACCGCGACGCTGGCCAGGGCGACCACCACGGTCCACGTCGTGTAGTAGCCACCCGGCAGGGTGATCGTCGAGAACGCGACCTCGGAGAACGTGTCGTCGGTGATCGCGATCGCCTCGACGCTGATCAGGTAGCAGAGACCGCGGGCCAGGAACATGCCGGCGAGCGTCGCGATGAACGGCTGGATGTCGAAGTAGTGGATCAGCAGGCCCATCAGGGTGCCGAGGACGGTGCCGACCACCAGCACCGCGAGCATCACGAGGTACGGCGACCAGCCCATCTCCAGGGTCTTGGCCGCGATCATCGTGGACAGCGCCACGACCGAGCCGACCGAGAGGTCGATGCCCCCGGTGAGGATCACGAACGTCATCCCGACGGCGAGCACGATGAGGAAGGCGTTGTCGAGCAGCAGGCTGAGGAACACCTGCGGGTCGGCGAAGCCCTCGTACCGGAGGCCGCCGATGCCGAACATGCCGATGAACAGCGCGAACGTGGCCAGCACCGGGAGGTAGCGCGACGGCGGGGAGTAGCTGCGGACGCGGTCCCAGGCCGATACGCCGGACGCGGGGACGGTTGCGATGCTCATGCTTGGCCTGCCTTCGCGAGGACGGGGGCCGGGGTACGGCGCACACGGAGCGCGGCGCGTGCCTTCGGCGACTGGATGAGGCACACCGCGATCACGACGAGCGCCTTGAACAGGTAGTTGGCCTCGGCCGGGATCCCGATGTTGGGGATGGTCCGCTCGAGGGTGGTGATGAACAGCGCGCCGATGAGCGTGCCGGTCAGCGAGAAGCGGCCGCCGGCGAGCGACGTACCGCCGATGACGACCGCGAGGATCGCGTCCAGCTCGATCCAGAGGCCGAGGCTGTTGGCGTTCACGGAGTTCGTGTTGGCCGCGATGATCAGGCCGGCGAGACCGGCGCAGAGGGCGGCGAAGACGTAGACGGTCCAGATGATCGTGCGGGACCGGACCCCGGCGAGGCGGCTGGCCTCGGGGTTGATGCCGACGGCCTCGATCAGCATGCCCAGCGCGGTACGCCTGGTGACCAGCGCGGTCAGCAGGAACACGGTGAGGGCGACCAGGATCGCGATCGGCAGGGTGAGGAAGAAGCCGGACGCGAGGTTGCTGAAGTAGTCGTTGTTGACGGTGGTGATCTGCCCGTCGGTGATCAGCATCGCTAGGCCACGGCCGGCGACCATCAGCACCAGGGTGGCGATGATCGGCTGGATGCCCACGACCGCGACGAGGAAGCCGTTCCAGAGGCCCAGCAGCACGCAGACGCCGAGGGCCATCGAGCAGCCGACGATGACCGTGCCGAGCGAGCCGGGGTTCGGGCTGCCGACGATGTGCACGCACGCGACCGCGCCGGCGATGGCGGCGATGGCGCCGACCGAGAGGTCGATGCCGCGGGTGGCGATCACCAGGGTCATCCCGAGCGCCACCAGGAGGACCGGGGCGCTGTTGCGGGCGATGTCGACGAGGCTGCCGAAGAGGTGGCCGTCCTGCATGCGGATGTCGAAGAAGGACGGGTTCGCCACCACGTTGACGACCAGGAGCACCAGCAGGGCCAGCACCGGCCAGAGGAGCTGGTGACCGAGGACCTTACGCATGGGATGCCTCCTGCTCGGGGCGGGCCTCGCCCGCGATGATCTCGAGGATGTCGCTGACGGAGAGCTCGTCGTTGGGGCGCTCGTCGATCTTGCGGCGGTCCCGCATCACCACGACGCGGTCGCTGAGCCGGAGGACCTCCTCGAGCTCGGCGGAGATGAAGACGACGGACATGCCCTTGCGGGCGAGCTCGGCGACGAGCTGCTGGATCTGGGCCTTGGCGCCGATGTCGATGCCGCGGGTGGGCTCGTCGAGGATCAGCACCTCCGGCTCGGTGATCAGCCAGCGGGCCAGCAGCACCTTCTGCTGGTTGCCGCCGGAGAGGTTGCGCATCAGCGCGTTCGGGTCGGCCGGACGGATGTCGAGCTTCTCGATGTAGTCGGCGACCAGGCGGGTGCGGGTGGCCTGCGGGATCGGGCGGAGCCAGCCGCGGCTGGCCTGCAGCGCGAGCAGCATGTTGTCGGCGACGGTCAGGTCGCCGATCACGCCCTCCGCGCGGCGGTTCTCGCTGGAGAACGCGATGTTGCGGTCGATCGCGTGCCGGGGGCTGCGCAGCCTGCGGCGCTCGGAGCGGATGTGCACCTCGCCGGTGTCGGCGGTGTCGGCCCCGAAGAGCAGCCGCGCGAGCTCGGTACGGCCGGAGCCGAGCAGGCCGGCGATGCCGACCACCTCTCCGTCGTACAGCTCGAGGTCGACGGCCTCCAGCGAACCCTTGCGGCTGATGCCGACGGCGGTGAGGACCGGGGTGCCGGACTCGTCGGCCTCGGTGGTCGCGACCTCGCGGTCGAGGCGCTCGAGGACCTCGAGCTCGCGGCCGATCATCAGCTTGACCAGCTCGAGCTGGGTGGTGTCCCGGACCATCCGCTCGCCGACCAGCTTGCCGTTGCGGAGGATCGTCATCCGGTCCGAGATCTCGTAGATCTGGTCCAGGAAGTGGGAGACGAAGACGATGGCGACGCCTTGCTCGCGCAGGGTGCGCATCACCGTGAAGAGCTTCTCGACCTCGTCCGAGTCGAGGCTCGAGGTGGGCTCGTCGAGGATGAGGACCCGCGCGTCGACGTCGACGGCGCGGGCGATCGCGACCAGCTGCTGCACCGCGATCGGGTGCTCCCCCAGCACCGAGGTCGGGTCGATGTCGAGGCCGAGCCGTTCCAGGGTCGCCCTGGCCCGGCGGTTCATCGCCCGGAAGCTGATGCCGCCGAACCGGCGGGGCTCGCGGCCGAGCAGCATGTTCTCGGCGACCGTCAGGTTGGGGGCCAGGTTGACCTCCTGGTAGACGGTGCTGATCCCCGCCTCCTGGGAGGCCGCCGGCGACGAGAACTCGTGCTGCTCTCCCGCGACGGTGATGGTGCCGGCGTCGACGGTGTAGACGCCGGTGAGCGCCTTGATCATCGTCGACTTGCCGGCGCCGTTCTCGCCCATGAGGGCGTGGACCTCACCGGGGAAGAGACGGAGGCTGACGTCGGACAGGGCGCGCACCCCACCGAACGCGATCGAGATGTCGGTCATCTCGATGATCGGCGCGGGCTCGGGCGACTCCGAGGCGGGGACCGCCTGCGGGTCGAGCTCCATCTGGGTCATCTCTTCCTCTCCTCCGGTGCGAGGGGCTCGCCCGTTTGGGGGCGCCGGGTGTGCCCGCCACAACAGGCGGAGGGGGGAACCCAAGGGGGGCCGCGCGGGGGGGGAAACTGTATATAGAGGGGGGGCCCG
>JBEVFC010000052.1:0-4511 GCA_040512455.1 Nocardioides sp.
GGCGCGCTGTGGCCCTTCATCGACGGGATCCTGATCCTGGTCAACGACGACGCGACCGACGCGGATGGCCGCCCGCTGCGACCCAGCTGAGCCGTCGGGGTGTTGGCACTGCGAGGTAGATCCGATGCACCCGGTGCACCGGATCTACCGCACAGCGCAGGAATTCACCGGCCGGCCGGTGAATTAATAGCCTCCGCCACACCGAAATCAGGGGGAGGTCACGACGTCGATCAGCTCCTCGACGCGGCCGAGCAGCGCCGGGTCGAGGTCCTGGAACGACCGCACCCCGCCGAGGATGTGCTGCCAGGCGCGGGCGATGTCGGTCTGGTTGCGGTGCGGCCAGCCGAGCTGCTGGCACACGCCGTACTTCCACTCGATGGTCCGCGGCACGTCCGGCCAGCGCTCGAACCCGAGGCGCTGCGGCTTCACCGCGGCCCAGATGTCGATGAACGGGTGCCCGACGATCAGCACGTGCTTGCCCACCGCCGACCGGGCGATGCCCTGGGCGATCCGGCTCTCCTTGGAGCCCTTGACCAGGTGGTCGACGAGGACGCCGACCTTGCGGTCCGGGCCGGGCCCGAAGTCGCGCAGGTGGTCGGAGAGGTCGTCGACGCCACCGAGGTACTCCACGACCACACCCTCGACGCGGAGGTCGTCGCCCCAGACCTTCTCCACCAGCTCGGCGTCGTGGCGGCCCTCGACGAAGATGCGGCTGGCGCGCGCGACCCGGGCCTTGCCGCCCTGGACGGCGACCGAGCCCGACGCGGTGCGGGTGGGCTTGGCCGGAGCGCCCTGGCGGACCGGCCGGGTCAGCACCACGGGCTTGCCGTCGACGAGGAAGCCGGGCCCGAGGGGGAAGGTACGGCGGGTGCGGCGCCGGTCCTCGAGCGTCACCGTGTCGAGGTCACGGTCGACCGCGACGATCTCGCCGCAGAAATCGGTGGTGATCTCCTCGACCACCTCGCCCACGGCGGCGGGCATCTCGGCGGCCCGGCCGCGCTTGGGTGCGCGCCAGTCGGTCTTGAGGACGTCGGTTCCGTAGCGGTCTGCGGGAGGCACCGGACCACGCTAGGTCGTCCTCGCGGCCCGTCGTCGGTGCCGCGCCGGGTCAGTCGGTCCCGGCGTCGCCTTCGTTGTCGCGGTCGCGGTCGCTGTCGCTGTCGCCGGAGTCTGTGCTGTCGTCATCCGGGTCGCCGTCCGGAGCTCCGGCCTCGCCGATCCCCAGGTCGATGTCCTCGCCCTCACCCTCGGGCAGCGGCCGGGCCAGCGGGTTGTCGTCGCCGGGGCGCAGGTCCTCCGGCAGCTGGTCGTCGGTGATCGAGTCCGGGGCGACCTGGTCGCCGGCGCTGTCGTCGGCGGAGTCCGCGTCGCTGCCGGAGCTGCCCAGGCTCGGCTGCCCGGTCTCGTCGATGTCCGCCGGCGGGTTCTGCTCGCTGCTCTGGTCGCTGCTCTTCTCTGGGGAGTCGCTCATCCTCCCGCCGTACCCCCCGTCCCCGCGCCCATGCCCGCCGAGCCGTCCGTTCTTGCGGTCCCAGCCGCAACAACGCACGGGTCGGGGTCAGATGAGGGGGAGGTGCTTGGCGGTGCGGGGCAGGTGGGCGTAGCCGCGGCGGACGGCGTGCGCGAGCTCCTCCGCGGGGAAGGGCCAGTCGCCGGCCTCCAGCGCCTGCGCCACGGGGATGCCGCGCCCGGCCAGGTCACGGATCGTCTCGGCGACGACGCCGATCGCCGAGCGCTGCTCCCGGACGAAGTCGTGGTCGACCGGCGCCCCGTGACCGGGGACGACGACCGTGGCCGGGCTCATCAGCGAGATGACCAGGTCGAGGGTGAGCGGCCACTCCATCGGGTAGCAGTCCGCCCCGAAACCCGGGACCGCCGAGCGCAGTGCCGACTCCTCCACCAGGTCACCGGCCAGGAGGACGTCGGCGTCCGGCACCCGCACCACGATGTCGCCGCCGGTGTGCCCGCGGCCGGGATGGATCAGCTCGACCATCCGGTCGCCGAGGTCGACGGCCATGGCGGAGGAGAAGGTCCGGCCCGCGGGCACGATCTCGGTGGCCAGTACCTCGTCGCGGTGCGGGTCGTCGGTCTCGTCCTCGTACAGCGCCTTGATCCGCTCGCCGGCCGACACCGTGCGACCGGCCGCGATCTCGTGGGCGTAGATCGGCACCCCGGCACCGAGCACGCCGTTGCCGAAGGTGTGGTCGAAGTGCTCGTGCGTGTTCACCACGCCGATGACCGGCTGCGCCGAGAGCCGTCGTACGTCGTCGCGCACGGCCTCCGCGGCCAGCGCCGAGGCGTGGGTGTCCACCACGAGCAGTCCGGCTCCGCCGCCGACGACGGTGACGTTCACGTCGAACCACTCGTGCCGTGCTACCCAGACCCGGTCGGATACCTCGATGAATGCCACGCGGCCAGCGTAGTCAGCAGAGCCGGGTGTCCAGCTCCCGGCGCAGCCTCCTGCCCAGCTCCTCGGCCGTGCGGGCCGGGTGAGGGAACGTGAGCACCTCGGTGTGAGCGCCGGTGGAGTCCACCCAGTGCACCTCGACCCGGTCGCGGTGCAGGTCGGCCAGGGCGACCGCGTCGATGTTGTCGTACCGGGTCCTCGTCCGACGCGCCACCGCCCGCCGGAGCTCCGGCTGGTGGCACTGGTTGGCGTGCTCGACGGTCCGGCGGAGGTACCCGCGGTTGAGGACGTGCTCGGGGGAGCGGAAGTCGGCGAGGGGCACCCGGAACGCCTCCTCGGGGCGCCCGGCGTTCGCGAACGACCCCGGCTGCGACAACAGCACGAAGTTGAGCGAGAGGACCACCACCTCGCGCACCTCGGTGCAGCAGGGGCAGTCCTGCCGACCGCGGCTCTCGAGGTGGCCGGCCAGGGTGACGGTGACGAGGTGATCCGCCGACGCGGGCTCGCCGAGCCCGCTGGTGAGGGTGAGCAGGGCGCTGCGCCGTCCGGCCGCGGCGGCGGCCAGGCTCGACCCGGGCGGGCAGGCGAAGGTGGGTACGCCGGACACGTCCTCCACCCCGAGCGGCTCCGCGCCCTCGAGCGCGTCAGGGACGCCGTCGACGACCAGCTGCGCGGTGTCGGGGTACCCGAGCACGCTGCGCGCCGTTGCGGCCAGCTGGGCGTCGAACGTGACGTCGGACCGGGTCTCGGACATGGCAGCCCTTTCGGAGGAAACTTAGGTAAGCCTAACCTAAAGGGGGCCACTCCGGAAGGACGGGGGAGCGGTGGCGCAACCGCCTGCGCTGCTCGCCTAGTAGCATTGGCACTCGCACGAAACGAGTGCCAGACCAGGCAGCACACCAGCGACAACCGGGGCGAGGAGGAGACATGGTCGAGGACCGTCGGCTTGCCGTACTGCGCGCCATCGTCCAGGACTACGTCTCCACCGAGGAGCCGGTGGGCTCCAAGGCACTCGTCGACCGCCACCAGCTCGGGGTCTCCCCGGCCACCGTCCGCAACGACATGGCGGTGCTCGAGGAGGAGGGGTTCATCACCCAGCCGCACACCAGTGCCGGCCGGGTGCCGACCGACAAGGGCTACCGGCTCTTCGTCGACCGGCTGACCACGCTCAAGCCGATCAGCGCCGCCGAGAAGCGCGCGATCGCGTCGTTCCTCGACGGGGCCGTCGACCTGGACGACGTGGTGACCCGCAGCGTGCGGCTGCTCTCGCAGCTGACCCGCCAGGTCGCCGTCGTGCAGTACCCCACGCTCTCCCGCAGCACCGTCCGCCACGTCGAGGTCGTCGCCCTCTCGCCGAACCGGCTGCTCGTGGTGCTGATCCTCAGCACCGGCCGCGTGGAGCAGCGGCTGGTCGAGCTGGCCGTCGGGCTGGACGACGACGCGCTCGCCGACCTGCGCACCCGCATCAACCGGGCGGTCACCGGCGAGATCATCGCCGAGGCCGCGGACCGGCTCTCGAAGGTCACCGCCGAGGTGCCCATCGAGCGGCGTACGGCGGCCGGTGCGGTCGTCGCCACCCTGGTCGAGGCGATGTCCGACCACCGTTCCGACGAGCGCGTCGCGGTCGGCGGCACCGCCAACCTGACCCGCTTCGGTGAGGGGTTCGACACCACCATCCGGCCGCTGCTCGAGGCGCTGGAGGAGCACGTGGTGCTGCTCAAGCTGCTCGGCGAGGCCGGCAGCGGCGGCACCGTGACCGTCCGCATCGGCGGTGAGGGCCCCTACCAGGAGCTCTCCTCGACCAGTGTCGTCGCGACTGGGTACGGCCCCGGCGATCAGGCGCTGGCCACCCTCGGCATCGTGGGCCCGACCCGCATGGACTACCCCGGGACCATGGCGGCCGTGCGCGCGGTGGCGCGCTACGTGTCGCGGATCCTCGACGAAGCCTGACCCACATCAACCAGAAGGACACATGAGCCAGGACCCCTACGACCTCCTCGGCGTGTCCCGCGACGCAGACGCGGACACGATCAAGAAGGCCTACCGCAAGCTGGCCCGCCAGCTGCACCCGGACGTGAACCCGGACCCGGAGACCCAGGAGAAG
>JBEVFC010000054.1:0-9846 GCA_040512455.1 Nocardioides sp.
CCCGAGGTCTCCGAGGTGGTCGCCACCCTGACCCTGGTCCAGGACGTCACCGCCAACGCCGCGCTGCTCACCCTGCTGGCCGGGCCGCGCTGGGCGATCGGGCCGCGCGACCTGGCGCTGCTGGGCCGACGAGCCCGAGAGCTGGCCGGCAGCCAGCAGGGCGGCGAGAGCTTCGCCGACGTCGAGGCGCAGCTGCGCGCCGCCGTCGAGGGCGCCGACCCGACCGAGATCGCGTCGCTGTGCGACGCGCTGGAGGACCCGGGCGACCTCGACTACTCGCCCGAGGCGCGGGGGCGCTTCGCGTTGCTGGCCGAGGAGCTGCGCCGGCTGCGCGCCGCGATCGGCGAGCCGATCCTCGACCTGGTCCGCCGGATCGTCGACGTCACCGGCATCGACGTGGAGCTGGCCTCCTCGGTCAGCCCCGCCGCCGCGGCCCGGCGCGACAACCTCGACCTGTTCGTGCAGGCGGTCGCCGAGTTCCAGGCGGTCGACGGTCAGGTCACCCTGGCCGCGCTGCTGGCCTGGCTGGAGGCCGAGGACGAGTTCGGGCAGGGCCTCGACGTGGCCACCCCGTCCGAGGCCGACTCGGTCAAGCTGCTGACCGTCCACCGGGCCAAAGGCCTCGAGTGGGACGCGGTGTTCCTGGTCGGCGTCACCGAGCGGAAGTTCCCCTCCAACCGCAGCCGGTCGAGCTGGCTGACGGTGCCGTTCGTGATGCCCGCGGCGCTCCGCGGCGACGCCCGCGACCTGCCGATGCTGGCCGGGCACACCCCCGAGGACATCGCCGCGCTGGCGAAGGCCGCCAAGGCGCACGAGGCGGTCGAGGAGCTCCGGCTCGGGTACGTCGCGTGGACCCGCGCCCGGCACCGGCTCGCGGTCTCGGCGTGGTGCTGGGCCAGCCACCTCAAGACCGGCCTCGGCCCCTCGCCGTACCTCCTCGCCACCCGGGAGGCGATGGCCGCCTGGGGCGGAGAGCCCGAGGCCTGGCTGGAGATGCCCGCCAAGGGCTCGGTCAGCCCGTACGCCGCGGCCTCGCCCGACCAGGCCTGGCCGATCTCGCACCGCACCGCCGAGGTGGACCGCCGGATCGCCGCCGCGGAGCTGGTCCGCACCGCCCGTCCGGACGAGCCCGACGACCTCGAGGACGTGCTGCTGCTCGACCAGGTGCAGCAGTGGGACGACGAGATCGAGCGGCTCCTCGAGGAGGCCCGGCGGGACCGGTCGCCCGAGATCCAGGTGCCGTTGCCGGCCAGCCTCTCCGCGACCTCGTTGGCCCGGCTCCGCGACGACCGCGAGGCGTTCGCCCGGGACCTGGCCCGGCCGATGCCGCGACAGCCTTCGCCGGCGGCGCGGTTCGGCACCCGGTTCCACGCCTGGGTGGAGGCGAGGTTCGGCCAGCAGCTGCTGCTCGACCCCGACGAGCTGCCCGGCCGCGCGGACTCCGGCGTCGACGACGAGTCCGACCTGCGCGAGCTGGTCAAGGCGTTCGAGAACGGCGCGTTCGCCGACCGGGTGCCGCACGCCGTGGAGCCGCCGTTCGCGCTGGTGCTGGCCGGCCAGGTGGTCCGCGGCCGGATCGACGCGGTCTACCTCGAGGACGACGGGTCGTTCCTGCTGGTCGACTGGAAGACCAACCGCACCGAGTCCGCCGACCCGCTCCAGCTGGCGATCTACCGCACCGCGTGGGCCGAGCTCACCGGGGTCCCGGTCGACCGGGTCCGTGCGGCGTTCTACTACGTCCGCACCGGCCGGCTGGTCGAGCACGACGGGCTGCCGGAGCGTGCCGACCTGGAGCGGTTGTTCGGGTGACCTCCGGCGGTCGTTCCGGTGAGGGTTGTCAGGGGCTTCCTACGGTTGTCAGGGACTGCAACCCCTGACAACCGCTGGTTTCCCCGGCCGGCCGGGGAAACCAACCGAACCCCCCTCACTCGCCGAGCGACGCCGCCAGCGCGATCTCGACCATCGCGGTGAAGGTCTCCTGGCGCTCCAGGGCGGTGGTCTCCTCGCCCGTGACCATGTGGTCGGAGACGGTGCAGATCGCGAGCGCCTTGCGGCCGTACTTCGCGGCCAGCGTGTAGAGCGCGCTCGCCTCCATCTCGCCGGCGAGCACGCCGTGCTCGACCATCGGCTGCATCAGCTCGGGGCGCGGCGTGTAGAACTGGTCGCCGCTGAAGATCAGGCCCGTCCACACCGTCACGTCGTCGCGATCCTGAGCCGCGTCGTACGCCGCTCGCAGCAGGCCGAAGTCGGCCACCGGGGCGTAGTCGAGGCCGTGGAACCGCAGCCGGTTCATCCCCGAGTCGGTGCAGGCGCCTGAGGCCAGGATGATGTCGCGCACGCCGACCTTCTCGACCAGCGCGCCGCAGGAGCCCACCCGGATCACCGACTGCACGTTGTAGTCGTCGAACAGCTCGTTGGCGTAGATCGCGAACGACGGCTGGCCCATGCCCGAGCCCTGCACGCTCACGGGCTGGCCCTTCCAGGTCCCGGTGTAGCCGAGCATCCCGCGCACCTCGTTGTAGCAGGTGGCGTCCTCGAGGAACGTCTCGGCGATCCACTTCGCCCGCAAGGGGTCGCCGGGCATGAGGACGTGGGATGCGATCGCGCCGGGCTCGGCGCCGATGTGGGTGCTCATGGGCGCATCGTAGAGGTCGGTAGCCTGCGGACGTGACCTCCCTGGTGCCGCTGCCCCTGCCCGACCTCGACGGCGACTGGTCCGCCTGGCTGACCGACCGCAGCGACACCACCCTGGCCCGCGCCGAAGCGCTTCGTGCCGACCTGGTCGGTGGTGCCCTCGACCCGCTCGAGGTGTGGAACCGGCTCGGCATCGAGCTCGCCAACGGCGTCCACGCCGCGCACCTGATGGCGCAGGTGCACCCCGATCCGGCGCTGCGCGAGCAGGCCGAGGGGCACGTGGTGGAGTTCGAGAAGTTCCGCACCGACCTGATGCTCGACTCCGAGGTGTACGCCGCGCTGGTCGCGGTGGAGGGGTCGGCGCTCGACGAGGGCGGGGCGCGGGTGCTGGAGAGGACCCTGCTCGACTTCCGTAGGGCCGGCGTAGACCGCGACGACGAGACCCGCGAGCGGCTGCGCGCGCTCAGCGAACGCCTCACCGACCTCGAGCAGGCGTTCTCCCGGGGCATCCGCGACGGCCGGCGCAGCACCCAGGTGCCGGCTTCCGCGCTGGAGGGGCTGCCGGAGGACTGGGTCAGCGACCACCCCGCCGTCGGCGACGAGGTCACCGTCACCACGGAGTACCCCGACACCAACCCTTTCCTGACGTTCTCGGTCGACGCCGAGGCCCGACGCGCGGTCGCCACCGCGTTCCTCGACGTGGGCCACCCGGACAACGAGCCGGTGCTCGCGGAGATGCTCGAGCTGCGCCACGAGCAGGCCACGCTGCTGGGCTACCCGGACTGGCCGTCGTTCGACGCCGAGGTGAAGATGATCGGCACCGGCCCGGCGATCGGCGAGTTCGTCGACCGGATCTCCACCGAGGCCCGGCCGGCCGGTGAGCGCGACCTCGCGGTGCTTCTGGAGCGGGCGCGCCGGGAGGACCCGTCGGTCGAGGCGATCGACGTGGCCAACTGGCGCTACTACGCCGAGCTGGTCCGCCGCGAGCAGTTCGAGCTCGACGCCCAGCAGGTGCGGGCCTACTTCGACTTCGGCAAGGTCCGTCAGGGTCTCCTCGACGTGACCGGACGGCTCTTCGGGCTCGACTACCAGCGGGTCCACGACGCACCCGTCTGGCACGCCGACGTGGCGACGTACGACGTGAGCCTGGGCGACGAGCCGCTGGGCCGGATCCACCTCGACCTGCACCCGCGCGAGGGCAAGTTCAACCACGCCGCGCAGTTCGACCTGGTGCCCGGGGTGCGCGACGTCCAGCTGCCCGAGGGCGTGCTGGTCTGCAACTTCCCGCGCGGCCTGATGAGCCACCAGGACGTCGTCACCCTGTTCCACGAGTTCGGCCACCTGATGCACCACGTGCTCGCCGGTCGGCACCGCTGGGTGCGGTTCGCCGGGGTGGCCACCGAGTGGGACTTCGTCGAGGCGCCGAGCCAGATGCTGGAGGAGTGGGCCTGGGATGCGGAGGTCCTCGGCGGCTTCGCGACCGACGAGTCCGGACAGCCGATCCCGGCCGACCTGGTGGCCCGGATGCGGGCCGCCGACGAGTTCGGCAAGGGCTACCTCGCCGCCGCGCAGATGTTCTACGCCGCGGTCTCCTACCGCCTGCACCTCGAGCGACCCGCCGACATCGGCGCCCGGGTCCGCGAGCTCTGGTCGGAGTACAACCTGATCGCGCCGCTGCCCGAGGGCTGCTTCTTCACCGCGTTCGGCCACCTGGGCGGCTACACGTCGGCGTACTACACCTACATGTGGAGCCTGGTCATCGCGAAGGACATGTTCGGGGCGTTCGACGCCGACGACCTGTTCGACCCCGGGGTGGCGCACCGCTACCGCGACCGGATCCTGGTGCCGGGCGGCAGCAAGGACGCCGCCGACCTGGTCGAGGACTTCCTCGGCCGCCCCTACGACGCGGCCGCCTTCCGGGCCTGGCTGGAACGGAGCCCTGCGCTGTGAGCTTCCCGCACCTCGACCTGGCCGCCAACGCGCACGACCGCGCCGGCGTACGCCGGGTGGACGAAGCCTGGCTCGACGAACGATGGGCGGACCCGGAGACCCGCGTGCTGGTCGTCTCCGGAACGCGGCTCAGGCCGGTGGACGGCAAGGTCGACTGGCGCCCGAGCGCGGACGTGCCCGACGGGACGAGGGTGCTGCTCGGCGAGCGCGACGGGCGGACCTGGTTCGCGGTGCTGGTCGATCCGGCGACGGCGCCGGGAGAGCGCGGTGACTGGGTCGGGCTGCGGGAGGTGCTGCCGGCGCTGGCCGCCCGTGCCGTGGCGCAGGCGCCGTTGCTGTTCCACGCCATCGGGCTCGCGGAGTGGCACTTCGCCACCCGGCACTGCCCGCGCTGCGGCACCCGGCTGGTGTCCCGCTCGGCCGGTCACGAGCTGACCTGTCCCGCGTGCGGCAAGACGCAGTTCCCGCGGACCGACCCGGCGGTGATCATGGCCGTCACGCACGGCGAGGGCGACGACGAGGCGCTGCTGCTCGGCCGGCAGCACTCCTGGCCGGAGGGGCGGTACTCCACGCTCGCGGGGTTCTGCGAGCCGGGCGAGACGCTCGAGGACGCCGTACGGCGTGAGGTGTGGGAGGAGGTCGGCGTCCCGGTCGGGGAGGTGACCTACTTCGGCAACCAGCCGTGGCCGCTGCCGGCCAGCCTGATGCTGGGCTTCGTCGCCCGGGCGCTGAGCCGGGAGCTCGAGGTCGACGGCACCGAGATCGAGGCCGCCCGCTGGTTCACCCGGGCCGAGCTCCGTGAGGACATCGACGCCGGCCGGGTGATCATCCCGGCCGGCGTATCGATCTCCTCGTCACTGCTGGAGCACTGGTACGGCGGACCGCTCGCGGGAGGCTGGTGAGCGGGCACGCCGGGGTGCTCCGGTGACGGTCAGTTGAGCGCGGCGACCTTGGCCTTGACCTGCGCCAGGCTCGGGTTGGTCTGCGCGGTGCCGTCGGAGTACACCAGGGTCGGGACCGTCTGGTTGCCACCGTTGGCGGACTCCACGATCTGCGCGGCCTCCGGCTGCTGCTCGATGTCCACGACCTCGTAGCTGATTCCCTCACGGTCCAGCTGGCTCTTCAGCCGGTGGCAGTAGCCGCACCACGGGGTGCTGTACATCGTGAAGGCGGTGGCGGTCTGGGTGGTCACTCGGCTTGTCACCTCGGGCATCTAGGGTTGATCGGGTCTGGTGTTGCTCCCTACAACCGTATGCCCGAGGTGATTGTTCCGATGCGTCCCGCCGATCTTCTCGACGCGCTCGACCCCGAGCAGCGTCAGGTCGCCGAGGCGCTCCGCGGGCCGGTGCGCGTGCTGGCCGGCGCCGGCACCGGCAAGACCCGCGCGATCACCCACCGGATCGCCCACGGGGTGGCCACCGGGGTCTACCAGCCGACCGAGGTGCTGGCTGTGACGTTCACCACACGGGCCGCCGGCGAGATGCGGACCCGGCTGCGCCAGCTCGGCGCTCCGGGGGTCCAGGCGCGCACCTTCCACGCCGCCGCGCTGCGCCAGCTCCGGTTCTTCTGGCCGCAGGTCTACGGCGCCGACCTGCCGACGCTCACCGAGTCCAAGCTGCCGCTGCTCGCGCTCGCGGTGCGCCGGCAGCGCCTCGGCGCCGACCAGGGCCAGCTCCGTGACCTCGCCTCCGAGGTCGAGTGGGCCAAGGTCAGCAACGTCCGACCCGAGGAGTACGCCGCGCTGGCGCCGGGCCGCGGCCGCGACGTCTCCGGCATGGACCCGGCCACGGTGGCCCGGGTGTTCTCCGCCTACGAGGACGTCAAGCGCGGCCAGGGCCGGATGGACATGGAGGACGTGCTGCTCCTCGCGGCAGCGCTGCTCGCGGAGGACGAGCGGGTCGCCGCCCAGGTCCGGCGCCAGTACAAGTTCTTCACCGTCGACGAGTACCAGGACGTCTCGCCGCTCCAGGCCGCGCTGCTCGACCTCTGGCTGGGCGGCCGCGACGAGATCTGCGTCGTCGGCGACCCCGCCCAGACGATCTACAGCTTCGCCGGCGCCAACGCGAACTACCTCCGCGACTTCCCCCGCAAGCACGCCGGCACCACGTCGGTCGACCTGGTCCGCAACTACCGGTCGACGCCCGAGGTGGTCGCCGCGGCGAACACCCTGCTCTCCGGCACCGCCTCACAGGGCGTGAAGCTGGCCGCGCAGCGCCCGTCCGGGCCCAAGGTCGCGCACCGCGAGTACGACGACGAGGTCGCCGAGGCCGAGGCGGTGGCCGCGGAGATCCTGACGCTGCGCCAGCGCGGCATCCCGCTGTCCCAGATCGCCGTGCTGTTCCGCATCAACGCCCAGTCGGAGGCCTTCGAGGACGCACTGGCCGCCCGCGGCGTCGGCTACGTCATCCGCGGCGCGGCCCGCTTCTTCGACCGCCAGGAGGTCCGGCAGGCGATCACGCTGCTGCGCGGCACCGCCCGGTCCGGTGGGGGAGGCGACGACCTCGTCGACGACGTGCGGGCGACGCTGTCCGGCATGGGCTGGTCTGACGAGGCTCCCTCCGGGCGTGGATCCGCCCGCGACAAGTGGGAGTCGCTGCAGGCGCTCGTCGCGCAGGCGGAGGCGTTCTCCCAGGAGGAGGGCGCCGACCTCGGCCGCTTCGTCGACGACCTCGACAAGCGGGCCACCGAGCAGCACGCCCCCGTCGCGGAGGGCGTCACCCTGGCCACCCTGCACGCCGCCAAGGGCCTCGAGTGGGACGCGGTGTTCGTCTGCGGCGCCCAGGAGGGCTCGATCCCGATCAGCTTCGCCTCCACGCCCGCGGAGGTCGAGGAGGAGCGGCGGCTGCTCTACGTCGGCCTCACCCGCGCCCGCGAGCACCTCTCGGTCTCGTGGAGCCTGTCGCGCAACCCCGGCGGCCGCCGTACCCGCAAGCCCTCGCGCTTCCTGGCCGGGCTGGCGCCGGAGACCGCCTCCGGGCCCTCCGCCGGGCCGGCCGCCAAGACCCGCGGCAAGGCCGCCCGTTGCCGCGCCTGCGGTCGCCCGCTGTCCTCGGCGGCGGAGCGCAAGGTCGGCCGCTGCGGCGACTGCCCCGCGACGTACGACGAGGACCTGTTCGCCCGCCTCAAGGAGTGGCGCCTGTCCCGGGCGACCGAGGACCAGGTGCCGGCCTACGTCGTGTTCACCGACAAGACGCTCGAGGCGATCGCCGAGGCGAAGCCCGGCAACGAGGCCGAGCTGCAGCAGATCAGCGGCATCGGCCCGGCCAAGATCGAGCGCTACGGCGACGCGTTACTAGCCCTTCTGGGCTAGCCCGGTTGGGTGACATCCAGAAATTCAAGGAAATGCCCATAAAATCGTTTGCCCCTTACCGGGGGCGTCCGATAACTTTCTTCCACCCGATAACCGCGCAACACGGTCTTTGGCACGACCGGCGCCCGATCACCGAAGGAGGTGGGTCCCGATGAACAGCATCAACATCACCATCACGGCTGCGAACCAGCCGCGCATCGTCATGCCCACCTACGGCTTTGGGGTCGACTGCGCCGTCACGCCGGTTCGCGCGCACGTGTCCGCTCTCAAGGGAGCCATCCAGGGGACCAGTGTCTGGAGTCCACCGACGAGTTGAGTTGAACTCATCGGCAGCCTCCAGGCCGCGGAACCCGAAACCCGGGATCCGCGGCCTTTTTGTTTGATCAGCCGCACCCCACAACCCGATCAATACCCAGAGATCAGGTCACTGAGGAGGTGACAAGCATGACCATCAGCGTTCTGGAGGCAGCCGAGCAGACCAAGCTCGGTGACCTGCACGCTGCGGCCGATGGGGTCGACGAGGAGAGCCTGCCCTGCCGGGTGAACGACCCGGAGCTCTTCTTCGCCGAGCTGCCCGCCGACGTCGAGCACGCCAAGACCCTGTGCACGGACTGTCCGGTCCAGGCCCTCTGTCTCGCCGGCGCTCTCGAGCGGCGCGAGCCGTGGGGCGTCTGGGGCGGAGAGCTCTTCCTTCAGGGAGTAGTGATCCCCCGCAAGCGTCCCCGGGGCCGTCCCCGCAAAGACGCCGCCTGAGGCGGCGTCACCGCACCACCATCCGCACGACCACCGCGCACGACCACACGAATCGGAGCACCGAGATGGACCGCATGACCCAGAACCTGGCCCGCGCGCAGATGACCGCGCGCCTGGGAGAGGCGCAGCAGCTCCGGCGTGGACACGAGCTCGTCCGCGCCCGCCGTACGAGCCGCCGCGCTCAGCAGGCAGCCCTCCAGGCCCGCCTGACCCTCGCCAGCTGACAAGGAACGACACCGTGAACCCTTTCGAGAACCGGAGCAAGCAGATGAATCTCATCAACGAAAATCTGGCACGCGTACAAATGTCCGAGCGCCTGGGAGAGGCGCAGCAGTTGCGACGTGGACGTCAGCTCGTCCTCGCCCGCCGCATGAGCCGCAAGGCCGAGAATGCGGCTCAGCAGGCTCGCCTCGCCCTGGCCCGCTCCCTGTGAGCCGGCCGTCCGTGACCGACCACCGGGTCGGCGGTCCCCTTCCGGGACCGTCGGCCCGGTGGTGCGCGTTACGGTGGCGTGATGGCAGCGACGTGTGACTTCTGCGGCCGACAGGTCGACGAGATGCCGATGACCTGGACGACCTCCGTGGAGAACGGCCGGAGGCGGGTCTTCTGCGACACCTGCTCGCGTGAGCACCTGCGGGCCATGGAGTCCAAGCTCGACAGCGAGTGGTGGTGACCTACTAGCCCGTCCGGCCGGGCGTCGCCAGCCTGCCCCAGGCACACCCGCAGCCCGGATGCGCCGGCCACGGGGTGACCGCCAGCTCCAGGGCCGGGTCGACCTGGACGGTCGCGGACCAGCTGCGCGGTCGACGGCCGTCGATCCAGGCGACCAGGTCCCGCACCGCCCAGACCAGGGCCAGGTCCAGCAGGTCGTGGGGGACCGGATCGGGCACGCCGACCCGTGGCGCGCGGGAGGCGGCGTACTGGTGCAGGACCAGCGAGCGCCGCGGGTCCTGCTCCCCGTGGTGGGCGTCGAGGCAGCGCAGGCAGGCCGTCTGGCCGGGCACCACGAACGGGCCGACGCGGACGATCCCGTCGCCGAGGGCCAGCAGCAGGTGCGGGCGGTCCGCGCGCATCCAGGCGTCGGTCAGGTCGCGGTCCACCTCCGTGCGGGCCACGTGCACGACCGGGCCGGCGCCCTCGGCCGAGGCCTCGCCGACCCCGGCCACGGTGAGCAGCTCGCGGCACCGGCGGGCGCTGCG
>JBEVFC010000235.1:0-5181 GCA_040512455.1 Nocardioides sp.
GGGGTGCACCTGGGCCGGTTCAAGCCGGCGGTGCACGTCACCCTCTGGAGCTGACCCCGGTGATCGCGTCGAAGACCTCGGGCAGCTCCCGCAGGGTGTGCGCCGGCAGGAACGCGTCGCAGTAGGGCAACGCCGCGGCCATCGACCCCACCCTGGGCTCGAAGCCGGGCGCCGCGGCCCGCGGGTTCAGCCAGACCACCCGCCGGGCCCGCCGGCTCAGCCGGGCCATCACCGCGGCGAGGTCGGCCGGCTCGTCGGAGTCCCAGCCGTCCGAGGCGATCACCAGTACCCCGCCCCGGACCGCGTTCCCGTGCCGGGAGACGAGCAGCTCACGCAGGCTGGAGGCGAGGTGGGTGCCGCCGAACCGGTCCACCACCCGTTCCTCCGCCAGCGCCATCGCCTCCTCGGCCGACCGGTGGACCAGCGCCGGCGTCAGCCTGGTCAGCGCGGTGGAGAACGCGAACGTCTCCGCGCGGCGGGTCCGGGCGAAGGCCCGCATCAGATGGAGGTACGCCGTGGAGTGGCTCTGCATCGACTGGCTGACGTCGGTGACCAGCGTGATCGTCAGCCGCCGCTGCACGGCCTGGTGGTGTTGCAGCAGCAGCGGCTCCCAGCCGGTGCGACGGGACGCGGCGATGGTGGCCCGCAGCGCGACGCGGCCACCCGACGTACGCACCTGGGTGCGGCGGCTGCGCCGGGTCGGCCAGCGGTACGCCGACTCCTCCAGCCAGCGGCCCAGCAGCCGCAGCTCGTCGGGGTCGAGCTCGTCGAGCGGGACGTCGGCGACCCGGGCGACCGCGCTGGGCAACAGCTCGGGGAGTGCCCGTCCGCCCTCGTTCTCCTCCGCCGCGACGGTCCGCGGGAGCGTGTGCCAGGGCAGGTCGCCGCCCGCGACGTCACTCCCTGCCGTGCCGCCCACGGGGTGCCAGGCGTCGTCGTCCGTGCCCGGGTCCTCCACGCGGGTACGGCGGGCGTGCGGGTCCGTGGCCAGCACCGTCTCCTCGAAGACCACGGCGAAGACGCGGTCGAACCCGGCGAGGTCCTGCTGGCGCTGCACGAGGGTGACCCGGGCCAGCCAGTAGAGCTGCGTGACCCGTGCCGGGTGACCGGCGGCGAGCGCGTCGCTGAACGCCGCGAGCCCGGTCAGGCTCACCGGCACCCCGCTGGCCCGCAGCCGCTGGCCGAACGCGGTGACGAACGCGGCGCGGTCCACGCCCCCGAGCAGCACCCCCGCCGGCCCGTTCATGGTCAGCCGAGTGCGTGGGTCTCGAGGGACTCGACGACCAGGTCGCGGTCGTCGGGGGTCTTGGCGAGCGCGCCGAGCGTCCTCACCACCACCTCGTGCACCAGCTCGGTGGCGCCGAGCGCGGACAGGGCGGCCACCCAGTTGATGGCCTCGGCCACCCCCGGCGGCTTGTCCACGTCGAGGGAGCGGACGTGGCCGACGAACTGCGCCGCGGACTCGATGAGCGGGACGCTAGCCGAGGGTGCGGTGAGGCGGAGGATCGCCACCACCCGCTCCCGCTCGGGGTAGTCCAGCCAGTGGTAGAGGCAGCGGCGCCGCAGCGCGTCGTGGAGCTCGCGGCTGCGGTTGGAGGTGAGTACCACGATCGGTGGCTGCTTGGCGGTGAACGTGCCCAGCTCCGGCACCGTCACCGAGCCCTCGCCCAATGCCTCCAGCAGCAGCGCCTCGAACTCGTCGTCGGCGCGGTCGATCTCGTCGATGAGCAGCACCGGGGGCCGCGGCCCGGCGTGCCGGATGCAGCGCAGGATGGGCCGCTCGATCAGGAACTCCTCGCTGAAGAGGTCGGCCTCGCCGATCCGCTGGTGCTGCGACTCCGCGACCCGGATGGCGAGCAGCTGGCGCTGGTGGTTCCAGTCGTAGAGCGCCTCGCTCGCCGACAGCCCCTCGTAGCACTGGAGCCGGACCAGCGGGGCGTCGAGGACCTGCGCCAGCACCTGGGCGGCGGCGGTCTTGCCGACCCCGGGCTCCCCCTCCAGCAGCAGCGGCAGCCCGAGCCGGAGCGTCAGGTACACCGCGGTGGCCATGCCCTCGTCGGCGAGGTAGCCGTGCTCCTCGAAGCGCTGCTGCACCTCCTCCGCCGAGGCCGGTACGCCGCTCATCCGTCGGCTCCGAGCAGCGCCTGGTAGTCCGCCCAGGTGTCCACGTCCCGCGGCACCGGGCCGGCGATCGGGACGCGCACCACGTCGTCGTGCGCCTCGACGATCTTCCAGACCGCCTTGTCACCGTGCAGGCCCGACAGCGTCGCGAACATGCTGCGATCGAACCACAGCGGGTGGCCCGGCGCATCGTCGTAGGCACAGACGCCGACGGCATGGCCGGTGGCGGCGGCGACGAGGGCGTGGACGGTCTCCGGGGTGACCCCCGGCTGGTCGCCGAGCAGCAGCACGACACCGGCGACGTCGTCACGGACCCGGGCCAGGGCGGAGCGGATCGAGGTGGCGCAGCCGTCACCGAAGTCGGGGTTGAGCACCACCTCGACCCCGGCCAGGTCGACCCGCTCGGTCACCTCGTCGGCGGCTCCGCCGAGGGCGACCACGACCTGGGCGGCGGCGACGGCGCGGGCGGTCGCCAGGGTGGCGTCGAGCAGCGTGCCGCCGCGGAAGTCGAGCAGCTGCTTGGGCCGGCCGAGACGTCGCGATCCCCCGGCCGCGAGCACCAGGACCGAGACCGGCCGGGTCACGCGTGGGTCTCCAGGAACCGGGTCCGGCAGCCGGTGTGGCAGAACCAGTGGTCGACGCCGTCCACCACCGCGTGCACGGTGTCCGGGCCGAGGGTGACGGTCATCCCGCACACCGGGTCGACCGCCTCGGCGGGACGCTGCGCCGTCGGCGCCCCGGCCGCGGTCAGCCCGTCGACCCGGACCGCCCGGACCACGGCGGCGAGGATCGACAGCGCGAGCTCGGGCGGGGTGCGGGCGCCGATGTCGAGGCCGACGTGGACGTGGACCCGCGCGGCCTCCGCCTCGGTGAGGGCCAGCTCGGCGAGCAGCGCGGCCCCGCGGGTGCGGCTGCACACCACGCCCACGAACCCGACGCCGGCGTCCAGCGCGGCCCGGACCGGGCCGGCCTCGTCGCCGTGCGTGGCGACCACCACCGCGGTGGCGCCCTCCGGGCCGGCCTCGTCACGACGTACGACGAATCCGAGGCCGTCGGCCTGGCCGGCGAGGGCCTCCGCGGTCGGTGAGCTGCCCGCGACGTGGAGCACGGCCGGCGGCAGCAGCGGCTCGAGCCAGATCTCCAGCGCCCCTCCGGACAGGCACGGGTTCACCACGATGCTGGCGCCGGGCGACTCGGGGAAGGTGTCGTTGCCGTCCGGCAGCACCCGCAGCAGCAGGCTCTCGCCCGAGCCCAGCGCACCCAGCGCGGCGGTGCGGACCGAGCCGGCGGCGCAGTGGCCGCCGACGAAGCCCTCCATCGAGCCGTCGGCCAGGATGATCGCCCGGTCACCGGCACGCGCCGAGCTCGGCTCCTGGGCGCGGACGACGGTCGCCTGGACGAACGGCACCCGGGAGGTCCGCAGCTCCTCGGCCCGGGCCGTCATCGTGGCCGACAGGGTGGTGGTCACCGGCGTGCTCCTCAGATCGGCGGGGTCGGGCGACCCTGCATGGCCTCCCACACCCGGGACGGGGTGAGCGGCATGTCGGCGTGGCGGATGCCGTACGGCTTGAGCGCGTCGAGGACCGCGTTGACCACGGCCGGCGGTGACCCGACGGTCGCGGACTCGCCGACACCCTTGGCGCCGATCGGGTGGTGCGGGGACGGGGTCACCGTGTGCCCGGTCTCCCAGTGCGGGACCTCCAGCGAGGTCGGGATGAGGTAGTCCATCAGCGAGCCGGCGATGCAGTTGCCGTCCTCGTCGAAGGAGATCATCTCCATCAGCGCCATCCCGACGCCGTCGGTGAGGCCGCCGTGCACCTGGCCCTCGATGATCATCGGGTTGATCCGGGTGCCGCAGTCGTCCACGGCGACGAACCGGCGCACCTTCACCTGCGCGGTGCCGGGGTCGACGTCGACGACGCAGATGTAGGCGCCGAACGGGTACGTCAGGTTCTCCGGGTTGTAGCAGATCTGCGCCTCCAGACCGCCCTCCACGCCCTGGGGCAGGTCCCCGGCGCCATGCGCGCGCATCGCGATGTCCTGGATGGTCACCGAGCGGCCGGGGTCGCCCTTCACCTGGAAGGAGCCCTTCTGCCACTCGAGGTCCGCGACGGACACCTCGAGCATGCCCGAGGCGATGATCTGCGCCTTGTCCCTCACCTTGCGGGCCACCAGCGCGGCGGCCGCCCCCGAGACCGGCGTCGACCGGCTGCCGTACGTGCCGAGGCCGAACGGCGTCTGGTCGGTGTCGCCGTTGACGACCTGGATGTCGGCCGGGGGGATGCCGATCTCCTCGGCGACGATCTGCGCGAACGTCGTCTCGTGGCCCTGGCCCTGGCTCATGCAGGACAGCCGGACCACGGCCTTGCCGGTCGGGTGCACCCGGAGCTCGGCGCCGTCGGCCATGCCGAGACCGAGGATGTCCATGTCCTTGCGTGGGCCCGCGCCGACCGCCTCGGTGAAGAACGCGACGCCGATGCCCATCAGCTCGCCCTTCGCGCGCTTCTCCTCCTGCTCGCGCCGCAGCTCGTCGTACCCGGCGAGCTCGAGGGCGAGGTCGAGCGCGCGTTCGTACTCCCCGGAGTCGTAGACCCACCCGGTCTTGCTCGTGTAGGGGAACTGGTCGGGCTGGATGAAGTTCTTCCGGCGCAGCTCGACCGGGTCCATCTTCAGGTCGTAGGCCAGACAGTCGACGATCCGCTCGACGAGGTAGACCGCCTCGGTGATCCGGAACGAGCACGCGTAGGCGACCCCACCGGGTGCCTTGTTCGTGTAGACCGCGGTCATCGAGCAGTACGCCGCCTCGAGGTCGTAGCTGCCGGTGAAGACACCGAAGAAGCCGGCGGGGTACTTGACCGGTGCCGCGGTGCCGTTGAAGGCGCCGTGGTCGGCGAGCACGTGGGTGCGGATCGCGAGGATCCTGCCCTCCTTGGTGGCCGCGATCTCGCCGCGCATGACGTAGTCGCGGGCGAACCCGGTGGACACGAGGTTCTCGGTGCGGTCCTCCATCCACTTCACCGGCTTGCCGATCACCAGCGACGCGACGATCGCGCAGACGTA
>JBEVFC010000103.1:0-6910 GCA_040512455.1 Nocardioides sp.
GGTGAGCGCGCCGCCCGGACCCGGGGCCGGCGACACGGCGCCGGCCGCGGTGACGTAGCGCACCGTGACCCGGGTGACGTAGGGCCGTTCCCGCCTGCCGCCCGGGGCAGTGGTCGTCGGGGCGTCGGCCGCCGGGTCGGCGCTGGTCGGGTCGGCCTGCCGGGCGGCCTGCTGGGCGGCGAAGTCCGACGCGGCGGCCCCCATCAGCCAGCCGGTCGCGGTGAGGGCGCCGACGGCACCGACGCCGGTGGCGGCGACCACCGCGCGGCGTCCACGGTCGCGGTCCCTGCTCGTGTAGCTCATGCCAGGACCCTCGCCGGTCGGTCGGCAAGGCCGCGTCATCCCGGCGTCAAGAAAGCATCAAGGGAGTCCTTGACCCGTTCTTGACGTTCCCACGACACGGGCATAGCACCGGCCGGGGTGTGCTGACGCCATGAGCATCTCCACAGCCCTCGCCGCCGTCGCGGCCCTCGGCGCCGGGACGGTCGGCGCCGTCACCGCCTACCAGGTCGTCGCGCCCGAACCCACCGCTCCGCAACCCGCGGCGGTGGACGTGGCGACGCAGACCCCGCGCGCCGAGCCACCCGGGCTGGCTCCCTGCCGCCCGCCCGCCGAGCTCCGCGGCCGCCGCTGCGTGACGACCGTGACGCGCACGGTCGTGGTTCCGAGCCCGGCCGCACCCGTGGCCGCCCCCACCGCCACGCCCTCGGCCACACCGACGACCACCGCCCCCGACGGCCGGCACCACGGTCGGCACACCGGCGACGACGACGGTGTCCGGGCCCGTGACGACCACGACGACCACGACGAGGACGACGACGGGAGGCACCACAGCGGCGAGGGCGAGGACGGCCACCACCACGGTGGTGACGACGGGGACGACGACGGCCACCACGGCGGCGACGACCACGACGACGACTGAGCCGGTGTCAGCCGGGCAGCAGCGGCAGCAGCACCTCGACCCGGGTCCCGCCACCGGGTCGGGGCGCGAAGGTGAGCCGCCCGCCGCACGAGGCCGCCGTACGACGGGCGACGTCGAGGCCCAGTCCGGTCGAGCCCTGCCGCTCTCCGGCGGGCAGCGTCGGGCCGTCCCCCTCGTCCTCCACGACCAGCCGGACGGAGCCGTCGAGCCGGTCGAGGTGCACCGCGAAGGCCGCCGGCTCGGCGGTGTGGGCGAAGACGTTGTCGATGAGCACGTCGACGAGGTCCGCGAGGTCGTCCCTGGCCACCGCCACCATCAGCGGGCCGGCGGCCAGCCGGGCGTCGGTACGCCGGCCCTGGTCCTCGGCGAGCGCGCGCCAGTGGTCGACCCGTTCCTGGACCGTGGCGACGGCGTCCGCGCTTGCGGGCAGGTCGGTGCGGACCGGTCGGCGCGCCTCCCGCACGATCGCGTCGATGCTGCGCTGGAGCACCCCGATGTGCTCCTGGAGGCGCTCGCCCACGGCGGCGTCGGACACGGCCTCCGCGTCGAGGCGCAGCGCCGTGACCGGCGTGCGCAAGCGGTGCGAGAGGTCCGCCACGGCCAGCCTCTCCTCGGCGAGCAGCTCGGTGGTGCGTTCGGCCAGGCCGTTGAGGGCCCGGGCCAGCTCCACGGTCTCCTCGGTGCCCCGCACCTCCGCGCGCGCGGACAGGTCGCCCTCGCGGAGCCGGTGCGCGACATCCGCGACGTCGAGCAACGGCTCGCTGATCCGGCGCCCGAGCCGGTTCGCGATGGCGGCACCCAGGGCCAGCAGCAGAACGCCCAGCCCGATGATCCCGAGCCAGGCTGCTGTGACCCCGCGACGAAGGTCCTCGGGCGCGACGCTGCTGCGGACCACCACCGTTTCCTCGCCGGTGACCACGGGGAGCAGCACCCGGCCGCCGTCGTCGTCCACGACCGTGAACGCCTCACCGGCGCGGGCGCGCTGCACCTCGGGATCGTCGGCCGACACGTCACCCGAGCCGAGCACCGTCCCGGACGGGGTGAGGACGCCGGTCCGGGCCGCGCCGCGGCGGTCCAGCCCGTCCACGACCTCGGCAAGGGCAGCCTCGTCCGCGATGCCGGCGACCAGGATTGCCACGCTGCGGGCCTCCTGGTCCGCCGCCGCCATCGCCCGGTCCTCGGCGATCGTACGCACCAGCAGGCAGAGCGGCACCACGAACGACACGACCACGGTGGAGGTGGTCGCGATGACCAGCCATGAGATGCGACGTCGCATGCCCGAGGTCCTAGCCGCGGCCGCGGCCGGGGTCGACGAGCCGGACACCGACCCCGCGCACGCTGTGCAGGTAGCGCGGCTCCGCCGCGGACTCCCCCAGCTTCCGGCGCAGCCACGACAGGTGCACGTCCACGGTCCGGTCGGACCCGCCGTAGGCGTCCTGCCAGACGTCGGCCAGCAGCTCCCGTTTCGTGACCACCTCGCCGGGCCGCGAGGCGAGCGCCAGCAGCAGGTCGAACTCCTTGCGGGCCAGCTCCAGCGGCTCCCCCGCGAGGGTCGCGGTCCGGGCGCGCTCGTCGATCACGAGGTCACCCACCCGCACCGGCTCCGGTGGCCCGTCGGGACCGCCGGTGCGCCGCAGCACGGCCCGGATCCGGGCCGCGAGCTGGTCGGTCCCGAACGGCTTCACCACGTAGTCGTCGGCGCCGCCGTCCAGGGCCCGGACCATCGTCGGGTCGTCGTCCTGTGCGGTGATCACGATGATCGGGACGCGGGAGGTCGCGCGGATCATCGAGATCAGGGCGAGGCCGTCGACGTCGGGCAAGCCGAGGTCGAGCAGCACCACCTGCGGGGGACTGCCGAGCACCTGCTCCAGCCCCAGCATGCCGGTGGCCGCGGTCGCGACGGCGTACCCCCGCTCGGTGAGGCCCCGGCGGCACGCGTTGCGGATCGCCTCGTCGTCCTCGACCACGAGGATGCTCGTCATGTCCCGCACGCTAACGCGCGTGGCGGCGTTCCGTCGGCAGGACGTTCCGATGCGAGGATGACGGCATGAGGGCTCGGCGTGACGTGGCGCTGGCGGTGGTGGCCTGGGTCGTGGTGGTGGCCGTCTGCGCCAGCCTCGTCTGGGCGGTGATCTCCCGCGCCGGGCGGGGTGTCGCCGGCGGCGACGACGCGCTGCCGGCGGCCGAGCAGTCCGCGCCGCGGTCGCCCGCTTCCTCGCCGACGCCGAGCCGGTCACCGAGCCGCTCCCCGAGCGCCTCGCCCTCGCACACCGCCTCCTCCCCCTCGACGCCCGAGACGACCGCCCGGCGCAGCTGGCAGGGCCCGGCAGGGGTGGTCTCCGCCGAGTGCCGGGGCGCCGCGGTGCGGCTCACCGGGGCGGTCCCCAGCAGCGGGTACGGCGTCGAGGTCGACGACACCGGTCCCGACCGGCTGCGGGTCGAGTTCGAGAGCGGGGACGGCGACCGGCGTACCCGGGTGGAGGCCACCTGCCGGGCCGGCCTCCCCGTGTTCACCGCGGAGGACAAGGGCCAGGACTGAGGTGCCGCCGTTCCGTCCTCAGTCGAGCAGCCTGCCGACGCCGTTCGTCAGTTTCACGACGTAGAAGCCGGTGTTGCCGTCGGTGTACCAGACCGAGCGCCGGCCGGCGTCCCACGCGGGCTGCGACATCGCGAAGGCGCCCATCGCCTCGGGGTTGGTCGGGCGACCGCCGAGCGGCAGCGGCCGGTTGAAGTAGGCGACCTCCTTCGGGTGCCGCACGTCGCGGATGTCGAAGATGCGCAGGCCGGACAGGATCATCGAGCAGCCGACGAGCTTCGGAGCCTTGCGCTTGGGCACCGAGCAGTAGTGGCCGGCGTACCCCTGCACGGGAGCCTGGGCTCCCGGGTCGAGCTTCTGGTCGCCGTTGCGCTGCTTCGGCTGGTGCACCTTGAGCCGGATGTCCGAGACGACGACCGGCCGGCGCGGGTTGTCGATGTTGATGATCCGGGCGGCCCCGACCGCGGAGGAGCCCGGGTCGGTGACGGTGCTGGCCGAGTAGTCGGCGTACTCGTCGATCTCGAGGAGGTACCGGTGCCCGTTCCGGCTGAACGGCTCGTTGACCTGCGGGATGGAGCGCTCGCGCCAGTCGAGGTCGGCGAGCACCTTCACCTGCGGGTCGGTCTTGCGGTCCTGCACCTGGCTGACGTCGAGGATGCGCAGGCCGCCCCGGGTGTCGGCGCTCGGGCTCGAGTTGCCGATGTTGGCGACGTACATCGTCCGGCCGTCGTCCGAGAGCCGGAGGCCGTGGTACGTGATGCCGAACTGGGTGAAGATCGTCGTCGGCGCCGTCGGGTCGGCGATGTCGATCGCCGCCAGCGACTCCCCCGCGCTCGCCGTCCAGAACGTGCGCCCGTCGGGCGAGAAGCCGCTCTCGTGGCCGAGCAGGCCGGTCGGAGTGCTGGACAGCAGTCGCGGCTGGCGGCAGTTCGACCGCACGTCGTACAGGTCGACGATGCCGGCGTTGGTGCGCGGGTTGGCGAGCACCGCGGCGAGGATGCCGCGCTTCTTGTTGAGCAGCAGCGACTCGTGCGGGCTCAGCATCGCGGGCGAGGTGAGCGTGGTGGTCCGCCGCGGCCTCGCCGGGTCGTCCATGTCGAGCACGACGGTGCCGAGCCCCGTGACGGAGTTGACGAGCACGTCCTTGGGGAACAGCAGCGTGGAGTCGTAGAACGCACAGGTCCGGCCGCCGCGGTCGCGGTAGCGCAGCACCTTGAAGCCCCCGGTGTCCCCGTGGTGGCTGACCTGGCGGGCGTTGCACTGGTAGCCGCGCTCGACCCGACCGCTGGTGTAGTCCGCGGTCGGCACCCGACCCTGGTACGACGTCTCCGGTCGCGCACCCGGACCGCAGTCGGCCTTCGGGGTCGCCGTCGGGAACGTGTACGACGTCCCGAGGCTCGACGCCGCGGTCACCCCGGCGACCAGGGCGCCGACGACGACCAGGGCAGCGGCCAGACGGCGGACGGCGGCGGTGCTGCTGCGGGCTGGCGACACGGGCTCTCCTCGGGTGAACGGGCGGCTCAGCAGGACAAACGGGCCAGGACGACGGAGGTCACGCCCTAGGCTGCGCGGATGACCACGGTCCGGCTGGTGCCGTTCGGCGAGGAGCACGACGCGGCGTTCACCGCGATGCTCGCCGACGCCGAGATCGCCCGGTTCACGCCGCTCCCCCAGCCGGTGCCGCCGGGGTTCGCCGAGACCTGGCGCCGGCGGTACGACGACCACCGGCCCAACCGGGCGAACTTCGCGGTCGTCGACGACGACGGGACCTTCCTCGGCATCGCCGTGGCACCGATGGTGGACCGGGAGGCCCGCACCGCGGAGCTCGGCTATGCCGTGGTGCCCGGGTCCCGGGGCCGCGGCGTCGCGCTGGAGGCGCTCCGGCAGCTCACCGCGTGGGCGGTGGCGGAGGGCATGCAGCGGATCTTCCTGCTCATCTCGGTCGAGAACACCGCGTCGAAGCGCGTCGCGAAGCGCGCGGGCTACCGGTTCGAGGGCGTGCTCCGCGCGCGGTACGTCAAACCCGGTGTCCGGCAGGACACCGAGAGCTGGTCGTTCCTCCCCAGCGACGACCGAACGGGGTGATCGCCGGGCCGGTCGGTGCCATGCTGACTCCCATGAGCGACGACCTCCGCACGGTCGGGATCACGAACCGTGACGCCCTGGCCGATGCCATCGAGGCAGACGGCCTCGCGCTGGCGCGGCTCCTGCACGTGTCCGGTCCCGGGCACGCCACCACGCCGGTGCCCGGCCTGGACTGGAACGTCGCGGAGACCGCGGCCCACGTGCTGACCGTCGTACGGCGCGCGCTCGGTGACCGCCGCCGGAGCGCGACGCCCGCCGAGACCGCCGTGCTGAATGCCATGGCCCTGAGTGCGGTCGACCTGCGCGACCCGGTCACGCTGGGCATGGAGATCGCCCGTGACACCCAGGTCGTCGCGCGTCGGGTGCTCGCGCAGGTGCGCGACGGCGACACGCTGATCCCGTTCCACGCCGGCACCCAGGTCCGGGCTCTCGACGCGTTCGGGGCCCTGCTCGCGGAGCTCGTCGTGCACGGCCACGACATCGCGCGGGCCCTCGGTGTCCGCCAGGAGGCTCCCTCGCCCCACGCCGCTCTGGCACTGCGCGCCTTCCTGGCGGTGATGCCCGGCTGGCTCGACCCGGAGCGGGCGGGGACCGATCGCACCTTCCGGCTCGACGTCGGCGGGCTGCCGGCAGTGGTGCGGGTCACCGTGTCCGGCGGTGTGCTGACCGCCGCGTGGGATCCGGACCTCCAGCGCGACACCGAGCCTCTGGACCCGTTGTCGGCGCTGCTGGCGCTCAACCACCGGGTCAAGTCGGTCGACCCCGACCTGGCCAGCCTGGCCGACGTGCTGCTGCCGTTCTGACTGCTCAGTCGGGCGTGGCGGTGTGGTCCGGGTGACCGTGTGTCCGCCGCTGCTCCTTGAGCTCCGCCTCGGCGAGGTGCCGGCGGCCGGCGGTCAGCCGCTCCCGCACGTCGCGCTCGGCGTCCCGCAGCACCGACCAGTACGTGTCGTCGTAGTCCTCCATGATCTGGAACGTCCAGCGTCCCGGCAGCACGTTGCGCCCGACGATGTCGCGCTGCAGCCGGCTCGCCAGCTCGGTGTGCCCGGCGTCGCGGAGCTGGTCGACGGCGTCGCCCAGCGTCAGGTCGGCGGTCCCGCAGCGCCGGTGGAAGGCGTACAGGAGCCCACGGGCCTCCTCGACCACCTCGAGCGCCTCGGAGAGCCTGCCCAGAGCCTCGACGGTGGCGTCGTCGACACCTGTGGGGCGCTGGTGGTCCTCGTCCGGCCCGCTCACCGCGCGCTCACGAGCTCAGGACGTCTCTCGCGGAGACCGAGCCGTGCTCGGTCTCGATCGCGTCGGCGAGCTGACGGACCTCCGCGTCCGACACCTCGACCCCGGACTCGGCGAAGCCGGCCCGCAGCTCC
>JBEVFC010000108.1:0-4456 GCA_040512455.1 Nocardioides sp.
CGCGAAAGACCGCTCGACCGGGAGCCTTCCGAGGGGGCCATCCTGGGGCCTTCGGACGGGGGCATCCCGGAGGATCACCGGACACCCTGACCCAGCCCACCGGGTCAGCAGGTCCGCTCCTCGGCCGCGCGAGCTGCGGTGCCGTAGGCCCTCAACTCCCGCACCCCCTGCTTCCAGCTGGCCAGCCAGAGCTCTGTTGCCTCCGCGGGCGACATCTCGCCCATGCGCAGCATCTCCATGTGGTGGACATGCGCCCGCCACGTGGCGAGCGAGATGGAGGCCTCGGCAAGCGCCCGACCTCGCGCTGCCACGGCCCTGGCGCACTGGGCCTCGGCCGGTGTCAAAGTCTCGGCGCCTGTTCTCGGGCACCGTGCGGTTCTCTGGTCGTACTCCGCGGCAGCGGCTTCGTAGCGCGCCAACCGCCTGTCCGCCGCTACCCGGGTGTCATCCCAGAACTCCGTCGCCTGTTCGAGGGTGATGGCGCCGGTGACCAGCTCGTTCATCGCGCCGACGTGGATCTGCCACTGTGAGAGCGAGGGGCGCGCAGCCCGAATCGGCGCATCCTGGGCCGCGAAGACCTCTTGGCAACGGGTCAAGCGGTCGGACGAGCGGTCGGGGGATCGCTCCGGGCCGGCCTGCCCCTCGCCGACCGTCGTCTGCGCACGGGCCTCGGTCGGCGGGTCCTCGCCCGACCCATCGGTCGTCCGCCACTGCACAAGCCAGATCAGCCCGACGAGGAGCGCCCCGACCGCGACGCCGGCCGCGAACCTCAGCCAGCGATGCCTCTCGTCGCCATCGATCCAGTACTCCATGCTCCCTCCCCACGCCGACGACCTCGTTGAGCAGCCCAGGGGGGGACCAGCACGGCTGACGGTACGCCCTGACCGCGTGCAGGGAAATAGCCGCGGTTGGCGGCGGCCGCGGCGCCACGGGGCTGTGCCGGAGGCCCCAACGGTGACGGGCACTCCTCCGGGTACACCCGCCGTGCGGCGTGGCTGGACGCGCGCATCCCCCGAACACGTGATGTCCCAGCGCCGTGGCCGGGCTAGCGTCGGCTGCCAGTGAAGTTCTCCGCGAGAGGAACGACCCATGAGCACCTCGGAACCGGACGACCGGGTCGCTGAGGCTGGCGCTGCCCCCGACGACGCCCCTGGCGAAGGCCCGGCCGATGCCGGTCCCGGCGCGCGGGTGGCCGACCCGCAGGCGCTGCTCGGCGAGCTCGCCACCAGCATCGCCCTCCTGCCGCAGCAGGCCCCGCCCGAGGGCGAGGAGACGCCGGAGGGCGCGATCGCTCTCCCGGTGATCGAGCAGGACGGCACGAAGTACGTCCCGGTGTTCACCTCGGAGGAGGCGTTGCGGGCCGCCGGGGCGGATCTCACGACCGCGCTCCGAATCCCGCTCGTGGAGCTGGCCGCCAATTGGCCGACGGAGAACCTGTGGCTGGCGGTCAATCCCGCCAACCAGGACGGCCTGGCCCTGCCGCCCGAGGTGGTCAGGGCCCTCCCCGGGTTCGTCGAGGCGCCGGACGCCGCGGGACAGGACTCAGCGCAGACGGGGCAGTCGGACTCAGGGCAGTCGGACTCAGGGCAGTCGGGGAACGGTTGAGCCCGGCATGACCCACCGCGGACATCCATGGTGGCGTGGGGGCACCTCGTCGCCTCCGGGATCGTGATCCTCGTGACTGGTGCCACCGGCAACGTGGGATATCGGTTGCTCGAGAACCTCCGGGACGCGGGCACGCCGACGACCGCCATGGTCCGGATCGAGGCCAAGGCCGTCGACCTGCCGCCGGGCATCGAGCATGTGGTCGCCACCTACGACGACCCGCCGCCCCCACACCGGCTCGAGGACTTCGACCAGGTGTTCCTGCTCAGCCCGGACGGCGAGACCCAGGCCGAGCTCGAGATCCTGTTCGTCGACGCCCTGGTCACCTCCGGCCGCCGACCACGCGTGCTGAAGGTGGCCTACGACGGCTTCCAGGACCCGGACTGCGCCGTCCGTTTCATGCAGAGCCATCGACTGGTTGCCGCCCACCTGGATCGCACTGGCCTCCCGGTGTCCTACCTGGCGCCCACCTTGTTCATGGAGGACCTGCTGTGGTCGGCGGACAGCGTCCGCGACGAGGCGCTGATCTCCCTTCCGGCGGGTCCCGCCCGGGTCTGCATGGTGGCCGCGCGCGACGTCGCCGATGTCGCGACGGCCATCCTCACCGGCGATGCCCAGGCCGACGACGGCGACGTGTTCGTGCTCACCGGACCGGAGGCGCTGGACTACAACGCCGTCGCGGCGCGCATCTCGTCCGTCTTCGCCCGGACCGTGGAGTACGCCGACGTCGCTCCGCAGGCCGCACGCTCGTCACTGGCGCAGAGCGGCATGTCGGCGTGGCAGGCGGACGGACGCATGGAGCTCTTCGAGTGGATCCGCGATGGCGCCATGGACGAGGTCACCGACACCGTTCAGAACATCGGCGGCCGACAGCCTCGACCGTTGGAGGACTGGCTGAAAGAGTCGCGGGCGGTGTTTCTCGGCCGGCCACCCGGGACGTCACCCCCACGGTTCTGAACGGTGTCCGGCCGAACCGAGACGACGGGCCGCCGCAGTCGAGGCAGCCGAAGTGAGAGGGACGAGCGGCATGACCGCATCAGATGCAACGCCGGCGGGGCAACAGCCAGAGGCGGAGCTGCGCGCCGACCTCGACCGCGTCGAAGCCCAACGGTCCGAGCTGCTTCGGCGGGCACGCGAACTGCGCACCGGGCTGGCTGATGCGGGTCCGATGGACACCGAGGAGCGAACGGCGATCATCACGCAGGCCGAGGAGCTCGAGGCGCTGGCGGCCGAGCTCGAGCGTCGCCGGGACGCGCTGCTGGAGAAGCTCGGGGAGTCTCCTTAGGTCGGAGCACCTCGAGGGGGCCAGCGGAACGCGGCGCCGAACGCGAGATGCTCTTGGTCGCCAGGCGGGTCCTCGGGATCTCACCTAGATACGGGATGATCGCCGAGGTCCGCGGCCATAGCCTCGACGGGTGGCGGTGGCTGTGGGACTTGCAGGAGCGGGCAGACGAGCCGCTGAGGTGCACGCCGTCGCGCTGGCGGAGTCGCCGGAGATCGACTTCGTCGGCGTGTGGGCACGCGACAGCGCCGCCGTCGAGGCATTGGCCCGCCAGCACGGCGTTCGAGCCTTCGCCCAGTTCCGTGATCTGCTCGGCAACTGCGACGCCGTCTCCTTCGCCGTCCCACCGGCTGCCCAGAGCGAGCTGGCGAGCCTTGCGGCCAGGCTCGGCAAGAGCGTCCTGCTGGAGGTGCCGATCGGCTGGGACCTGGACAGCGCCGAGGACCTGACCAAGGCGGTGGTCGCCTCGGGCGTGGTCTCGCAGGTCGCCTTCACCTGGCGCTATACCGAGACGGTTCGGCTCTTCCTCGAGGAGCTGGCGCCGCTCACGCCGCCGCAGTCGGCCAGGGGACGAGTCATCCGGGCTCGGAAGGAGCCGCCACGGCGGACCAGCCAGTGGCGACGCGAGCGCGGTCTGCTCCTCGACGTCGGCCCACACGTAGTCGACCTCCTCGACGCCGCCCTCGGGTCCATCGTCGAGGTGGACGCCGGTGAGGACGCGGGCGGCTTGGTGAAACTGAAGCTGGAGCACCACCTGCGGGGATCATCGGAGTCGTTCCTGGGCGCCGACCCGGGGCTCGACCACGACCGCGCCGAGTTCGAGTTCTTCGGACCGGACGGCGCCACGCTCGTCGACTGTTCCGGCGCGGAGACCAGGGCCGACTACGGCGCCATGTTCGCCGAGTTCGCCGGCGCCGTGCGCACGGGCGAAGCGCATGAGCTCGACGTCCGGCGGGGCCTCCATGTCCAACGGGTGATCGAGGCGGCCGACACCAAGCTGCTGCTCGGCGGCTGAACCGCGTGGGAGGGGTCGGGGCGAGGCCCATCCTTCGCCGCTATGCACCCAGGACGCAGCCGAGACCGCGGAAGCGTCCGACGACGGTGCCGACCGCAGCGCCCCCGCCCGGCTCAATGCGGGAGTCCTAGATCGGGTCCACCTTGGCTGCGATCGCCTCCAGCTCGATCAACCACTCGGGCTCGAGGAGCTGCTGGCACACCACGGTCCGGGCGCTGACGTGGTCGCCCAGGTGGGCGGCCAGCAACGCCAGGTTGGCCGGTTCATCCGCTGCCGAGGCCAGATAGAAGCGCAGCGACACGAGGTCGTCGAACTCCATGTTGGCCGCGCCGAGCAGCACATTGAGGTGACGCCAGACCAGCTTCGCCTGGCCCTCGAAGTCGAGCGGCATCGTGACCCCGTCGAACTCGTAGCCGTTGAGACCGCTGACGTACAGGGTGCGTGCCCCGGCAGGGACCGACACCGCGTGCGCGTAGTTCGCGTACGGACGGAAGAGCCCCGGCGGGTTGATGGGTGTGATGGGCACATCGCCAACCTACGTTCCTCTCCCAGCC
>JBEVFC010000200.1:0-4485 GCA_040512455.1 Nocardioides sp.
CGTCACGCGCAGCCGCCAGCCGTCTAGAGTGCCGTGGGTGACGACGTACACCCTCCGCAGCGCCAGCCCCGCCAAGACCCGAGCCGACGCCGTGGTCGTCGGGGTCACCACCTCGAAGAAGGGTCCGTCGGTCGTGCCCGGCGCGCAGGACGTCGCCGACGCCTTCGGGCGCAAGTTCCGTCCCCTGCTCCAGACGCTGGGCTTCACGGGCAAGGCCGGCGAGACCGTCAAGGTCCCCACCGCCGGCACGATCAGCTCGCCGCTGCTGGTGCTGGTCGGCCTGGGCGACGAGGCCAAGGCCGACGCGGACGCCGTACGGCGGGCAGCCGGCGTCGCCGCACGCTCGGTCGCCAACGCCGCGTCGGTCGCGGTGGCGCTGCCCGCGGACACCCCGGAGCTGGTGCGGGCAGTGACCGAGGGACTGGTGCTCGGCGGGTACCGCTTCGACGACTACAAGAAGGACTCCGCCGAGAACACCAAGGAGCCCGTCGACTGGGTGGTGCTGAGCAGCATCGCGCGGCAGGGCGAGGCGACCACGGCGTTCGAGCGGGCGCAGCTGCTGGCCGCCGGCGTCAACACCGCGCGGCGCTGGGTCAACCTGCCGGCGAGCGACCTGAACCCGCCGACGATGACTGACGCGATCGTGGCGCAGCACAAGGAGGTCACCAAGGGCCGTGGCGCCCCGAAGATCGGCATCCAGGTGTGGGACGAGAAGCAGCTTGCCGATGAGGGCTGCGGCGGCATCCTCGCCGTGGGTGGCGGCTCCGCGAGCCCGCCGCGGATGGTGAAGCTGACGTGGGCGCCCGAGGGCGCCACGAAGCACATCGCCATCATCGGCAAGGGCATCACCTACGACTCGGGCGGCTACACGATCAAGCCGCCGGCCTCGATGCTGCACATGAAGGAGGACATGGCCGGCGCCGCCGCTGCCGTCCAGGCGACCTTCCTCATCGCCCAGCTCGGGCTCCCGATCGCCGTCACGACGTACGCCCCGATGGCGGAGAACATGATCTCCGGCGCCGCGATGCGCCCCGGTGACGTGCTCACCATGCGCGGCGGCACCACCGTCGAGATGACCAACACCGACGCCGAGGGCCGGCTGATCATGGCCGACGCGCTGGTGATGGCCACCGAGGCGAGGCCGGACGTCATCCTCGACATCGCCACCCTGACCGGCCACATGGTCGTCGCGCTCGGCGAGAGGGTCGCCGCGATCATGGGCACCGATGAGATCCGCGACGCGATCTGCGTCGCCGCGGCCGCCGCCGGCGAGTCGGTCTGGCCGATGCCGATCCCCGACGAGATGAACGAGCGGGTCAAGAGCTCGAAGGTCGCCGACATCGCCCAGCACGACTGGGTGCGCTGGGGTGGGGGGCTGTACGCCGCCGCGTTCCTGCGCGAGTTCGTCGACGGCATCCCGTGGGGCCACATCGACATCGCCGGCCCGGGCTTCAACCCCGGCGCCGTGCACGGCTACACGCCGAACGGCGGCACGGGCTTCGGGATCGCGACGCTGGTGGAGTACGTCGAGTCGCTGGCCTGAGGGCACAACCTGGCCATGTCGGCCCGCGGCATGCTCTACGTGGACTTGGTCTGACGCTTGTCCTTGAACGCGATCGCTGGCGTGCCGTCTTCGCGGCAGTCAAACAGCTCAGTCGCTCGCATCAGATCTGTGAGTCTCGGGTAGCCGAAGTTGCGGGCGTCGAAGGGGGACTGATTCGAGATGTGCTGTCCGATCGCGGAGGCGCGGGACCAACCGGTTTCGTCGGAAGTCGCGGCGATCGCCCCTCGCAAAAGTCGGAGCAGGGCCGTGTCCTGGCGAAGCTCCGTCTTCGTCTTCCTGGGGCGGGGCGTCACCGTGACCACTTCCGCGACCTCGTTCTCGTCTGGCGTCTCACCCACGGGTCCATCGAGGAACAGGAACTTGGAGCAGGCACTGCTGAAGGCCTCCGGGGTGTTGCGGTTTCCGTAGCCGTAGACGTCTACACCGCGCTCGCGCAGGTACATGACCAGCGGTGTGAAGTCGGAGTCGCTCGAGACGATCGCGAAGCCCGACGGTCGGTCTCGATGGAGCAGATCGACGGCATCCACGACGAGGGCCATATCGGACGCATTCTTGGCAACAGTCAGCGCGTACTGCTGGATGGGTCGTATCGCATTCCCGTGCAATGAGTCCTTCCAACCCTTGAGGTTCGGAGCATCCCAGTTCCCGTAGGCGCGTCGGATGTTGCACTCGCCGATGCGCGCGAGGTCGTCGAGGACCGTGGTCAGTTGACGCGCGGGCGCGTTGTCGGCGTCGATGAGGAGGGCGATCCTAGGCTTGGGCTCCATCGCGGCAGGTTCCCACGCCCTGCGCGTGGGCGTACGCGTATTCAGCGCAAGAACTCACACTTCGGCGGGGGTGGTCACTGGTTCTTCATGCGGCGGTTGTAGTCGCGCATGCGTTGGGGGATGCCGACGACGGCGGCGTCGTACGACGGGACCTGGTACTGGTTCGCGAACTTGTGGGCCCACTGGACGGACGGGACCCGGCGGCGGGTCCACTCACCGTCGTGGGCGACCAGCAGCAGGGTCACGTCGCTGACCGCGGTACGGGGCTCGACGAAGCCCTCGACCCCGCGTCGGGTGGTCACGAAGTCGCGCAGGTGGTCGGCGTCGGCCGCGTCGGAAGCGCGCACGGTGGTCGACCCCGTGCGGTCCCTGGTGCCCCCCGGACGGCGTACGCGGGAGCGGCTGCGGAAACGATCGAACAATCCCATGGCTCCAGTGTGACGCAAGGGCGGTGTGGACAGCGTGAGAGTTAGTGCAAAGATGGGCGTCGTTGTGACCGATCGGGAGTGGAGGGACAGCGTGACGGAGGCGACCACGTCGCAGACCGGCAACGAGTTCGACATCGTGATCCTGGGCGCCGGTTCCGGTGGCTACGCCTGCGCCCTCCGCGCGGCCCAGCTCGGGTTGAGCGTCGCGCTGGTGGAGAAGGGCAACCTCGGCGGCACCTGCCTCCACGTCGGTTGCATCCCCACCAAGGCGCTCCTGCACGCGGCCGAGGTCGCCGACAACACTCGCGAGTCCGAGCAGTTCGGCGTCAAGGCCGCGTTCGAGGGCATAGACATGGCCGGCGTGAACTCCTACAAGGACGGCGTCGTCTCCCGGCTCTTCAAGGGCCTCACCGGTCTGATCAAGTCCCGCGGCATCACCGTCGTGGAGGGCGAGGGCCGGCTCACCGGAAAGAACACCGTCGAGGTCGCCGGCACGACGTACACCGGCAAGAACGTCGTCCTCGCCTCCGGCTCCTACAGCAGGTCGCTGCCCGGCCTCGAGGTGGACGGCGAGAAGGTCCTCACCTCCGAGCACGCGCTCCGGCTGGAGCGCGTCCCCGCCTCGGTCATCGTGCTGGGCGGTGGCGTCATCGGCTGCGAGTTCGCCAGCGTGTGGCGCTCCTTCGGCGCCGAGGTCACCATCGTCGAGGCCCTCCCCCGGCTCGTCGCCGCCGAGGACGAGGCCGTCTCCAAGGCCCTCGAGCGGGCCTTCCGCAAGCGCAAGATCGCCTTCCACACGGGCACCCCGTTCGAGTCGGTCGAGACCACCGACTCCGGGGTGAAGGTCACCGTCCAGGGCGGCACCGTCATCGAGGCCGAGATGCTGCTCGTCGCCGTCGGTCGCGGCCCGTCCACCGACGGGCTCGGGTACGCCGAGGTCGGCGTCGAGATGGACCGTGGCTTCGTGAAGACCGACGAGCGCTGCCGCACCAACCTCGACGGCGTCTTCGCCGTGGGCGACATCGTGCCCGGCCTGCAGCTGGCCCACCGCGGCTTCCAGCAGGGCGTGTTCGTGGCCGAGGAGATCGCTGGGCTCGAGCCGCCGGCCATCGACGAGGCCGGGATCCCGCGGGTGACGTACTCCGACCCCGAGATCGCCTCCGTCGGCCTCAACGAGGACCGGGCCCGCGAGATCCACGGCGAGGTCGAGACCGTGACCTACGACCTGGCCGGCAACGGCAAGAGCCAGATCCTCAAGACCCAGGGCTTCGTGAAGCTGGTCCGTCAGAAGGACGGCCCGGTGCTCGGCGTCCACATGGTCGGCGCCCGCGTCGGCGAGCTCATCGGCGAGGCCCAGCTGATCTACAACTGGGAGGCGTACGCCGAGGACGTGGCGCCCCTGGCCCACGCCCACCCGACTCAGAACGAAGCCCTCGGCGAGGCCCACATGGCCCTTGCCGGCAAGCCCTTGCACGCGCACTCCTGACCGCACCGACCTGAGAAGCAAAGGACACCCATGGCCACCGAAGTCACCTTGCCGGCCCTCGGCGAATCCGTCACCGAGGGCACCGTCACCCGTTGGTTGAAGCAGGTCGGTGACAGCGTCGCGGTCGACGAGCCGCTGCTCGAGGTCTCCACCGACAAGGTCGACACCGAGATCCCCTCCCCCGTGGCGGGCACGCTGCTCGAGATCAAGGCTGAGGAGGACGAGACCGTCGAGGTCGGC
>JBEVFC010000247.1:0-14649 GCA_040512455.1 Nocardioides sp.
GGCTGAAGATGGTGACGCCGGCGGCGCGCAGCCGCTCGATCTCGGCCGGGACGATGACGCCGCCGCCGCCCCCGACGACCTTGACGTGCCCGGCACCGGACTCGCGCAGCAGCTGCACGAGGTACTCGAAGTACTCGACGTGGCCGCCTTGGTAGGAGCTGACGGCGACGCCCTGCACGTCCTCCTCGATGGCGGCGTCGACGACCTCGCTCACGCTGCGGTTGTGGCCGAGGTGGATGACCTCCGCGCCCTGGCTCTGCAGGATGCGCCGCATGATGTTGATCGAGGCGTCATGGCCGTCGAACAGGCTGGAGGCGGTGACGAAACGCACCGGGTGCTTCGGCTGGTGGAGGTCGCTCAACGGGGGCTCCCTGAAAATTAGTAGGACGTCCTACTAATCATCGTACGGCGCCGCCCCGATGGTGTGCAAAAGGGACCGACGGGCACCGACCAGCGAAGGGCCGTACCAGGTGAGCAGCCGCCCGCTGACCAGCGCGGTGCGCCGGGTGAACGACTCGGGACCGTCTGCGGCGGTGAACACGTACGGCTCGTCGGGCAGCAGCACGACGTCCGGCCGGCGCTCCTCGATCTCCGCGGTCGTGGTCGCGGGGTAGCGGTCGTCGTGGTCGCCGAACACGTTCGACAGCCCGAGCAGCCGGAGCAGGTCCCCGGTGAAGGTGTCGCGGCCGACCACCATCCACGGGTCGCGCCAGATCGCCACCGCGGCGCTCCCCCGCTGCTCTCCGACCGGCGTCCACTCCGCGCGGGCGTCGACCAGCCACGACGGGCGGACGTCGAAGACCTCGCCGAACAGCCGGTCGAGGGAACCGAGCGCCTGGTCGACGGTCTCGGTGACGGTCACCCACACCTCGATGCCACGCTCCCGGAGCCGGCGCACGTCCAGCTCGCGGTTCTCCTCCCTGTTGGCCACCACGAGGTCGGGCTCGAGCCCGGCGACGGCCGCGAGGTCGGGGTTCTTGGTGCCGCGGACCCGGGTCACGTCCAGGTCGGCCGGATGCGTGCACCAGTCCGTGGCGCCGACCAGCCGGTCCGGGACGGTGGCGGCCAGCGACTCGGTGATCGACGGCACCAGTGAGACCACCCGGGTCGGTCGGCCGTCGAGGCGGACGGGATGGCCCAGGTCGTCCACGAGGTCGGTCATGTCACCCGAGGCTAGCGACCGTAGGCTTCGCCGGGTGCTCCTCGACGTGGTGGCGGTGGCCGCCCTGGCCGGCCTGCTGGCGGTCGCCTTCGCGCACCCGCGCGGACGCACCGAGACGCTCGCCGGCCTGGCCGCCGCGGGGGCGGTGCTGGCCGTCGGGGCAGTCTCGCTCGCCGACGCCGGCGACCAGGTGGAGCGGATGCTCCCGGTGGTGCTGTTCCTGGCGGCCATCCTCGTCGTCGCCGAGACCTGTGCGGCCGAGGGGCTCTTCGCCGCCGTCGGGGACGCCGTACGACGGGCCGGGCGCGGCGATGCGCAACGGGTCCTGCTGGTCACGTTCGTGGCCGCCTCGCTGATCACCGCCGCACTGAGCCTCGACGCCACGGTCGTGCTGCTCACTCCGGTGGTGGCCGCGGCGGTGCTCGGCTCGTCCGTCGAGCGGCCGGTGGTGCACGCCTGCGTGCGGCTGGCCAACTCGGCCTCCCTCCTGCTGCCGGTCTCCAACCTGACCAACCTGCTGGCCCTGCCCGACGTCGACCTCTCCTTCACGGGCTGGCTGGCGGTGATGGCGCCGGTATGGGTGGTGGTGATCGCGGTGGAGTACGTCGGGGTGCGGCTGTACTTCGCCGGCGACCTCCGCGCTCCGGTTCCGCGCACCAACGGTTACCCGTTGCCCCTCCCCCGCTTCCCCGTGGTGGTCGTGCTGCTGATGCTGGCCGGCTTCGTCGCCGGGTCGGCGTACGGCCTGGACCCGTTCTGGGTGGCCGGCGCCGCCGCGGTCGTGCTGGTGGTCCGCGCGGTCAGGGTCGGCCACCTGACGCCGGTCGCCGCCGCGCACTCGGCCCATGCCTCGTTCGGGATCTTCGTGCTCTGCCTGGGCGTGGTGGTGGCCGCGCTCGACGGCACGTTCCTCGGGGCTTTGGTCGAGGACCTGCTGCCGTCCGGCTCCGGACTGGTGACGCTGCTCCTGCTCGCGCTGGTCGCGACCGTGCTCGCCAACCTGGTCAACAACCTGCCCGCGACGTTGCTGCTGGTGCCGCTGGTGGCCCCGCTCGGCACCGAGGCAGTGCTCGCGACGATCATCGGGCTCAACGTCGGCTCGGGGCTGACCTACCCGGGCTCGCTGGCGAACCTGCTGTGGCGGCGGACCCTGGTGCGGCGCGGACTGCCGGCCAGCGGCCGCACGTTCCACCTGCACGCCGCGCTGGTCACGCCCGTCGCACTGGTCGCCGCCGTGGTCACCCTGTGGGCGGTACGTGCACCTGGGTGACTCCCCGCCGGGGCACCCAGTCGTAGACGACGCTGGTGCGCAGCACGATGTCCTGCACCGACCGTCGGGACCGGTTGGCGCCGCACCACAGCAGCCCGATCGGGAAGAACGCGCAGAACAGGGCACGCAGCAGTGCCACCGCCGGCCGCAGCCGTCGGCCCTGCCGGTCGACGACTCGCATGCCCATGACGTGGCTGCCCCAGGTCCGGCCGGTGGTCGCCCAGGCCGCGGTGAGGTAGACCACCAGCACCACGAAGGCCGCCGTGAGCGTGAGCAGGACGGACGTCCCGGAGAACTGGAAGCCCCGGGGGTCGACCATGAACTTCAACCCGTTCAGTCCCAGCCACGCGAGGAGCAGGACCAGGCCCACGACGCCGGCGTCGATGCCGGCGCCGACCATCCGGGTCACCAGCCCGGCGACCTCGCCCTGGTAGCCGCGCGCCTCGCGCGGCACCGGCGAAACGGGCTCCGCCGTCACAGCGGGTCCGGGACCGGCCCGGCCGGGATGACCGGCCCCGCCGGCGCGGTCGTCGGCCGCGCACGGCGCAGTCGGAACCGCTCCCCGAGCCGGGCCACCGCGTCGTCAGCCGTGATGGCCTGCATCCGCACGCCCCGCAGCGTCTCCGAGGCGACCGAGCCGGTGGACTGCCGGATGATCTCGGGCAGGTCGATCTCGGCGATGATCTCGTTCGTCAGTGCCACCAGGTCGATGCTCTCGACGATGTGCTCGATGTCGACGTTGTCCTCGACCAGCTTCGTCAGGTCGAGGCGCTGCAGCACCTGGGCCACCGCTGCCGGGACCACCACGTCGAGGGCCTCCGCCAGCTGCCGGGTCACCTCGTCGCGCACCAGCGCCAGCGCCGGCTCGGCCAGCACCCGGACGCGGTGGCCCACCACGGCCACGGGGACGGCGACCAGGGCCACGGTGCCCAGCGCCAGGTCGGCTGTGAAGCGCAGGGGTCGCACGGTTCCCTACTCCTTGAGCTCGCTGCCGTGCATGATCACGGCCCAGATGATGACGACGTCCAGGCTGATCACCAGGGTGCTCCACACCGGGTCCGCCGCCACGAAGCTCACGGTGATGATCGCGCTGACCAGGCAGACGAGGACGGCGACGACGCGGGCCCAGGTCTGGCCCGTGAAGAGACCGATGCCGGCGGCGATCATCGCCACGCCGGTGATGATGTGGGTCCATCCCCAGACCGACCAGTCGACGTGCACGGTCAGCTGCGCCGCGGGGACGTGGAAGTACTCGTCACGGAACAGCGCGAGGAAGCCCTCGACGATGTGGAACATCCCGATCAGGAGGAGCATCGCGCCGGCGAAGGCGATCAGGCCCACCCAGGCGGTCATCCCGGTCGGCTGGACGTTCTGCCGGTGCGCCTGCGGGGCGACACGCCCGCTGGCGCTCTCCCCTGAGGTCGGGGCGGAGGTCTCGGACATGGGCGTTCCTTCCTCGACGTGCTCGGACCTCCACGGTCCACCGCGGCGACCGGCTGCGCCTCCTCCGAGACGGGTGAGGAACGAAAACCCACTGTGACAGTAGTACTGTGACGGTTCCCCGGACGACAAGGAGCCCCACCGATGAGCGGCCAGTCCGACGACGGCACACCAGACCTGCTGACCATCGACGACCTCGCGTCGGTCACCGGCGTCACGGTGCGCACCTGCCGGTACTACGCGAGCCTCGGGCTGCTGCCGCCGCCGGTACGCCGGGGTCGGATGGCGTACTACGGCACCGCCCACCGCGGTCGGCTGGACCTGATCCGGGCCCTCCAGGACCACGGCTTCACGCTGTCGGCGATCGAGAAGTACCTTGCCCGGATCCCGCTGGACGCCTCCCCGGAGACCCTGGCCATGCAGCGCTCGATCCTGACGTCGTGGGCGCCGGGCCCGTCGGAGGACCTGACCCGCGAGCAGCTGGAGCGGCGGGCCGGGCGGGACCTCGACGGTCCGGTTCTCACCCACCTCATCGACACGGGTGCGGTCGAGGTGCGCGGCGACCTGTACGCCGTACAGCCGGGCTTCGACACCGCGGTCGCCGTGCTCGACCTCGACCTGCCGATGGACGGCATCCTCGCCGCCCACGAGGCGATCCAGCGGCACACCGAGGCGCTGGCCCAGGAGCTGACCGAGATCTTTCGTCACCGGGTGCTGGCGCCGTACCGCGAGTCGCGGCACTCCGAGGTGGACGACGCGCGGTTCGAGACCACCATGGCCCGGCTGCGGCAGCTCACCCTCGACGCGATCGTCAGCGGCTTCCGCCGCGCCTCCAACCAGGTGATCAGCCGCTCCTTCCCGCGTGACTGAGTGCTTGGACATTCCACCCACCCGGGGCATGGCACACCCGGAGAAGTAGGGGGAGGATGGAAGTCCGCCGAGTCCGGGGAGGTGGAGCCGATGTCGACGGACACCCGGCGACTCGCGGCCGAGCTCGACGAGGCCGCCGAGAGGTTGAAGATCGAGTTCGACGACCTCTCCCCCGGCTCCGTGCTCCGATGCCTGTCGAGAGCGGTCTACGCCTCCCGCCGAGCGCACGTGCCGCCGGCCCAGCTGGCCGGTGTCAGCGAGACCCTGGCCCGTCAGATGCTCCGGCTGCGCCGCGGCACCGGGCTGCCGCGCCAGCGCTTCCCCTCGGAGTGAGCGCTCCCCCAGCACCGCAACCACCAGTGCCGCAACCACCCCCTCGGATGATGGCGCCCGGTCGACACCACCCACGAGAATGACCGCGGGGGTGGTGGGTGGTGGGTGTGCGCCTGTCCGACGCGCAGTTGCGCGAGGTCGCCGAGCGGCTCGCGGCGGAGTTCTCCGACGTGCCGGAGAGCTCGGTGCTGCGCTGCCTCGCGCGCGCCGTGCACCACGCCCGCCTCGACGGCCTTCCCGACGACCAGATCCCGGCAGCCGGGGAGAAGATCGCCCGACAGCTGCTGATCCTGCGACACCGCCCGATGGTGGTGCCTCACCCCCGCCGCCCGATCGACTAGCGGCGTGCCCTGGACCGCTGCGCCCAGTGCGCGACGACCGCGAGCAGCAGGCCCCAGGCCATCACCAGCACGCCGCCGACGATCGCCGTGCCGTGCTGCCTGACCAGGCCGAACGCGAGCAGGACGCACCCCAGCCAGAAGACGATCGGCAGGTAGAACCGCGGGGACTGCTGCATGCCCCCGACCCTAGCCCGGTTGCCTGGCCACCCACAGCGGCCACGGCTCGGGCTCGGCGCCCTCGCCGAGCTGAAGCGAGATCTGCTCGGTCATCCACGCGCGCAGTGCCCGCAGGTCCGGTGTCGACGCCAGCGTGAGCAGCTGCATGTCCTCACAGAGCCGGTCGGCGTGCCGGACCGTCTCCTGCAGCTTCTGCACCTCGGCCCTGAACTCCCGCGGCATGGCCATCTCGATGTCGATGCTGTCCAGGCCCGCGGCGGCCGCGCCCTGGGCTATGCGCCGGCCGGTGTGCCGGGCCGCGGCCGGCCCGTGGAGCAGGTCCTGCAGCTGGGCGGCCAGCTCACGCGAGCGCGGGTTGTCGTCGATGGAGATCAGCTGGAGCTCGCGCACCAGCTCGTCGAGGTGCTGGTCCTGGCGGAGGCTCAGCTCGACCGGGCAGCCGATCATCCACACCCGACCCCATCCCTCGGGCAGCGTCGTCGGGGTGGGTGGCGGGACGGGCAGCCCCTCCTCGCCCTCGGGCGGGCGGACGTCGTACTCGGTGTCGCCGGCCACGAGCTCGGCCCAGACCCGCTTGCCGGCGTCGGTCAGCTCCACGCCCCACGAGCTGGCGAGGATCGAGACGATGGACAGTCCACGACCGGTCGTGGGTTCGTCGTCGAGGTCCGTCCCGTCGCCGTCGAACGTGAAGGCCTGGCGCGGCAGGACCGCGGCCGCGGGAGTCGGGCCGTCGTCCTCGACGGAGATCCGGACACCGCGGTGGAGGGTCTCCAGCACGATCTCCATGAACGTGGTGCCGCTGTGCAGCACCGCGTTGCCGGCGAGCTCGCTGATGCAGAGCTCGGCGTCGTCGAGCAGGTCGAGACGATGCCAGGAGCGCAGCCCGTCGGACACGAACCTACGTGCTCCCGAGACACAGACAGGATCCGCAGCCAGCCGGACCCGCAGCTCGGTCGGCGGGGACGCGGAGGTCATGCCGCCGATCATCCCCCGAACCGGTGACGATTGCGGCCAACTCGCTCAGAACGGTTCGGGTGCACTTTGCCGGGCCAGACCGGCGATCTCGCTCCTGGTCCAGGAGCCCTTGGCGCCCGGCGCAGCCTCCAGATAGGTGGCGATCCGGTCCGGGCCCCAGCCGTGGGACTCGTACAGACCAGCGGCGATCCACCTCAGGTACGGCGCCGCCGGAGCGGCGGGGACCAGCCCGGCCACGTCGCCGTGCGTGACCGTGAACATCGGCGCTCCCCCCCTTTCGCCGAGCCGCGTGATCGTCTCGTAGCGGCCCGGCCCCATGACGTGGAACGACTCGACGTCGGCGAGCAGCCCGGCCAGGTCCCGGGCGAACTCCCCTCCAGGCGGGCGGCGCATCTCCTGGGCGGTGACGTCCGCGAACTGGTCTGCCGTCACCAGGTACGCCCGGCAGGCCACCCGCCCCGCAGCGCCCCCGTCGTAGAACGCCATCCCTCCGCCCCACACCCCGGACCTTCCGGCGAACACGAGGCCCCCGTCGACCTCGATGCCATCGGCCCGGGCCGGCGGCCGAGGATCACGGCAGCCCGGGTAGGAGCGCATGCCGCCCGCCGGCTGCCCGCCGGACAGGTAGCAGCGGAACCGCGCCATCCCCAGGTTGGAGCCGTACGCGACGTACCAGACCCTCCGCACGGTGTCCCCTCAGACCGGGAGGGGCGGTTCCTCGAGGGACATCCGCGCCTCCTCCAGGAGGATGCGCTGCGCATCGCGGTAGCGCCGGTCCGCCTCGGCGGGGGTGTCGCCGACGGCCGTGAGGCCGACCCGTCCGTGCTCGGTGAGGCTGCTGATCATGTGGAACACGACGCCGACCTGACGGGACTGGTCGAAGTGCAGCCCGTGGCGCGCCACGATGTCGAACAGGTCCGCCGGCATCAGCCCGCGGAGCGTGTCCGACTCGAGGTGGTCCGTGGCCACCAGGTGCTTCTCGTGGCCGCGGGGCGTGAGGAACAGCGCCGTCCCGGGGTCGTAGCGGCCATCGGTCAGGAACTGCAGGGTGAGGAACGGGTGGGTGGTCCCGCCCTTGCGCAGGTTCAGCTCGATCGCGTACGGCGTCCAGTCGCCGGCCGCGCTCCGGACCACCACGAAGTCCACGGCGAACCGGCCGAGCGCCCCCTCGCGGGCAAGGCGACGGCCGATGGTGGCGGCGTGCTCGGTGATCGTGCGGGCGTACTCGGGTGCCGCGGGGAACGTGCAGCCCAGGTAGCTCTGCCCGCTGGCTCCACCGAGCAGCTGGTCGTGGGTCGACAGCAGCTCCACGTCACCTCCGGGCAGGACCCGGAGCTGGACGCTGGGGCTGCGGAGCTCCTCGCCGGTGATGCGTTCCTCCACGATGCCGGCGCCCTCGGCGAACTTCGCGACATAGGCCTCGAAGGGGGTGTCCGGGGACTCCAGCTCCATCTCCCGCAGCCGCCGCATCACCTCGCCGCGCTCCCCGGACGAGCCCGGAGCGGGGAGCCCGGACAGGCGGACCACGGCGTTGCCGGCCCCGGAGACACCCTCGTTGAGCTTGACGATGAGGCTGTCCATCGACGGTCGCTCGGCCCGCATGCCGACGGCGGCGTCGGCCAGGTCGTCGAGGGTGCGCAGGTTCTCCGCGCCCAGCGGGTGTGGCACCCCGACCTCGGCGAACATCCGGCGACACCCGCTCTTGGAACCCAGTGGCGCGAGCCGCGGGTCCGCGCCGTACATCGGGATCCCGAGGCTGAGCGCGACGTCGCGCTCCAGCTCGGTGGTGTTGTAGGGCACCAGGTGCGAGCGTTCCGGGTTGGGGAGCATCGCCGCGATGCGACCGAGGAGCCGTGGCCGCTCGAGCAGCTTCTCGCTCAGCGACCGCGGGGACGAGTCGTGCACGGCGACCAGGGACAGCCGGGCCCGGGCATGGCTCGGGATGACCCCGGGCAGCAGGGCCAGGTAGTACTCGACGATCTCCGGCGCGATCGGCATCGACGTCACGTAGACCATCCGGAGCCGCGGTTGCCGCAGCAGCACGAGCAGGAACAGTAAGCGCTCCTCGTAGGCCTGCGTCATGCTCCCGCTCGATGCCACGGCCCGGTCGAGGGTGATGGACGGTACGACGACGACCGACTCGTCGTCGTGGTTGAGCCGCATGGCATCCCAGACCCCGGCCATGCGCGCCTGCAGCCGGTCGAACCGTTCGTAGCGCTCGTCCTCGGACAGCCGGGACAGGACCTCCGGGGCGGTGGTCGGCGCCGTCCAGAGGTCCCCGGTCACGACAGGGCCCGTGCGTTGTCGACACCCTTGATGCTGAACGCGTGGACGCTCTTGCTGAAGCCGCGCAGCTCCCGTGAGCCGACGTCCTCGCCGACGATGAGGCTGCCCGCGGCGGCGTACACGCGCTCGGTGACCAGGATCTGCCAGGGTTCGGCGTCGGCGCACAGCCGCGCCGCCAGGTTGGTCACGCTCCCGATCGCCGCGTAGTCGTGCCGGCCGTCGAAGCCGATCTTGCCCAGGGTCGCGTAGCCCTGGGCGATCCCGATGCCCATGGCGAGGTCGTGTCCCTGGCGCGCCCACGCCTCGGCAAGGCCACGGACCCTGGTCCGCATCGCCACGCCCATCCGGATCGCGCGGAGCGGACCGTCGTCGCAGCGCACGGGGTCGTTGAAGAACACCATGAGGCCGTCGCCGGCGAACCGCTCGAGGGTCCCCTCGAAGCGGAAGATGAGGTCGCCGAGCGCCTGGTGGTACTCGTTCAGGACGCCCATCACCTCCTCCGGTTCGCTCGACTCGGCGAAGGTGGTGAAGCCCCGGAGATCGCAGAAGGCGACGACGACCTCCCGCCGGTGGCTCTCCAGGAACGACTCGTCGCCGGAGTCGACGATGAGCTCGGCCAGCTGCGGCGACAGGAACCGCCGGAGCCGGCTCATCCGCGCCAGCTGCTCCACCTGCTTCTCGACCCGGGACTCCAGCTCGCTGTTCCATCCGGCGAGCTCGTCCGCCTGCCTCTTGATGGTGTCCTGGTAGCGCTTGATCCGGGCCAGGGAGGCCACCCGGGCCAGCAGCTCGTTCTTGTTGATCGGCTTGCTCAGGAAGTCGTCCGCACCGGCCTCGAGCGCCTTGACCTTCTGCTCGTCCCCGCTTGCGGTCACCATGACGACGGGCAGATAGGCGGTGGCCGTGTCCTCGCGGATCCTGCGGCACACCTCGTAGCCGTCCATGCCGGGCATGACGATGTCGAGCAGGACGAGGTCGATGTCGGCGCCGGCAACGGCCTCGAGGGCGGCCTCGCCGGAGAGGGCAGTGCGTACGTCGTACCCGCGCGGGGTGAGGATCGCCTCGAGCAGCCTGATGTTGGGAGGCTTGTCGTCCACCACGAGAACCCGCGGGTTCTCCGGGCCGGGCTCGCTCACGCCGTCCCTCCCAGCCTGAGGAAGTCGCTGATCTGCTGGGTGAACCCGCGAACGCTGATCGGCTTCTCGACATAGCCGTTGAAGCCCGACTCGAACGCCCGGTCGCGGTCCTCGTTCATCGCGAACGCGGTCACCGCCACGATGGGCACGTCCGGGTTCCGGTCGCTCGCCCTGATCTGCCGCAGCGCCTCGGCGCCGTCGATGCCCGGTAGCTGCAGATCCATCAGGATGAGGTCCGGGGACGACTCACCCGCAAGGCGCACGCCGTCCTCTCCCGAGGTCGCCTCGATCACCTCGTACCCGGAGTGCGTCAGGACGTCCCTGACGAGCTTGAGGTTCTTCGGGTTGTCCTCGACCACCAGGATCCGGTTGCCACTCATGGTGTCCTCACCTCCTCCGCCCGGGTGTCGTCGCCCGGGACCCGCACGCCGGCCGCCGCCAGCGCCCCCAGCAGGTCGTCGCGGCTGACGGGCTTGACGAGGTACGCCGCCGCTCCCAGGGCGGCGCCCCGCGTCCTCTCCTCCACGATCGACACGACGATCACCGGGATGTCGCGCGTCTCCGGTTCGCTCTTCAACGCCTCGAGGACCGACCATCCGTCGATGCCGGGCAGCCGGATGTCGAGGAGCACGGCGTCCGGCTGCACCCGGCGTACGGCGTCGAGGCCGGAGGTGCCGTCCCGCGCCGCGGCAACCTTCAGCGAGGCGCCTGACAGGTACGCCGTCATCAGGTCCAGGGAGGGCCGGTCGTCCTCGATGACCACCACCCGGCCGAGCATCCGGTTCGGCTCCCCGGCGCCGGGCCGGTCTGCCGCGTGGTCCTGTGCGGGGATCGAGAACCCGAAGGTGCTGCCGACGCCGACCCGGCTCTCCAGCCACATGCGACCACCGAGCAGCTCGACGATGCGCCGCGAGAGCGTCAGCCCCAGCCCGGTGCCCTCCTCCCGGGTGCTGCCCCGCCCGCCCTGCTGGAAGGACTCGAAGATCCGCTCGCGGTCCGCCTCCGGCACACCGATCCCGGTGTCCGCGACGGTGATGTCGATCGAGGCGGCGCGCCGCGCCGCGCGCACCACCACGGAACCACCGTCGCCGGTGAACTTCACGGCGTTGGTCACGAGGTTCAGCACGACCTGCTTGAGCCGCAGCTCGTCGGAGTACACCGAGGAGATGCCGTCCCCCATCTCGACGCGCAGCTCGATGCCGTGCGCGCCGGCCCGCTCCCGGAGCATGGACGTGGTCTCCTCCAGCACCGTGCGCAGGTCGAACGAGGAGTACTCGAGCTCCATCCGCCCCGCCTCGACCTTCGAGAGGTCGAGGATCTCGTTGAGCAGCTCCAGCAGGTGTCTCCCCGAGCCGTGGATGTCGCGGAGGTACTCCTCCTGGCGCTCGTTGATGTCACCGAACATCCGCTCGAGCAGCACCTCGGAGAAGCCCAGGACGGCGTTCAGCGGCGTCCGCAGCTCGTGGGACATGCTGGCCAGGAACTCGGACTTGTGCCGGCTGGCCAGCTCCAGCTCGAAGCTCTGTTCCTTCAGCTCGCGGTACAGCTGGGCGTTGAGCAGTGCGATCGCGGACTGGCTCGCGAAGGTCTCCAGCAGGTCGAGGGTCTCGTCGGAGAAGTCGCCGGTGCGCTTGCGGCGCACGACGAGTGCCCCGACGATCCGCTCGTCGCGCAGCATCGGCACCGCGACGACCGACCTCCACCCGGCGTCGTGGAGGACCTCCAGGTGGGCGTCGAGGTCGCCGGCGCTGAGATCCGTGATGGCGATGGGTCGCCGTTGCTTGGCGGCCAGGCCGACGAGTGTCTCGTCGAGGTCGATCTTCACGGAGCGCAGTCGCTCGACGACGCTCGGCTCGGTGCGGTAGACGCTCCGGACCGTGAAGCTGCGTCCCTGCTCGGAGTACTCCATGATCGACCCGCCGTCGGTGCCGGAGAGCTCCACGGCGTGCATCGCGATGGTCGAGAGCACGTTGTCGACGTCGAGGCTGGAGCTCACGGCCTCGCCGACCTCGCGCAGGGCCTCCAGCTCGTCGACCTTGCGGGCGAGCTCGCCGCTGCGGGACTCCAGCTGCTGGACCAGCTTCACGCCGTTCAGCGCCATCGCCGCCTGGAGGGCGAACGCGGAGACGATCGTCTTCTCGCGCTCGTCGAACGGGCTGACCTCGTTGCGCCACACGAGGAGTCCGCCGACGACCTCGTCGTCGAGCAGCATCGGCGCGCCCAGGGTGGTCCGGAAGCCCGCAATGCGCTGGAGGTCGTGTGCGCCGTACTCGGGGTCCGTCAGCACGTCGGCGATCTGCTGCGTCGTCCGGTCCAGGCCGACCCGTCCGATGAGCGTCCCGCGATCGAGCGACAACGGATGCTCGGTGAGGTACCGGATCGACTCGTCCGACAGGCCGACGGCCTTGATCATCCGGTAGGCGCCGTCCTCGAGCAGGTACAGCTGGGCCGAGTGCGACCGGCACAGGCGGCGCGCGTTCTCCACGATCGTGGTCAGGACGGTGTCGGGGTCACCCGCCGACCGTCCCATGGCCGAGAGCACCTCGTGGGCGGCCTCGAACTGGTTCCGCAGGGCCGCGTGGTCCCGCCTGAGCCGCTCGTGCTCCGCGGCACTGACCGTGTCCTTCGTGCTGGCTGGCGTGCGATCGACCATCGCCTTCCTCCCATCGCCGGGTGGTCACGACACGCGGCAATGCTCCTTCGAGTCTCCCGAAGAATGAGTGGGGCGGCAATCATCCGAAGTGCCTATTCGACGCACCGTTGGGCACGCAGGACGGGCGGCGCCGAGCGGTATGTCGCGGGCGTGCGGGACAGCCGGATCGGATGGCTGACCTGGCGGGCGGAGCCGCCGCGCTCCGGGTCGTCGATCTCGGTGACCGGGTCCAGGCCGAGCCGCTCCGCGAGGGCGACCGCCTGGCCGAGGTCGTTGATCGGACCGCACGGGACGCCGACCGCGGTGAGCCGCTCGAACCAGTGGTCGGCCGTCGCGGTGCGCAGCCTGTCCTCGAGCTCCGCCCCGAGCAGCCGGCGGTGCTCGACCCGGGCGCCGTTGGTGGCGAAGCGCGGGTCCGCGGCCAGTCCCGGCCGGTCGAGGGCGTCGACAAGCAGTGCGAAGAGCTTGTCGTTGGCCGCGGCGATGGCCAGCGGCCGGTCGGCGGTGGCGAACACCTCGTACGGCGCGATGCTGGCGTGCCGGTTGCCCATCGGCCGCGGGACGACGCCCGTCTCGACGTACGCCGACGCCTGGTTGGTGAGCGCGGAGAGCAGCGAGGACAGCAGGTTCACCTCGACTTGCTGGCCCTCGCCGGTGTGGTCGCGGTGGCGGAGCGCGGCCTGGATGCCGATGGTGGCGTGCAGCCCGGAGATCACGTCGACCAGCGCCACCCCGGCCTTGGTGGGCCCGGTGTCCCGGTCGCCGGTCAGCGACATCAGCCCCCCGACCGCCTGCACGATCAGGTCGTACCCCGGCACGTCCGCCCCGGCACCGGACCCGAACCCGGTCACCGAGCAGTAGACGAGTCCCGGTCGGGTCGCCGCGAGCCTGTCGTAGCCGAGCCCGAACCTCTCCATAGTCCCGGTCCGGAAGTTCTCGATCACCACATCGCACTCCGCGACCAGCGCCCGGGCCTCCTCCTGCCCGGCCGGCGTACGCAGGTCGATCACCCGAGAGGTCTTGTTGCGGTTGACCGCCTGGAAGTACGTCGACTCCCCGCGGCTCCACGGCGGCCCCCAGCTGCGGGTCTCGTCCCCACCGTCGGGGCGCTCGATCTTGACGACCTCCGCGCCCAGGTCGGCCAGCAGCATGGTGGCGTACGGCGCGGCGAGGACGCGACTGAAGTCCGCGATGCGCACCCCGGCCAGCGCCCCCGCCGTGGCGTCCGTCACCGGAAGGCCGCGTGCCCGGTGACCGCGCGGCCGATGACCAGCTGGTGCACCTCGGAGGTTCCCTCGTAGGTGAGGACGGACTCGAGGTTGTTGGCGTGCCGCATCACCGGGTACTCCAGGGTGATCCCAGCCGCGCCCAGCACCGTGCGGCACTCGCGGGCGATCGCGATCGCCTCCCGCACGTTGTTGAGCTTGCCGAGCGACACCTGCTCCGGACGGAGAGTGCCCGCGTCCTTGAGCGCGCCGAGCTGGACGGCCAGCAGCATGCCCTTGCCGAGCTCGAGGGTCATGTCGGCGAGCTTGGCCTGGGTGAGCTGGAACGAGGCCAGCGACCGGTCGAAGAGCTGTCGCTCCTGTGCGTAGGCGATCGTGGTCTCCAGGCAGTCGCGCGCGGCGCCGAGCGCACCGAACACGATGCCGAAGCGAGCCTCGTTGAGACAGGACAGCGGCCCCGACAGGCCGGCGGCCTCCGGCAGCTGCGCGGAGGCCGGCAGCCGGACCCCGTCGAGCACCAGCTCGGAGGTGACCGAGGCACGCAGCGACATCTTCCGGGTGATCTCAGGGGCGCTGAAGCCGGCGGTGTCCGTGGGCACCACGAACCCGAGGATCCGGCCGTCGTCACCGACCTCCCGTGCCCAGACCACCGCGACGTCCGCGACCGAGCCGTTGGTGATCCACATCTTGTTGCCGTCGAGGACCCAGTCGGTCCCGTCCCGCCGGGCCCGGGTGCGCATCGCGGCGGGGTCGGACCCGCCGTCGGGCTCGGTGAGCCCG
>JBEVFC010000253.1:0-15538 GCA_040512455.1 Nocardioides sp.
GTGCTCGCACCGCCCGAGCTCGACCGCAAGGAGCCCACGCCGTGAGGACCCGATCGTTCCGCAGGTACGCCGTCGCCGCGCTCAGCGTGGCCGCCCTCGCCGCCGTCAGCGGCTGCGGGTCGGACGTGCACCCCGGTCAGGCCGCGGTCGTGGAGGGACAGCGCATCTCGATGTCCGACGCGGACTCCTTCTCCGACGACTTCTGCGAGCTGTACCGACCGATCCTCAAGCAGCAGGATTCGGCGCTGGCGATGTCCACCATCCGCGCGCTCGCGCTCGACGTTCTCGTGCGCGACGAGGTGGTCCACCAGTACGCCGAGGACCGCGGCTGGACGCCGCCCGCGTCGTACCACAAGGCCGTGCGGGGCATCGACCAGCAGGCGGAACAGTTCCAGATCCCGGCTGCCGACCTCGACACCTTCCGCAAGGTCCGCGAGGCGGAGGAGTACGCCAACTGGGTCTACGCCAAGGCCGGGCAGGAGAAGGTCGGCGAGACCGGCGACGCCCAGGCGGCGCTCGCGGAGGGTCGCACGATCCTCACGGCGTACGCCGACGACGCCGACATCACCCTCGACCCGCGCTTCGGCACCGTGTCGGCGGAGGGCCAGTACCTCCCCAGCACGGGTGGCCTCTCCGTGCCGGTGACCACGCTGGCCAAGGGCGGCAGCACCCCCGCCGACCCGCAGTCCGGTGACACGTCGTACGTCGACTCCCTGCCGGCCAACCAGAAGTGCGGTTGAGCAACCCCCCGTCCACCGAGACCGGTCAGCCGCTCGTCGAGCTGACCGAGGTGATGGCACGGCTGCGCGCCGAGTGCGCGTGGAAGGCCGGGCAGACGCACCGGTCGCTGGCGCGCTACCTGCTCGAGGAGACCCACGAGACGCTCGAGGCGATCGACGCCGGCGACGCCACCGGTGACTGGGAGCACCTGCGCGAGGAGCTCGGGGACCTGCTGCTCCAGGTGTGGTTCCACGCGGTCATCGCGGCCGAGTCCGGCACCTTCACCATCGACGACGTCGCCTCCGACCTGATCGCCAAGCTGGTCCGCCGCAACCCCCACGTCTTCGGCGACGCGTCGGCGGCGGTGGGCGGGGCCGGCCGCGAGGTGACGGACGGCGGCCAGGTGACGGACGCCGGCGAGGTGGCCGAGCGCCCGGACGCCGCGACGATCAACGAGGTGTGGGAGGCCATCAAGGCCTCGGAGAAGCAGCGCACCTCGGTCTTCGACGGCCTCCCACCCACGCTCCCCGCCCTGCTCCTCGCCGACAAGGTCCTCGACCGCCTCTCCCGCAGCGATCCCTCCGCCGAGGTGTCGGTTCTTGCGCGTCGAGGTGTCACTTCTGGCCATGCCGAACCGTCCGTTGTTGCGTCCCGAACCGTGCGTTCCGGCGATCCGGCCGAGGACATCGGCGAGCGGCTGCTGGCCCTGGTGGCCGAGGCCCGCGAGGCCGGCGTCGACCCGGAGCAGGCGCTGCGCGACGTCGTACGCCGCCTCGCCTGACCCCGAGGGCGCAAGGACACACCTCGTGGGTCAGCGCCGCATGACCCGCCGGGCGGCGTAGTTGCCGAGGAACTGGGCGCCCTGGACGATGACGACGATCATCAGCACTGCGGCGAGGGTGACCACGGTGTCGAACTGGCGGTAGCCGTAGACCAGGGCGAAGCTGCCGAGTCCACCGCCTCCGACCACTCCGGCCACCGCGGACATGTCGACCAGGGCGACCAGGGCGAAGGTGAAGCCCAGGATCAGCGGTCCGAGGGCCTCGGGCAGCAGCACCGTCAGCACGATCCGGGCGCGGCTCGCCCCCATCGCGCGAGCCGCCTCGAGGACACCGGGGTCGACCGTCAGCAGGTTCTGCTCGACGATCCGTGCGATCCCGAAGGTGGCCGCCAGCGACATCACGAAGATGATCGGCTTGTTGCCGATGCCCGTGCCGGTCACCGAGCGGGCCAGCGGCTGGGCGGCCGCGATGAAGATGATGAACGGGATCGGCCGGAAGAAGTTCACCAGCAGGTTGGCCCCGAGGTGCACGGTCCGGATCGGGCGGATGCCGCCGGCGCGGGTGCTGTAGAGGACGGTGCCGAGCACCAGGCCTCCGAGCCCGCCGAGCACCAGCACCGCCGCGACGATGTACAACGTCTCACCGGTGGCCTGCCAGAACAGGTCCTCCAGCTCTCCCAGGCGTTCCATCAGTCGACCTCCGTGATCTCGACCAGGTCGGCGACCCGCTTCAGCGCGGCATCGACCTGTGCTTCCTCGCCCGTGAGGGCCAGGGTGAGGTGGCCGAACGTGCGTCCGTGCACGTCCTCGATGCCGCCGTGGATCAGCTCGAACGGGACGTCGCGCTCGATGAACTGCGCGAACACCTGCGACGGGGCGACGTCCTCGTCACGGAACGAGAGGGTGACGAACCGACCCTCGTGCCGCTCGCGCAGCCGGGCCACGGCGTGCTCCGGCGGACCCTTCTCCACCAGCGTGCTGACGAAGCGCCGGGTGGCCGGGTGCTGCGGGTTCGCGAACACGTCGAACACGGCCCCCTGCTCGACGATCCTGCCGCTCTCCATCACCGCCACGTGGCGGGCCAGGGTGCGGACCACCTCCATCTCGTGGGTGATCAGCACGATGGTGATGCCGAACTCCTCGTTCACCCGGCGCAGCAGCGCGAGCACCTCGGAGGTGGTCTGCGGGTCGAGGGCGCTGGTCGGCTCGTCGGCGAGCAGGATCTTCGGGTTCGTCGCCAGCGCCCGGGCGATGCCCACGCGCTGCTTCTGACCCCCGGAGAGCTCGTTGGGGTAGGCGTGCGCCTTGTCACCTAGACCCACGAAGTGGAGCAGCTCCGAGATCCGGGCCTGGTGCTCGGACCGGGGGACCCCGGCCACCTGCAGCGGATAGGCGATGTTGCCCCAGACGGTCCGGCTGGCGAGCAGGTTGAACTGCTGGAAGATCATCCCGATGTCCGCCCGGACGCCGAGCAGCTTCCGCTCGCGCAGCGAGCTGACCACCCGGCCGTCGACCGTGACGGTGCCCGAGGTGGGCCGGTCCAGGGCGTTGACGAGCCGCAGCAACGTCGACTTCCCGGCACCGGAGTAGCCGACGATCCCGAGGATGTCGGCCTCCTCCACGTCGAGGTCGACCTCGTCGAGGGCGAGCACGGGTGCTGCGGAGCGACCGCGCCCCGGGAACTCCCGGGACGCGCCGCGGATCTCGATGAGGGCCATCAGCGCTTCGTCGCCCGGACCTCGGACTCGACCCTGGCCAGCGACGGCTCCAGCTCTTCGACGGGGGTCTTCACCATCACGGCCGTGTCGCCGGAGTCCTCGACCACGCCGTCGGTGACGGCCTTCGTGTCCTGGTAGATCTTCACCAGCTTGAGGTACGTCGGGTTGTCGGCGTCCTCGGGCCGCGCGGCGAAGATGTTGACGTACGGCAGGGCGTTGGGGTCGCTCGGGTCGTCCTGCGCGATCACGTCGTCCGGGTCCAGGCCCGCGTCCTTCGCGAAGTCGTTGTTGATGATGGCGCCGGCGACGTCCTCCAGCGAGGTGACGGTCAGGGACGCGTCGAGCTCGGTGACCTTGACCCGCGAGTTCGCCTCGTCGACGTCCGAGAGGTCGGAGAGGGTGGTGCCGCCCGACTTCAGGGTGATCAGGCCGGCCGACTGCAGGACCAGCAGGCCGCGGGCGCGGTTGCTCGGGTCGTTCGGCACCGCGACGGTGGCGCCGTCCGGGATGTCCTCGACGGCGTCGTACTTCGTGGAGTACAGCGGCAGCGGGTAGATCGCGGTCGAGCCGATCGGCACCAGGTCCTGCTTGTTCGCGACGTTGTAGTCGGCCAGGTAGACGATGTGCTGGAACTGGTTGAGGTCGACGTCCTCGTTCGTCAGCGCCGGGTTCGGCTGGGTGTACTCCGTGAAGGGCACCAGCTCGACCTCGATGCCCTCGTCCGAGGCAGCCTTCTTGAACGGCTCCCAGTAGGGCTCGGAACCGCCGATGACGCCGATGGTCACCGTCTTCGTGGTCGTGTCGTCGTCGTTCCCGACGAGCGCGTAGATGCCGCCGGCGATCAGGGCCAGGGCCAGCACGCCACCGAGGATCAGCAGCAGCCGGTTCTTGCGGGGAGCCTCGATGAGAGGGGCGTCCGTCGACATGGTCGTCCTTTCGGTCCGCGCCGGTGGTGCCGCGCGGGAGTAGCGGGGAGGGAACGTCACCTTAAGTTCACTTAAACGCTCGACATTCCCGGAAGTCGGACATTTCGGACGTGGGCTCGCTCACGTCGGATCCAGCCGGGCGCTGCGAGCGCAAGAACTCACACCTCGGCGCGCAAGAACTGACACCTCGGGGGGAAGAAGCCACACCATGACGGACGGCCGCGGGTGCTGCCGAGCGGGACCGTCGAACAGGGCTAGGCTGAGTCCCGGTTCGTCCCGTACCCGGTCAGTCCTGTCCGCCCACTTCCCAGGAGCAGCGCCCGTGGCTTCCATCGCAGCAGTCGGCGCCCGCGAGATCCTCGACTCGCGCGGCAACCCCACCGTCGAGGTCGAGGTCCAGCTCGATGACGGCGCGTTCGCGCGGGCCGCGGTGCCCAGCGGCGCGTCCACCGGAGCCTTCGAGGCCGTCGAGCTCCGCGACGGCGGCAAGCGGTACGTCGGCAAGGGCGTGCAGACGGCCGTCGCCGGTGTGCTCGAGAAGATCGCCCCGGCGATCGAGGGCATGCACGCCGACGACCAGCGGCTCATCGACCAGACGATGCTCGACCTCGACGCGACGCCCAACAAGGCGAACCTCGGTGCCAACGCGATCCTCGGCGTCTCGCTCGCCGTCGCCCGCGCCGCCGCGGACAGCGCCGCGCTGCCGCTCTACCGCTACGTGGGCGGGCCCAACGCGCACCTGCTGCCGGTGCCGATGATGAACATCCTCAACGGCGGGTCGCACGCCGACTCCAACGTGGACATCCAGGAGTTCATGATCGCGCCGATCGGCGCCCCGACGTTCCGCGAGGCGCTCCAGCAGGGCGCCGAGGTCTATCACGCACTCAAGTCCGTACTGAAGAAGAAGGGCCTGGCCACCGGTCTCGGCGACGAGGGCGGCTTCGCCCCCGACCTGTCGTCCAACCGCGCCGCGCTCGACCTGATCGCCGAGGCCGTGAAGTCGGCCGGCCTCAAGCTGGGCAAGGACATCGCCCTCGCCCTCGACGTCGCGGCCAGCGAGTTCCACGACAAGAAGGCGTACGCCTTCGAGGGCCAGAAGAAGTCCGCCGACGAGATGACCGCCTACTACGCCGACCTCGTCGCGTCGTACCCGATCGTCTCCATCGAGGACCCGCTCGACGAGGACGACTGGTCCGGCTGGCAGACGCTGACCGCCCAGCTGGGCGACAAGACCCAGATCGTCGGCGACGACCTGTTCGTCACCAACGTGGAGCGTCTCGGCCGGGGCATCAAGGAGAGGTCCGCCAACGCGCTGCTGGTCAAGGTCAACCAGATCGGCTCGCTGACCGAGACCCTCGACTCCGTCGACCTCGCGCACCGCAACGGGTTCCGCTGCATGATGAGCCACCGCTCGGGCGAGACCGAGGACACCACCATCGCCGACCTCGCGGTCGCCACGAACTGCGGCCAGATCAAGACCGGCGCGCCGGCCCGCTCCGAGCGCGTCGCGAAGTACAACCAGCTCCTGCGCATCGAGGAGGAGCTGGGCGACGCCGCGCGTTACGCCGGCGCGGCCTCCTTCCCGCGGTTCACGGGCTGACCGGGCACCCATGGCCGACGACCGACGTACGCAGCGGGGCTCCCGCCCGCGCAGCCGCACCGGACCCGGACGACCGTCCGGGCCGGTCCGGCGTCCGTCGGCTCCGCCGACCGGGGGGCCGGCCGGGCGTACGCCGGCGCGCGCGACCAAGCGCCCCCGGCTGACCGGCCGGGCGGCGATCCTGGTGCTGGTGCTCGCCGTGCTGACGGTGTCCTACGCGTCGAGCCTGCGGGCGTACCTCCAACAGCGCCAGCACATCGACGACCTCAACGCCCAGATCGCCCAGACCGGCGACGACATCCAGCAGCTCGAGCGCGAGAAGCGGCGCTGGGACGACGACGCCTACGTCGCGACCCAGGCGCGGCAGCGGCTCAACTACGTCTTCCCGGGCGAGGAGAGCTACATCGTCCTCGACGAGAACGGCGACCCGCTGGACTCCACCGAGAAGCTCTCCGACCCCGGCTCCACCGGCACGTCGGACCCGACCGCCTGGTGGTCCACGGCGTGGGGCTCGGTCGAGGCCGCCGGCCGTCCGCCGTCCGAGACGACCAAGCAGAGCCCCGCCGGCACGATCAAGGCGCCCAGCGAGTGATCTCGCCCGACGACGAGGCGGCGATCGGCGACCAGCTCGGCCGTCGGCCCCGCTCCATCCACGAGGTCGGCCACCGCTGCCCGTGCGGCAACCCGGACGTGGTCACCACCGAGCCGCGTCTGGACGACGGGACGCCGTTCCCGACGACCTTCTACCTCACCTGCCCGCGGGCGGCCTCGAGGATCGGCACCCTCGAGGCGTCCGGCCTGATGAAGGAGATGCAGGACCGGCTGGGCACCGACCCGGCGCTCGCCGAGCAGTACGCCGCCGCGCACGGCGCCTACCTCGCCGCGCGCACCGCGATCGGCGAGGTCCCCGAGATCGCCGGGATCTCCGCCGGCGGGATGCCCGACCGGGTGAAGTGCCTGCACGTCCTCGCCGGCCAGGCGCTGGCCCAGGGCCGCGGCGTGAACCCGCTCGGTGACGAGGTGCTCGACCTGCTGGGCGACTGGTGGGCCACCGGCCCCTGCGTCACCCCTCAGACGGAGCAGCGGGGCCCATGACCGTCGTCGCCGCGATCGACTGCGGCACCAACACGATCAAGCTGATGGTCGCCGACCTCCCGGATGGGACGGTGCTCGAGCACGAGATCCGGATGGTCCGCCTCGGGCAGGACGTCGACCGCACCGGCCGGCTGGCCGACGCCGCGCTGGCCCGCACGTTCGCCGCGATCGACGAGTTCGCCGCCGCCATCGCCCGGCACCCGGTCGAACGGATCCGCTTCTGCGCCACCTCCGCGTCCCGTGACGCCTCCAATGCCGAGGAGTTCGCGACCGGTGTTCGCCAGCGACTCGGCGTGGACCTCGAAGTGGTGGCCGGTCACGAGGAGGCGCGGCTGGCCTTCGACGGAGCGGTCCGCCACCTGCGCGACAGGCCCGCGACGCCGGTGCTGGTCATCGACATCGGCGGTGGTTCCACCGAGCTGATCCTGGGCGACACGGCGCCGACCGCCGAGAACTCCATGGACATCGGCTCGGTCCGGATGCACGAGCGGCACCTGCACTCCGACCCACCGACGGCCGCGGAGATCGATGCGGCGACGGCCGACATCGACGCCCACCTCGACGCCCAGCCGGTGCGGGTGGAGCAGGCGGCCACGGTCGTGGGGGTGGCCGGGACGATCACCACGGTCGCGGCGATGGCGCTCGACCTGGCGGCGTACGACCGGGAGGTCATCGACCAGGCCGTGGTGCCCGCCGCCCGCGTGCACGAGGTCACCGCGCGGCTGCTCGCGATGACGGTCGAGGAACGGCGGGCGCTCCCGTTCATGCACCCGGGGCGGGCCGACGTGATCGGGGCCGGTGCGCTGGTGCTGGACCGGGTGCTCCGGCGTACCAGCGCGGGCTCGATGCTGGTGTCGGAGTCGGACATCCTGGACGGGATCGCCTGGTCGCTGGTCGACGGGTGAGCGAGTCGCCCGTCGAGGGGTGAGCGCGGTGAGACCGCCTCGTGTGCCCGAGGGGCATTTGGGTACGGTCGAGGGGACGACGTGTTCTCGAGAAGGAAGTGACCCACATGGGCAAGCTCAAGGTACTGCTGCTGATCGGGATCGGTTACGTGCTCGGCGCCAAGGCGGGACGTGCCCGCTACGAGCAGATCAAGAACCGCTACCAGCAGTTCGCCACGAACCCCAAGGTGCAGAGCACCGTGGCCAAGGCGGAGGAGACCGTGCGCGCACAGGCTCCGGTCGTCGCCGACAAGGTGAGCTCGGTGGCCGGTGCCGCCGTGAACAAGGTGAAGCCCAGCCACGACGAGGCCGAGTTCCCGGCCGACCCCGCTCAGCCGCGCTGATCCCAGCCACCGGGTGACCACGAACCCGACGAACGAGCCGCTGCCCCATCCACTGACGGGGCAGCGGTTCGCGTCTCCGGTGCCGCCGGGCACCGGCTGGCCGGACGACCCGGCGCGGCCCGACACCCCGGTCGCGCACGACGCCGAGGATGTGCGCCGACTGGCCGAGGCCTCTCTCGCCGAGCTCGACGCCCGCGTCTCGGTCTGCCGGGCCTGCCCGCGTCTGGTCACCTGGCGCGAGGACGTCGCGGTGGACAAGCGGGCGTCGTACGCCGGGCAGCCGTACTGGGGCCGGCCGATCTCCGGCTGGGGCGACCCCGAGCCGGGGGTGCTGATCGTCGGGCTGGCGCCCGCGGCCCACGGCGGCAACCGCACCGGGCGGATCTTCACCGGCGACCGCTCGGGCGACTGGCTGTTCGCCGCACTGCACCGGGCCGGTCTGGCCACCCAGGCGCCCTCGGTCCATGCCGGCGACGGCCAGCGGCTGGTCAACGCCCGGATGGTGGCGGCGGTCCGTTGCGCGCCCCCGCAGAACAAGCCGACCACCGAGGAGCGCGACACCTGCTCCCCGTGGATCGAGCGGGAGATCACCCTGGTGGCGCCCCACGTGCGGGCGGTCGTCGCGCTCGGCTCGTTCGGCTGGGACGCGGCGCTGCGCGCCTTCCGCGCCGCGGGCCACGCCGTACCCACGCCCAAGCCGCGGTTCGGGCACGGCGCCGAGGCGCGGCTCGGTGACGGCATCACGCTGCTGGGCTGCTACCACCCCAGCCAGCAGAACACCTTCACCGGCAAGCTGACCGAGGAGATGCTGGACGACGTGCTGTCCCGGGCGGCCGCGCTGGCAGGATGACCGCCGGGACCCTCCACGCCATCACCGTCCTCGGCCACGACCGGCCGGGCATCATCGCCGAGTCCACCGCGATCCTCGCCGGGCTGGGGCTCAACCTCGAGGACTCCTCGATGACGCTGCTGCGCGGCCACTTCGCGATGACGCTGATCACCGCCGGGGACGCCTCCGCCGACGCCGTCGCGGCGGCCCTGGCCCCGCTCGAGGCCGACGGCCGGCTGACGGTCTCCGTGCGCGAGGTGCCGCCGCAGCAGCAGCCGTCACCAGGCCCCGGCTCGGCCTGGGTGCTCACCGTCCACGGCGGCGACCGCCCCGGCATCGTCTCCTCGATCGTGGCCCGGGTCGCCGCGGTCGGCGGCAACATCACCGACCTGACCACGCGGCTCGTGGGCGAGCTCTACGTCCTGGTCGCCGAGGTCGACCTGCCCGAGGGGGTCGACGTCGCGGCCGTGCGTACGTCGCTGCGCGCCGCCGCCGACGAGCTCGGGGTCGGCGTCACCCTGCACGAGGTCGAGGCCGACGAGCTGTGACCGCCGGGCACGACCGGCTTGCCGCCTGGACCGAGGCGGAGCTGGGGGTCGACGGCCGGGTCCGTCAGGTGGTCCGGGCCCCGGAGCGGGTGCTCTCGACCCCCGGCGAGCGGGTCGACCCCACCGCGCCCGAGACGGTCCGGCTGGCCGCCGACCTGGTGGCCACCATGCGGGTGTCGCCGGGCTGCGTCGGGCTCGCCGCTCCCCAGGTGGGGGAGGGCGTGCAGGTGTTCTGCGTCGACGTCAGCGATCACCCCAAAACCCGCGCGCATCACGGCACGTTCGTGCTGTGCAACGCCGAGGTGGTCTCCTCGTCCCGCAACGAGAAGGCCCGCGAGGGCTGCATGAGCGTCCCGGACCTCACCGGGGACGTCAAGCGCGCCTCCCGGGTCGTCGTACGCGGCTGGCTGCCCGGCGCCGGCGAGGAGGTCGAGGTCGAGGCCACCGCGTTCGAGGCCCGCGCGCTGCTGCACGAGATCGATCACTGCGCCGGGCTGCTGTTCCTCGACCGAGTGGCCGGGGCCCACGCGATCCACCAGCGCAGGACGTACCTCTAACCCCTAGATTGGCCCTCGCCCCCGTATCCCAACCGGCAGAGGAAGAGGTCTTAAAAACCTTTCAGTGTGGGTTCGAACCCCACCGGGGGCACCGATCCACTGGTCCAGCGCAGCACCCCGGGTCGGTGCGATTACGGGGCACTCACCGCGGCCGGGCCGACATGCTGTGGGCCATGACCGATCTGGGCAAGGTCCTCGACGACTTCTGCGCCGCCTTCTCCGCCCAGGACGCCGACCGGCTCCGGGACCTGTTCGTCGGTGACGACGCGTCGCTGCTCACCTCGGACGACCTGGTGCTGCGCGGTCTCGACCACCTGCACGTGTTCTTCGACGCATACGCCGCGCAGACCACGTCGTTCTCGTTCTCCTGGTACTCCCGGGAGGCCTACGAGGTCGGCGCCGTCGGCTGGGTGGTGGCGCTCGGCCAGGAGACCGCGCACCGCCCCGAGGGCCCGGTGACCTCGCCGTTCCGGATGACACTGGTCTGCCGACGCGTCGTCGACGGATGGGGCATCGCCCACCTGCACGCCTCCAGTCCCAGCTGAGGACTCAGGGCTTGCCGGGCGCGTCGGGCAGCAGTCGACGCAGGTGCTCCAGGGCCGCCACGAGCCGCGGGTCGGTCGGTTCGGTCACCGGCACCAGCACCTCGGTGACCAGCTCGAGCACGTCGTGGACCCGCTGGTGCCGGCCGCGGATCCGCTGGACCTCGCGCTCGAGGGCGCTCACCCGCTCCCGCAGGTCGCGGGGCTCCGGTCGCGGCGGCGCGGGCCGGCGGGGGCCGCCCCAGCGCACGACCAGGCGGCACACCTCCGGGTCCTCCTTGCGCAGGACGGCCCGACCGCGGCCCCGCTCGCGCTCGACCACGGTGCCGCCGTACTGCTCGATCTCGGCGACCACCGCCTCCGGGTCGAGGTACTGGCGGAAGTGTGCGGGGTACGTCGTGGGCTCGCCCTTGGTCGCCGCCGTCCGGAACTCGAGGAACGTCAGGCCACCGGTGCGCTGCGTCACGGCTGCGAAGCGCCAGAACGCCTGCCGGGCCTGGCCGCTCAGGGCGTCGAGCAGGAACCGGGCGTGCAGGTGCCGGTCCCCGGGCAGCCGGGTCAGCTGTGCAGCGACCACGAGCGGGCTGCGGATCTCGTTGAAGTTCACCATCCGGCGGTTCACCGGCAGGTGCTTCCGACCGGCCTGCACCCGGAGCCGGCGCATGCCGTTGACGGTCGCGTCGAGCGCGGTCACGGGGTGCCCCTGCTCCGCGAACCAGAGCGCGTCGCGGCCATTGCCGGCGCCGACGTCGACGACCCGGCTGCCGGGCTCGATCCGCGCACCGACCCAGTGCGCGAAGTCGGAGGCCTCCTTCGGCAGGGTGCGGCTCGCCTCGGGCTTGTAGAAGTCGTGCCAGTGGCGCAGGTTCGTCCGGCGCCCGCGCATCCACCCGTTCGTGCGCCGCACGGTGCTGGTGAGCGGGGTGAACTTGAACGACGGGTCCGGCACCTTCCACCCCGCGCCGTACGTCAGGGCGAGCAGCGCCTCGGGCCGGGCAGGGCCGAGGAGCTCGACACCCTCGAGGGTGATCGGCGCGACCGGGACCATCGCCGAGCGGTCGATGTCTCCGGAGACGTTGGGCATGAGGTAGAACACGTCGTTGACGAAGTAGCCACCGAACACGTCGATGCCGCAGCGACGGCCGTCGGCGAGGTCCACCCACACCTTGAAGTCCGCCTCGCTCATCCGCACGATCTGCCAGCCCAGCTGCTTCATCCGCCGGGCCGCCGCGTGGTTCTCGCGGATGATGTCGAACGGGTGGGTGTGCGTGCTCACGTAGGCCAGATCGGCGTCGGAGTCGTGGCCGATCATGTGGCCGTTGCGGACCGCTCCGAGCAGGCAGCCGAACGCCAGGAACGCCTCCAAGCCGCACTCCTCACGGAGGTCGTGCAGCACCCGCTGCACCGCCTCGACGATCAGCGCCTTGGTGTCGCCGTCGGTGTCCGAGAACCCGCGCTGCATCCGGCCGCCCTTGTCCACGGCGAGCTGGTAGCCGGAGGAGTCGGTGATGCTGATCCGCTCGGTCGAGGAGCCGAAGGTCAGCTCGTCGTCGAAGAGGACCTGCTCACCCACATGGGGGCGTACGACGACGCGCGCGACGCCACGGAGGTAGGGCTTGAGCGCGGGGTGCCAGGCGATCGTGCGCCCGTCCTCGGTGACGGTGCCGTCGCGCTCCGGGTTGAAGGACCAGACCCGGTGCCCGTCCATCAGGACGTCGAGGGGGTCGACGACCCGTTTGGGGACGGTGACGCCCCGCTTGTCCACGCGTACCTGTTCGCTCACCCTGCACCTGCTCGTCCGTGATCGCGACCATCGCTGATGGCCGCCCCGACTGTAGAGGAAGCCGGTGGCGGGGTCTGCCCCCGCGCCGGTGGGGACTCCAGGAACAACCTGCCACCCTCGTTCGTTTCATGGCATGAGTGCGGCACCTAGACTGGACCGCACACACAGGTGAGTCGTCAGAGCGACGGCCGCCACCCGGCCTCCAAGGAGGAGACCACATGAAGAGCAACAACCCGGTGTTCAGCCGGTCTGCCGAGTTCAACGGGCAGGCCCCGAACGCCTACGGCAACCAGACCTACCCCGGCAACGGCCAGCAGGGCTACTCCGACCCGTCGACGTGGGGCACCGGGACACCCGGCACCCCCACCCAGGTCGACCAGGGCCGGATGACCGTTGACAGCGTCGTCCAGAAGACCGCGATCTCGCTGGTCTTCGTGTTCGCGGCGGCGGGTCTCACCTGGTTCATGACGCCGGAGATCGACAGCACGGCCAACCTCGGCCCGCTCTACCTCGCGCTGACCGTCGGCTCGTTCGGTGCCTTCGGTCTGTCGCTGGTCAACTCCTTCAAGCGCGTGATCAGCCCGGCCCTGGTGCTGGCGTTCGCCGCCCTCGAGGGTGTGGCGCTCGGCGCGCTGAGCAAGGTGTTCGACGCCCAGTTCGGTGACGGCATCGTGACCCAGGCGGTGCTCGGCACGTTCGCCGCGTTCGCCGGCACCCTGGCGGCGTACAAGTTCTTCAACATCCAGGTCGGCAAGAAGTTCCAGACCTTCGTGATCGCCGCGATGTTCGGCCTGGTGGGCCTCAGCCTGCTCGAGGTCGTGCTGAGCGCGTTCGGCAACTCGACGGGGATCTTCGGCTTCGGTGGAGCGGGCGCGCTGTTCGCCGGCGCCGGCCTGGTGCTCGGCGTGTTCATGCTGATCCTCGACTTCGACTTCGTGGAGAAGGGCGTGGCCGCCGGCCTCCCGGAGCGCGAGTCGTGGCGGGCCGCGTTCGCCCTGACCGTGAGCCTGGTCTGGATCTACACCAACCTGCTGCGCCTGCTGGCGATCTTCAGCCAGGACTGACGCACCGGTTCACCCGAACGGCCCGAGCTCTCCCCGCAACTCAGGGAGGCTCGGGCCGTTCGTCATGTCGTCTCGCTGTGGGCCTCGGCATCGTGGCCCTCGGCGGTCTCCGGGGCCTCGCCCTCGGTCCTCGGGCGCCGGCGACGGTGCCGCAGCTCCACCCAGAGACCGCGGACGCCGCGACGCGCCCCGCCGATCTCGGTGCCGTCGAGCTCGGTGCCCGGGGTCCGGGCCGCCTCGACCGCGGCCCGCGCGATGGGTAGCACGCCCTCGCCGCGGAACGTCTCGGGCTGGATCTCCTGCTCCCGCGCCAGGCCGACCGCGGCGAGCGTCGACGGGAGGAGTACGGCGACCAGCTGGGCATAGCCCTCGGCCGACGGGTGGAACTGGTCCGGACCGAACAGCAGCGCCGGCGCGGCGTCGAACTCGGGCCCGAGGATCGAGCCGAGGGAGACGGTGCGGCCACCGGCCTCGACGACCGTGATCGCCTGCGCGGCCGCCAGCCGGCGCGACCAGATCCGGGCGACCTGGCGCAGCGGCGGCGCGATCGGGCGGATGGTGCCGAGGTCGGGACAGGTGCCGACCAGCACCTCGACGCCGGCATCGCGGAGACGGCGTACGGCCTCGGAGAGGTAGCGCACGGAGGTCTGCGGCATCACGGTGTGCGTGACGTCGTTGGCGCCGATCAGGATGACCGCGACGTCCGGCTCGATCGGAAGGCACTGCTGCACCTGGCCGATCAGGTCGCTGGACAGCGCGCCCACCTTGGCGAACGAACGCAGGTAGACGCGGCGGTGCGCCTGCTCGGACAGGCTGGTGGCGAGCACCGACCCGGGCGTGTCCTCGACCCGGTCGACGCCGTAGCCGGCGGCACTGGAGTCGCCGAGGAGCGCGACCTTGAGCGCTGGACCGGGCCGGCCGCGGCCGTACCAGCCGGTGGCGTTGGGCGGCGGCTCCTCGCGGACCGTGCCGATCGCCTTGCGCGCGAGCTTGGCCTCGGCGGTGAGCACGCCGTACAGGCTGGCGCCCAGCACCGACAGACCGCCGCCGCAATAGGCGGCGGCGGACGCGAGCTTGCGTGCTGCTCCGGCTTTCCCCACACCGCAACTCTACGGACCGCGTGCATTCGGGGCTCCGCTGCCCAAGGACTAGCCTGACGTCCGTGGACTACGTGAACTCTCTCCTCGACCTCATCGGCAACACCCCGCTGCTGAGGCTCTCGACATCACTTGACGACCTCAAGGACAATCCCGACGCCCCGCTGGTGCTCGCCAAGATCGAGTACCTCAACCCCGGTGGCTCCGTGAAGGACCGGATCGCGACGCGCATGATCGAGGCCGCGGAGGCCTCCGGCGAGCTGCAGCCCGGGGGCACCATCGTGGAGCCCACCTCGGGCAACACCGGGGTCGGCCTGGCCATGGTCGCGCAGGCCAAGGGCTACAAGTGCGTCTTCGTGTGCCCGGACAAGGTGAGCGAGGACAAGCGCAACGTCCTCAAGGCGTACGGCGCGGAGGTCGTGGTCTGCCCGACCGCGGTCGCGCCGGAGCACCCGGACTCCTACTACAACGTCTCCGACCGGCTCTCCTCGCAGCCCGGCGCCTGGAAGCCCGACCAGTACTCCAACCCCAACAACCCGCGGTCGCACTACGAGACCACCGGTCCGGAGATCTGGAAGCAGACCGAGGGCCGGATCACCCACTTCGTCGCGGGCGTCGGCACCGGCGGCACCATCAGCGGCATCGGCCGCTACCTCAAGGAGCAGAACCCCGCCGTCCAGGTGATCGGCGCCGACCCGGCGGGCTCGGTCTACTCCGGCGGCACCGGCCGCCCCTACCTCGTCGAGGGTGTCGGCGAGGACTTCTGGCCCGACTGCTACGACCGCAACATCGCGGACCGGATCATCGAGGTCTCCGACGCCGACTCGTTCGCCTACACCCGCCGGCTGGCCCGCGAGGAGGCGCTGCTCGTCGGCGGCTCGTCCGGGATGGCGGCGTACGCCGCGAAGCAGCTCGCCGCGGAGCTGGCCGGCACGCCCGAGGGCGACGACGCCGTCATCGTGGTGCTGCTGCCCGACTCCGGTCGCGGCT
>JBEVFC010000287.1:0-6801 GCA_040512455.1 Nocardioides sp.
GCGCGCTGCGTGAGGTGTTCGGCGAGTTCCGTGCCCCCACCGGCGTCAGCGGCGCGGTCGGTGCCGCCGACGCGGGCACCGAGCTCACCGTGGTCCGGGAGTCGGTGAAGAGGACCGGCGAGGAGCTCGGCGGACGCCTGCGGCTGCTGGTCGGCAAGCCCGGGCTCGACGGCCACTCCAACGGCGCCGAGCAGGTCGCCGTACGTGCGCGCGACGCGGGCTTCGAGGTGATCTACCAGGGCATCCGGCTGACCCCGGAGCAGATCGTCGCGGCCGCGGTGGCCGAGGACGTGCACTGCGTCGGGCTCTCGATCCTGTCCGGCTCGCACATGGAGCTGGTGCCGGCGGTGCTGGACGGCCTCGCGGAGGCCGGCCTGGGCGACGTACCGGTGATCGTCGGCGGGATCATCCCCGACTCCGACGCCCGGGCACTGGTCGCGCGCGGCGTGGCCGCGGTCTACACGCCCAAGGACTTCGGGCTCACCGAGATCATGGCCGGCATCGTCCAGGTCATCCGGCGCGCCAACGGGTTGTAGCCCGGATCGGTAGGGTCCGTCCATGCACGTGCGCTCGCTGGCCTTCCGGACCGACCTGGCCCTGCTCACGCTGGGCGGCAGCCTGGTGGAGGACCGCGGGTCACACCTCGCGGTGCGGACACCCGACAACCCGGCGTTCTACTGGGGCAACTTCTACCTGCTGGCACGGCCGCCTCGCGCGGACGAGGTGGGCGGCCTGATCGCGGCGTTCGACGCCGACTATCCCGACAGCCCGCACCGTGCGTTCGGGGTCGACGGCATCGAGGACCAGTCGGAGGCGCTGGCGCCCCTGGTCGACGCGGGTCCGGCGCTGGACTCGGCGTCGGTGATGACCGCGACCTCGGTGCACCCGCCGGCCCGACCCAACAGCGATGCGGAGTACCGCCGGCTGCAGACCGACGACGACTGGGCGCAGCGGGTCGAGGTGTCGGCCGCCTGCAACGACGAGCACCCGCGCGACCGCTACCTCCACTTCGCAACGACGAAGGCGGTCTACGAGCGCGGGCTGGTCGAGGCGGGGCACGGTGCCTGGTGGGGCGCGTTCCTCGACGGCCGGCTGGTGACGTCCATGGGGCTGGTCCGCGCGAGTGAGGGGCTGGCCCGCTTCCAGAGCGTCGAGACGCACCCGGACTTCCGCGGCCGCGGCCTGGCGGGGACGCTGGTGCACCGGGTCAGCGGCTACGGCTTCGACGAGCTCGGCGCCCGGACGCTGGTGATGGTCGCGGACCCGGACTACCTGGCGATCCGGATCTACCGCTCCGTCGGGTTCTCCGACACCGAGGTGCAGACCCAGCTCAAGCAGGTCCCGCGCTGACCGCCGGCTACCAGCCGTGGCTGCCGGGCTCGCCCTTGAACGGACCGGCCACGCGGTCGGTGATCCAGCCGCCGTAGAAGCCGCCGGCCTGCGGGCGGACCGCCTCGCCGTCGACGGTGCAGCTGTCGACCTGGCCGGGCATCACCGCGACGTGTTCGACCAGCATCTCGAAGCCCGGCGTGGGTGTCGGGTAGGTCCAGCCGGTGCGCGGCGCCGTACGTCGCTCGGTCACCAGGTCGAAGTACGCCGCCCGGCCCTTCCACTCGCAGTACGTCGAACCGTCGACCGGGCGCAGCACGCCGGGCGCGAAATCGGCCTGGGGGACGTAGTACGTCGGCGGGTGGCTGGTCTCGAGGACCCGCAGCGTGCGCGTGGAACGCGCGACCACCGTGCCGCCGAGGCGGATCTCGACGGTCTCGGAGCTGGGCTCCACCCGCGGCGGGCGGGGGTAGTCCCACACCGACTCCTGCCCGGACCCGGGCTCATCGGGGGTGGGGCGGCGCATGTCACGAACCTACTCGCCGGGCGGTCAGCCGTGGCGGGTCAACCGCGGGCTACCGTGGCGGAGTGAGCGATCTTCACTGCCCGGCCCGGGTGTTCCTCGCGCGACACGCCGACACGTCGTACGACGGGGGCGAGCGGCTGACCGCGGCCGGTGAGCAGCAGACACGGGACCTGGCGGCGCGTCTGCGCGGCGAACGGCTGGCCGGCGTCCACGCCAGCGTGATGCCGCGGGCCGCCCAGACCGCACAGGTTGCGGCGGCAGCCCTCGGGCTGGAAGTCGAGCTCCACGACGGGCTGGCCGAGGTGGGCGTCGAGAGCGAGGACGCGGTGGTGGAGCGGGTCTCGGCCGCGCTGGCCGGGATCGCGGACCTCTACCGCGGCGAGGCGGTGCTCGTGGTCGGGCACCAGGCGGCCCTCGGGCTGACGCTGCGCCGGCTGCTGGCGGGTGCGCCGACGGTCGGGCTGGATCCGGGGGAGGTGGTGGCGCTGGAGCACGATGCGGACGGCTGGGCGCTGCGGAGCGCAAGAACCGACACCTCGGCAGGCAAGAACTGACACCTCGGCACGCAAGAACCGACACCTCGGCGGGTGGGTGAGACGAGGTAAGCCTTCCCTAAGTCGGATTTGATACAGTCCGGCGCGTGGGAAAGTCCAAGGCCCTGGCGAAGAAGAAGGGCATGCCCAAGAGCAAGTGCTGCGTGAGCAAGGACCGCTGCAAGCGCTGTCCGATCCGCATGCTCAAGGAGGGCACCCTCCCGGAGGGCTACACGGTCAAGAAGCGCAAGCTGGTCAAGGCCAAGAGGGGCCCGAAGAAGGGCGGCTCGAAGGTCGGTACCCTGCCGGAAGCAGCCTGACCCACCGTCGGGCCCGACCCACCCGACGACGGCTCTCGCCGCGTCGCCATCCGAGGAGAAGTTCGTGCCCGCAGCCCGCTTCGTCGAGCAGCTCAACACCCAGATCGGCAACGAGCTGGCCGCCCACAACCAGTACCTCGCCTGCGCGGTCTACTACGACGCCCTGACGATGCCGCAGATGGCGTCGTTCTTCTACGGGCAGGCGCTCGAGGAGCGCGACCACGCGATGATGATGGTCCAGTACCTCCTCGACACCGACTCCGAGGTGACCATCCCCGGCGTCGAGGCCCCGGTCCCGACGTTCGACAGCGTGGCGGCACCGGTCGAGCTGGCCCTGGCACAGGAGAAGCGGGTCACCGAGCAGATCAACGGCCTGCTCAAGACCGCGCGCGAGGAGGCTGACTTCGCCTCCGAGCAGTTCATGCAGTGGTTCATCAAGGAGCAGGTCGAGGAGGTCGCCACGATGAGCGACCTGCTGGCCGTGGTGCGCCGCAACCTCGACGACGTCGAGGACATCGAGGAGTACGTCGCCCGCGAGCAGAACGGCGCGGAGACCGACCCGATGGCTCCCCGGGTCGCCGGCGCCTGAGCTTTCCCGGGCGGCCACGCCGGGGCCCGGGTTGCGGCAGACTCCTCGCATGGCACGCGTGATCGTGGTCGGAGCAGGGGTGGTCGGCCTCTCCTGCGCGGTCCGGCTGCTCGAGGCCGGCCACCGCGTGGACGTGCTCGCCCGCGACCTGCCGTTGGAGACGACCAGTGCGATCGCGGCCGCCATCTGGTACCCCTACCGGGCGCTGCCCCAGGACCGGGTCACCGCCTGGTCGGGCGCGACGTACGCCGAGTTCGTCGGGCTGGCGGGGGAACCGGACACCGGCGTGCGCATGCTCACCGGGACCGAGGTGCTCGCCGAGCGGACGCCGGACCCCTGGTGGCGTCCGGCGGTGCCGTCCCTGGCCCGGGAGACCGCGCTGCCGGCGGGCTACCGCGACGGCTGGACGTTCGTGACGCCGGTGGTCGAGATGCCGGTCTACCTGCGCTGGCTGACCGCCCGGGTGGAGGCGCTCGGCGGCACCCTCACCCGGATGAACCTCTCCGGGCTGCCCGAGGCGGAGATGGTGGTGAACTGCGCCGGCCTCGGCGCCCGGCTGATGGCCGCGGACCCCTCGGTCGTGCCGGTGCGCGGCCAGGTGCTCGCGGTCGAGCAGGTCGGTCTGGAGCGCTGGTGGCTCGACGCCGCCGGACCGACGTACGTCGTGCCCCGCTCGCGCGACATCATCGTCGGCGGCACGGACGACGAGGGTGACTGGAGCCGCACCCCGTCGCCGGAGACGGCGCGGGCGATCCTGGCCCGGGCCACCCGGCTGGTCCCCGAGCTCGAGGGGGCGAAGGTGCTGCGGCACAAGGTCGGGCTGCGGCCGGTGCGGCCCGCCGTACGCGTCGAGCGCAAGGGCGCCGTGGTGCACTGCTACGGCCACGGCGGTGCCGGCGTCACGTTGTCCTGGGGCACCGCGGACGAGGTCGCCGGGCTGGTCGGTTAGCCGAGCGGTCGGGCGCCGACAACCGCGGAGGTGTTGATCGGCCCGTAGACGTGCGGGAACGTCGTGTCGCCGACCGGGTCCTCCTGCCACGGCGAGGTGAGCAGGTCGGTGTCGATCTCGAGCAGCACCAGCGGACCGTCGTGGTCGGCGTAGTAGGTGCTCCGGACCGTCTCCCACTGGTCCTCGCGCGAGGCGTGGATGAACCCCTCCTCGGCGAGGGTGCGGCCGAGCGTGGACTGCGCGTAGGCGCCGGTCTGCTGGGCGTCCTCCCAGTGGGCGGCCTCGGCGACGTGGAAGATCCGCATCAGAACAACCGGTCCGTCGGGTCGTCGAGCCCGCGCAGCGCGTTGTAGTCGACGGTCGCGCACATGATGCCGCGGTCGCTCGCCAGCACCTTGGCCTGCGGCTTGATCTCCTGGGCGGCGAAGATGCCGCGGACCGGGCGCAGCAGCGGGTCGCGGTTGAGCAGGTCGAGGTAGCGGGTCAGCTGCTCGACGCCGTCGATGTCGCCGCGTCGCTTGATCTCGACCGCCACGGACTCGCCGTTGGCGTCGCGGCACATCAGGTCGACGGGGCCGATCGCGGTGGGGTACTCGCGCCGCACCAGGACCAGACCAGGGGAGAGCGTGGAGGGGTGCTCGGCGAGCAGCTCCTGAAGATGCTTCTCGACGCCGTCCTTCTGCAGGCCGGGGTCGATGCCGAGCTCGTGCTGGCTGTCGTGGTGGATCTCCTCGAGCAGGATCCGCAGGGTGTCCTCGGGGCCCTTGCCGCTGGCCCTCGAGGAGACCGTCCACTCGACCTGGCCGTCGTCGGTGGTGCCCTCGCGGAGCGTGCACGGCGGGGACATCCAGTTCAGCGGCTTGTAGGAGCCGCCGTCGGAGTGCACCAGCACCGACCCGTCGGCCTTGATCATCAGCACCCGGGTGGCCATCGGCAGGTGGGCCGACAGACGTCCGGCGTAGTCGACCTGGCAGCGCGCAACGACGATCCTCACGGGGCGGCAATCTACCTGCTGTCGAGGGTGACATATCCAACAGCCTCCTCCCCGCCGCTGCATGGCAGGATGCGCGACATGACCAGCAGTGAGCGGCAGTTCAGCACCATCGGCGTCATCGGCCTCGGCACCATGGGTGCCGGAATCGCGGAGGTGTTCGCCCGCAACGGCTTCTCCGTGATCGGCGTGGAGCTCACCGAGGAGGCAGTCGCCCGCGGCCGCGAGCACCTCGAGCACTCCACCAACCGTGCGGTGAAGCGCGGGAAGATGACCGAGGCGGAGCAGCAGGAGCTGCTGGAGCGGATCACGCTGTCGACCTCCATGGTCGACCTGGCTCCCGCCGACTTCGTGGTCGAGGCGGTCGTTGAGTCGCTGGAGGTCAAGAAGAGCATCTTCCGCGCGCTCGACGACGTCGTCGCGCCGGAGGCGATCCTCGCCACCAACACCTCGTCCCTGTCAGTCACCGAGATCTCCACCTCGAACGGCCGCCCCGGCCGCGTCGTCGGCGTGCACTTCTTCAACCCGGCACCGGTCCAGAACCTCGTCGAGATCGTCCGCACCGTGGTCACCGAGCCGGACGTCCTCGAGGACGTCAAGGCGCTGGTCGGTCGGCTGGGCAAGAACCCCGTGGTCTGCGGCGACAAGGCCGGCTTCATCGCCAACACGCTGCTGTTCGGCTACCTCAACCACGCGGTGTCGTTCTTCGAGGCCCACTACGCCTCGCGCGAGGACATCGACGCCGCGATGCGCTACGGATGCGGCTACCCCCTGGGCCCGCTGGCGCTGCTCGACCTGATCGGTCTCGACACGGCGTACGAGATCCTCGACACGATGTACAAGCAGGGCCGTGACCGGCTGCACGCGCCCGCCCCGATCCTCAAGCAGATGGTCACCGCCGGCCTCCTCGGCCGCAAGACCGGCCGCGGCTTCTACACCTACGAGGCGGCGGACAGCCCGATCGTGGTCGCCGACGACAAGACGCCGTCCGAGGACCAGAAGCCGCAGCTGCACCACGACATCAGGACGGTCGGCGTGGTCGGCACCGGCACGATGGCCTCCGGCATCGTCGAGGTCTTCGCCAAGGCCGGCTACGACGTCGTGTACGTCGGCCGCGCGGCCGACAAGGTCGACGGCGTGCGCGCGACGATCGAGCGCTCGCTGGACAAGGCCATCCAGCGCGGCAAGCTGGAGGAGTCCGCCCGCGAGGAGGTGCTGGGTCACCTGACCGGCACCACCTCGCTCGACGACCTCGCCGGCGTCGACATCGTGGTCGAGGCGATCGCCGAGGACCTCAAGATCAAGACGACCTTGTTCGAGAACCTGGACGAGATCTGCAAGCCGGGCACGATCCTGGCCACCACGACCTCGTCGTTGCCGATCATCTCGCTGGCCCGGGTCACGAACCGGCCGCAGGACGTCGTCGGCATGCACTTCTTCAACCCGGCGCCGGTGATGAAGCTGGTCGAGGTGGTCACCACGGTCTCCACCGACGAGCAGGTCGCCGAGACCACTCGGGCGCTGTGTGCCGAGGTGGGCAAGGTGGCGGTCTCCTGCGGTGACC
>JBEVFC010000257.1:0-5146 GCA_040512455.1 Nocardioides sp.
CCTGCAGCAGTTGACTATGGAGTCGAATGGCAAATCTGTACGAGCAGATGGAACTCCCGTCGAGGTGTCGACGGGTGAGGTGTTCTGGGGCGAGCCGGGAACCAACGGCCAGCACGCGTTCTACCAGCTCATCCACCAGGGCACGCGGCTGATCCCGGCGGACTTCATCGCGGTCGCGACCCCCGCGCACCCCCTCGCCGACGGCGGCACGGACGTCCACGAGCTGTTCCTCGCCAACTTCTTCGCGCAGACCTAGGCGCTCGCGTTCGGCAAGACGGCCGACGAGGTCCGGGCCGAGGGCACCGCCGAGGACATCGTCCCCGCGCGCGTGTTCAGCGGGAACCGGCCGACCACGTCGATCATGGCGCCGGCGCTGACCCCCGCGGTGCTCGGCCAGCTGATCGCGCTCTACGAGCACATCACCTTCACCCAGGGCGTCGTCTGGGGGATCGACAGCTTCGACCAGTGGGGGGTCGAGCTCGGCAAACAGCTGGCCCAGCAGGTCGCGCCGGCCGTCGCCGGGGACACCGAGGCGATGGCCGAGCAGGACCCGTCGACGAGGGCGCTGATCTCCTACTACCTGGAGCACCGCGACCGATGACCACGCCGGAGGGCTACACCAACCCGCTGCGGGACGAACGCGACCGACGCCTTCCCCGGATCGCCGGTCCCTGCGGTTTGGTGCTCTTCGGTGTCACCGGCGACCTGTCCACCAAGAAGGTGATGCCGGCGATCTACGACCTGGCGAACCGCGGGCTGCTGCCGCCCGGGTTCAGCCTGGTCGGGTTCGCCCGGCGTGACTGGGCGGACCAGGACTTCGCGCAGATCGTGCACGACGCGGTCAAGCAGCACGCCCGGACCGAGTTCCGCGAGGAGGTCTGGAAGCAGCTCGCCGAGGGCATTCGCTTCGTGCCCGGCGACTTCTCCGACGACCAGGCGTTCCGCCAGCTCAAGCACACCATCGAGCTGCTCGACGAGGAGCGCGGCACCGGCGGGAACCACGCGTTCTACCTGTCGATCCCGCCGAAGTTCTTCGGCGACGTGGTCGGGCAGCTGAAGGAGCACGGGCTCGCCGAACGCGGCGACGGCTCCTGGCGTCGGGTGGTCGTGGAGAAGCCGTTCGGCCACGACCTCGCCTCGGCACGCGAGCTCAACAAGGTGCTCGACGAGGTCTTCCCGGCCGGGTCGGTGTTCCGCATCGACCACTACCTGGGCAAGGAGACGGTCCAGAACATCCTGGCCATGCGGTTCGCGAACGAGCTGTTCGAGCCGATCTGGAACTCCCACTACGTCGACCACGTGCAGATCACGATGGCCGAGGACATGGGCATCGGCGGCCGGGCCGGTTACTACGACGGCATCGGCGCCGCGCGCGACGTCATCCAGAACCACCTGCTCCAGCTGCTCGCGCTGATCGCGATGGAGGAGCCGACCTCCTTCGAGGCCGGCGCGCTGCGCATCGAGAAGCAGAAGGTGCTCCAGAGCGTCGTCCGCCCCCACCGGCTGGACCTGACCACCGCGCGCGGCCAGTACGCCGCCGGCTGGGCGGGCGGCGTCAAGGTGAACGGCTACCTCGAGGAGGACGGGGTCCCGAAGACGTCCACCACCGAGACGTACGCCGCCGTGAAGCTGCTGGTGGACACGCGCCGGTGGGCCGGGGTGCCGTTCTACCTGCGCACCGGCAAGCGCCTGGGGCGTCGGGTCACCGAGGTCGCCATCGTGTTCAAGCGCGCCCCGCATCTGCCGTTCGGCCCCAACGCGACCGAGGAGCTCGGCGCCAACGCACTCGTGATCCGGGTGCAGCCCGACGAGGGGATGACGATCCGCTTCGGTTCCAAAGTGCCCGGCACCCAGATGGAGATCCGCGACGTGAGCATGGACTTCACCTACGGCGGCTCGTTCACCGAGGCGTCGCCGGAGGCCTACGAGCGGCTGATCCTCGACGTACTGCTCGGGGACCCGCCTCTGTTCCCCCGGCACGAGGAGGTCGAGCTGTCGTGGATGATCCTCGACCCGATCATCGAGCACTGGGCCGCCAGGGGTCGGCCGGAGCAGTACCCCTCCGGCATGTGGGGACCCTCGTCGGCCGACCAGATGCTGGCTCGCGACGGACGCGCATGGAGACGACCATGACCTCACCCCACGAAACCACTCGCTGCGCTCGCGCATCCGCAGGGACCCCGAGATGATCGAGCTGACCGAAACGAACTCCTCGGGCATCGCCGCCGCGCTGGTCCAGGCCCGCACCCGCGCCGGCTCCCCGGTGATGGGCATGGTGCTGACGCTGGTGATCGTCGTCGACGAGGACCAGGCGCCCGCCGCCATGGATGCCGCGCAGGCTGCGTCGCACGAGCACCCGGCCCGCGTGCTCGGCGTCATCCTGGGTGACGGCCGCGGCACCGGCCGGATCGACGCCCAGGTCGGCACCGGCCAGGGCTGGTCCGGCGAGACCGCGTTGATCCGGCTGCGCGGCGAGGTGGTCCGGCACGCCGAGTCCGTGGTGCTGCCCCTGCTGCTTCCCGACGCCCCGGTCGCCGTGTGGTGGCCGGCAGACTTCCCCGCCGACCCGGCCGGCGACCCGCTCGGTGCCCTGGGCCAGCGCCGGATCACCGACGCCGCGGCTGCGACCCGGGCCCGCACCAAGGCGATGCTGACGCAGTGCGCGGCCTATGCCAAGGGCAACACCGATCTGGCCTGGACCCGGCTGACCCGGTGGCGGGCACTGCTCGCCGCGGCCCTCGACCAGCACCCGCTGAAGGTCCGGTCCGCGACCGTCACCGCCGAGCGGATCAGCCCGAGCGCCGACCTGCTGGTCGCCTGGCTGCACGACCGGCTCAAGGTCACCGTGACCCGCGCCGTCTCCGACGGGCCCGGCATCACCGAGGTGGTGCTCGCCACCGACGAGGGCGACATCCGCATCTCGCGCCCGTCGGGTGGGCTGGCCACGTTCAGCTCCCCGGGACGGCCGGACCGACCGGTGGCGCTGCCGCGCAGGTCGCTGCCCGAGCTGCTCGGCGAGGAGCTGCGCCGGCTCGACGAGGACGAGGTGTACGCCGCCGTGGCGCGCAGCCTGGTCGCCGGCGGGTCGGGCCGGGTGGCGAGGCGGTCGGTGGCAAAGCGGTCGACGGCCAAGAAGCGGCCGGCGTCCAAGCGGTCCGCCGCGAAGCGCACCACCAAGCGAGCCACGTCCAAGCGGGCCGCTGCCCGTCGGAAGGATTCCTGATGGCCCCCCGGATCGAGCGGCACGACACCGCCGACGACCTCGCCACCGCGATGGCCACGGCGCTGCTGGGGCGACTCGCCGCCGCGCAGGCCGGCGGCGCCGTACCCCAGATCGCGCTGACCGGCGGCACGATCGCCGAGAAGATGCACCGTCGGCTGGGCGACCTGTCCCCGTATGCCGGTGTCGACTGGACGCAGGTCGTGGTCTGGTGGGGTGACGAGCGTTTCGTCGCGCCGGACTCACCGGACCGCAACGCCGGGCAGGCGCGCGCGGCCTTCCTCGACGCCGTGGGTGTGGACCCGGCGAACGTCCACGAGATGCCGTCGACCGCGACGGCGGCGTCCGTCGACGAGGGAGCCGCGGCGTACTCCCAGGAGCTGCGCGAGCACGGCTCCGGAGCGTTCGAGGTGCTGATGCTCGGCGTCGGGCCGGACGGGCACATCGCTTCGCTGTTCCCTGGCCACCCGGCGCTCGACGTGGACGACCAGGTCGCGGTCGGGGTCACCGACTCCCCCAAGCCCCCGCCCGAGCGGATCACCCTGACGTACCCTGCCCTGAACCGGTCCAGGGCCGTGTGGTTCGTCGCCTCCGGGACCGGCAAGGCCGAGGCCGTCTCCCGTGCCCTCGGCGGCGCCCCGGCCAAGGAGATCCCCGCCAGCGGGGTCTCCGGTCAGGACGAGACCGTCTGGTTCCTCGACTCCGAGGCCGCCTCCCGCCTCTGACGAGGTGCCCGTTCTTGTCCGCCGAGGTGCCTGTTCTTGCGCTCCTCGTCAGATGGCGGCCTGGGCGCGGAGCTGGCGGGAGGTGGCGTTGCCGGTGGAGAGCGCCCAGCGGATGGTGGCGGTGGACAGATGGCCCAGTCCGCGGGCCAGGGTGCGGTCGAGCAACGGGCGCGAGGGCAGGCCGAGCGGCTCGCGGCTCCAGTCGGGCATCATGCCGATCGCGGCGGTGCGGAGCATCGCGTACGCCGGCCTTGCGGCAACCGGCAGCGGCGGCCTCCAGAGCACGTCGAAGACCGCCTCGCGGGCCTCGGGTGTGCCGCGCAGCTCCGGACGGTACGACGCCAGGGCCGCAGCGAGCTCGGCCTCGGTGCGCGGCGGGTCCAGCACACCGAGCCGGGCCGCCACCTCGCCGGCCTCGGAGACATAGGCGTCGCGGCCGGCCTGGTCGAGCGGCGTCACGCCGTACACCTGGAAGGACCGCAGGAAGCTGTCCACCTCAGCGGCATGCACCCAGGCCAGCAGGTGCGGGTCGGAGGCGGCGTACGTGCTGCCGTCGGGCATCGTGCCGTGGACGGCGTCGTGGATCCGGCGCACCAGGTCGACCGCGGACTGCGCGTCGTCCGCAGGACCGAACGTGGTGACCGCGAGGAAGTGGGAGGTCCGGGCCAGCCGGCCCCACATGTCGCCGCGGTAGCCCGAGTGCTCGGACACCGCCCGCATCGCGGCGGGGTGCAGTGTCTGGAGGATGATCGCGCGCATCCCGCCGACGAACATCGACGCATCCCCGTGCACACGGGCGATCGCGCTGTCGGGTGCGAACCAGCGCGGTCCCGGCGTGCCGTGGATCCGTTGCCGGTGCTCGGCACCGTCCGGTCCCGCGACGCGCGCGAAGACCGCCTCACCGATGCGATCGCGCAGCACCCCCATGGGTCCCGACAGTAACCGGGCAGGGAAAACTCTGTCCTGTCAGGGAAAGCATCCCCTGACAGGACAGGAATTCACCGGGCGCCCGGTGAATTCCTGCGACGGGAACCTCAGAAGATGATGTCGCCGGACTTGCGGCGCGAGCGCAGCAGCTGGAGCGCCTCGTCCAGGATGTCCTTGGCCTCGGCGTCGGAGCGTCGCTCCTTCACGTAGGCCAGGTGCGTCTTGTAGGGCTCGATCTTCGGCGCCGGGGGCGGGTTCTCCGAGTCCCGGCTGG
>JBEVFC010000306.1:0-5421 GCA_040512455.1 Nocardioides sp.
GTGTCGACCTTGACCTTCTCGCCGGTGGTGATGAAGAGCGGCACGTTGATCGTGTGGCCGGTCTCCAGCGTCGCCGGCTTGGTGCCGCCGGAGGAGCGGTCGCCCTGCAGGCCCGGCTCGGTGTACTGGATGAGCAGCTCGACCGAGGCCGGCAGCTCGATGAAGAGCACCCGGCCCTCGTGGGTGGCCACGATGGCGTCCTGGTTCTCCAGCATGAAGTTCTTGGCGTTGCCGACGGTCTCCGGCGGCACCTCGAGCTGCTCGTAGCTGGAGGTGTCCATGAAGACGTACGACGAGCCGTCGTTGTAGAGGTACTGCATGGTCCGCTTGTCGACCGTCGCGGTCTCGACCTTGGTGCCCGCGTTGAACGTCCTGTCGACGGTCTTGTTCGACAGCACGTTCTTGAGCTTCGTGCGGACGAAGGCCGGGCCCTTGCCGGGCTTGACGTGCTGGAACTCGATGACCGTCCAGAGCTGGCCGTCGATGTTGAGAACCATGCCGTTCTTCAGGTCGTTGGTCGATGCCATGCGCGCGCGTGCCTCTTCGTGTCGTCGGATTCGGTCGGCCGCCCCGTCGTACGTACGCCGGGGGCAACGCGTGAGTCTAGTGCGGGCCGCCCCGGCGTGCCTCATCGGCAGGCTCAGCCGAAGGCCCACACCACCCGCACCGTCACCTTCAGCTGGTCCTCCCCTGCCTTGATCGGCACCGTCACGGCGTCGGCCGCACGCAGCGCCTTGTAGGCCACCTGGTACGACGCCCGCGGGCTGCGGGCGCGCGCCTCCCGCAGGCTGAGAACGTCACCGAGGGTCTGCCCGGTCGCCTCGGCGTACTGCTCGGCCTTCGCGGTCGCCGCCGCGACGGCGGCGTCCCGGGCCTTCTCCAGCATCCCGTCGCGGTCCCCCACCAGCAGCCGGATGTCCCCGATCCGGACCGCGTTGCCGCCGGTCTGCACCGCGGCCGCGATCGCCCCACCCGCCCGGTCGAGCTCGGGCACGGTCACCCGCGCGCGCTGGGTCACCCGGTAGCCCCGCAGCACCGGCGGCCCGTACCGCGGGTAGTCGTAGACGGGGTTCATCGCCAGGCCGGTCGTCTGCACCCGGTCCTTCGCCACCCCGAAGTCGGCGAGCCGCGCCAGCACCCGCGCCATCGTGGCGCTGGCGTCGTCGAGCGCGGTCGACAGGTCCGTGCGGGTCATCCCCACCGAGACGCCGAACCCGACCTCGTCGGGCACGGCGGAGACGCTCCCGACCCCGGTCATCTCGACGGTACGGCGGTCGGCCGACGCCGCGACAGGCGCGGCGGCCGGGGCCTCGTCGCCGGCCGCGCGCGCCGGCGTACGAGCCCCGGAGCCGCCCAGCACCCAGCCCGCCACCAGGGCCAGCAGGACCACCCCCGCCAGCACCACGCTCCGCACGCTCACCGTGACGTCCCGCTCCATGGCACACCCTCCTCGTCGTCAGGGCCACCGGGCCGGGTGCTTGGACGGCCCGAACGAGGTCGAGGTTCCGCGGATCCGAGGTAACACCGCGGACGCCCGGTGACATGAGTCGGGCAGGAGGGTCGTCATCCCCCGCGACGACCACCTCCGTGAGAACGGACGCTCCGGCGGGTTTCCGACCCCCGCGGTCCCGCCGGAGCGTCCTTCCGTCCCTACGGAAAGACCCAGATGACCCCGCGTCCGAATGCCGACGACCTGCACGTGGCCCCGCCACGGGTGTGGGCCGACGACGCGTTCATGGCGCGGCTGGGCGCGGTCTCCGCCGCGTCGACCGCCCGGGAGAGCCGTCGTGCCGAGCGGGGTACGCCATTGAGGGTGACCTTCGCGGCCGCCAGCGTCGCCGCCGTCCTGGCGGGCGGCGCGTGGACTGCGGGCGGGTTGATGCACACCGACCCGGGTCGCCAGGACACACCGCCCGCCGGTGATCCCTACGACTCGGTCAGTGTCCACCTCGATGACCCACCACGCGGGACCGACCCCACCAACGCCGCAGACACCGGCCCCGACCGGTCGACCGAGAAGTCCGGGAGCACCGAGAAGTCCGGGAGCACCGACGGGACCGCCGGCGGGTCGACCGGCGGGACCACCGACGAGACCACCGACGAGGGCGGCGCCCGCGTCGGCCAGGACGACGCCGGCCGGGGGACGATCGAGCGCGCCGACCCGGCCCGCCCCGCTGACCCGCCGCAGCGACGGACCGGGGTCGACACCCGCGGCTACCTCCGTCAGGACGACGGCGACACGACCGCCCCGCCGGAGGAGGCGTCGGACCCGGACGCGTACGTCGACGACGAGCGTCGTCTGTACGCCTTCGCTCCCCCGGAGCTCGCGGCGGTCCCCGAGCTCGACCCGACCGACCTCGACCCGACCGACCTCGACCCCACCGGCCTCGGCATCGGCGAGGTCCCCGGCTACCGCCGGGACGACGGGGACCGCGGCCCAGCCGCATCCGACCCCGACGAGGGCACGGAGCCGGACCGCGACCGGCACGACCCCATCCGACACCACGGCATCCGACCCGACAGCTGGCCCCAGGGCCGCCGCCACGACCACTCGCACCCCCGGCGGTGGACCCGTGACGCTGAGACACGCAGCGACCGGTCCATCGACTTCGGGGGGTTCCGTGCGCCAGACTGAAGACCCCGGGGGGCCGGTCGACGACGGAGGGCGAGACAGGTGACTGTCGAGGCGGACCTCGTGGAGAGGGCGCGGCTCGGTGACCCGCAGGCGTGGGGCGAGCTCTACGAGTCACTCACCGGACGCCTCCTCGTGTGGCTCCGCACCCGGCCGAGCGGCGACAGCGCCGTCTCCGCCGAGGACCTCGTCGCCGAGACCTGGCTGGTCGCCGCTCAGCGCATCGTGCACTTCACCGGCACCCGGGACGACTTCGCCGGCTGGATCTTCGGCATCGCCCGCAACCTCGCGGTGAACGCCCGCCGCCGCTCGCTCCGCCGCCGTACCGACCCCCAGTCGGTCGCCGACGAGAGACAGTGGGGCATCTCGGAGACCCCCGCCGTGGAGGTGGACGGCATCGACTGGGTGCGCCGCACCCTGGCGACGCTCCCTCCCCGGGAGGGTGAGGTGCTGGCCTGCACCGAGGTGGTCGGGCTGGACGTCGCCACCACCGCGACGCTGCTGGGCGTCAGCGGCGCCGCCGTGCGGGTGGCCCGGCACCGCGGCCTGGGCAAGCTGCGGCGTGCCGCCGTGCCGGCGACCATGCTGCCGCTGGAGACCGCCTAAGGCGTCCCGCTCACGGCCTCGGCGAGGATCCCGAGCGCCCGGCGGTAGCCCTGGATGCCCTCCCCGGCCACCACCGCGAGCGCGTACGGCGTCACCACCGACGTGTGCCGGAACTCCTCCGGCCGCTGCGTCGGGTCCGAGATGTGCACCTCGACCAGCGGTGCGGTCAGCTGCGCGCAGGCGTCGAACAGCGCCCACGAGTAGTGCGTCCACGCCGCGGCGTTGAGCACCACCGGGATGCCCTCGTCGGCCGCGGTGTTGAGCCAGTCGAGCAGCTGGCCCTCGTGGTTGGTCTGGCGCACCTCGACCTCGAGCCCCACCTCACGCCCCCAGCCCACGCACAGGTCGGCCAGCTCGGCGTGCGTGGTCGATCCGTAGATCTCCGGCTGCCGGCGACCGAGCCGCCCCAGGTTGGGCCCGTTGAGCACCAGCGCCCTCATCGGGCGCCCCGCACCGCGTCGTACGCCGCCCGCAGCAGCTCGTCGTCGGGTCCGGCGAGGATCCGGGGCTCGGCGAGGTCGTGCAGCACCAGGAAGCGCAGCTGTGACCCGCGGGTCTTCTTGTCGAGCCGCATCGTCTCGAGCAGGTCGTCGAACGGGGCGCCGTCCCAGCTGGTCGGCAGCCCGACCAGCCCGAACACGCGCGCGTGCCGGTCGGCGACGTCGTCCGCGAGCAACCCGGACCGTCGGGCGACCTCGGCGGCGTAGACGCAGCCGATCGCGACGGCCTCGCCGTGCCGCACGTCGTACCCGCTGGCCTTCTCCACGGCGTGCGCGAGGGTGTGGCCGTAGTTCAGCACCTCGCGGCCCGGGTGGCCGTCACGGCCACCGGTCTCGCGCAGGTCGCCGACGACGACGTCGACCTTCACCCGGACCGCCCGCTCGACCAGCTCGCGGAGCACCGGGCTGTCGGGGTCGAGCGCGGACGCGGGGTCGTCCTCGACCAGCCGGAGGATCTCGGGGTCGGCCACAAAGCCGCACTTGACGACCTCGCCGAGCCCGGCGCGCAGCTCCGCCGGCGGCAGGGTGCGCAGCAGGGTCAGGTCGCAGAGCACCCCGGCCGGTTCGTGGAAGGCACCCACGAGGTTCTTGCCGGCCGCGGTGTTGATGCCGGTCTTGCCGCCCACCGCGGCGTCGACCATGCCCAGCAGGGTGGTCGGCACGTGCACGACCCGGACGCCGCGCAGCCAGGTGGCCGCGACGAACCCACCGACGTCCGTGGTGGCGCCGCCACCGAAGGTCACCACCGCGTCCGAACGGGTGAAGCCGGCCTCGCCCAGGGCCCCCCAGCAGTCGTTGGCCACCGACGCGGTCTTGGCCGCCTCCCCGTCGGGCAGCCCCAGCGCCAGCACGTCGTACTCCTCGACCAGCGTGTCCAACACCGGCTGGGCCAGCTCGGCGATGCCGTCGGAGTACAGCAGCGCCACCCGGGTGACGCCCTCACCGAGGATCCCGGGCAGCAGCCCGGCCAGGTCGTGGCCCACCACCACGTCGTACGGCGCGGCGCCGCCGACGTGCAGCACGGTGGGCTCGGCCGCTCCCCGGCTCACGGTCGGGCCCGCTCGATCAGGACGGACACCTCGTCGGCGACCTCCTGCGGGGTGCGGCCGTCGGTGTCCACGGAGAACCTGGCCACCGACTCGTAGATCGGCGTGCGCTCGTCGAGCAGCGTCTTGATGCGGGCCCGGACGTTGCCGAACAGCAGCGGCCGCCCGGAGGTCAGCCCGACCCGCTTGACCGCGTCGGAGAGGCCGACCCGCAGGAACACGACCGGCTGGCCCGCGAGCGCCTCCCGGGTGGCGGGGTCCAGCACCGCTCCCCCGCCGAGCGCCAGCACGCCGCGGTGGGCGGCCAACGCCTCCGCGACCGCGGCACGCTCCAGCGCGCGGAACTGCTCCTCACCGGAGTCCACGAAGATGTCGGCGATCGAGCGGCCCTCGGCCGCCTCGACGTCGCGGTCGGTGTCCCGGACCGGCAGCCCCCACACGGTCCCGAGCAGCTCCGCCACGGTCGACTTGCCGGCGCCCATCGGCCCGACCAGCACGACCACCGGACCGCTCACAGGCGCGGCAGCGCGTCGAGGTACGACGCGCAGTTGCGGGCGGTCTCGGCCACCGAGTCGCCGCCGAACTTCTCCACCACGGCGTCGGCCAGCACCAGGGCGACCATCGCCTCGGCGACGAT
>JBEVFC010000330.1:0-16619 GCA_040512455.1 Nocardioides sp.
TTGGTTCTCATTGGTTGTTTTTGTTTTTGGGGGGGGGGGCCGGGTGGTGGGGGGGGGGGCCGCGCCACCCCCCCCCCCCCACCACCCCAGCCCCACGAGAAGGGACCCTGATGACTACAGAAACAAGCGCGGAGCTTGCCGACGAGGAAGCCCCGAAACTGAAGAAGCGCAAGCGCGGAGCCCGCAAGTCCGAGAACCGCGAGCAGATCGACCCGCACCAGGCACGCCGTGCCTACATGCTCATCGCCCCGACGATCGTGACGCTGGCGATCGTGATCGGCTACCCCGTGGTCCGTGCGGTGTGGATGTCCTTCCACTCGGACGACTCGCTGGACCCGGCCACCGGGTTCTTCGTCGAGGGTGGCTGGGCCGGGTTCCAGAACTACACGCACTGGCTCCTCCAGCAGTGTGGTGACGTCAAGTGTCCGGTCGGCAACACCGCGGCAGGCTTCTGGGAAGTCGTCTGGATCACGGTGTTCTTCACGGTCGTGACCGTGACCATCGAAGTGGTGCTGGGCTTCGCGTTCGCGATGATCATGAACGGCAACTACCGCGGGCGCGGCCTGGTCCGGGCCAGCGTGCTCATCCCCTGGGCGATCCCCACCGCCGTGACCGCGAAGCTGTGGTACTTCATCTTCGCCTACAACGGCATCGCGAACGCCCTGCTGCACACGAACATCATCTGGTTCAGCGACAAGTGGGCGGCCCGATCGGCGATCATCATCGCGGACGTCTGGAAGACGACGCCGTTCATGGCGTTGCTCATCCTGGCAGGTCTCCAACTGATCTCGGCTGAGATCTACGAGGCGGCCAAGGTCGACGGTGCGAGTGCCTGGCAACGGTTCACCGCGATCACCCTGCCCCTGGTCAAGCCGGCACTCATGGTGGCGCTGCTGTTCCGCACGCTCGACGTGCTCCGGATGTACGACCTCCCGGCGATCATGACCGGCGGCGGTGCGGGTGACGGCAACGACACCACGACCCTGTCGATCCTGGTGGTGGAGGAGATCAGATCCGGGTTCAACAGCGCAGCGGCACTGTCCACGTTGACCTTCATCTTCGTGTTCCTGGTTGCGTTCGTGTTCATCAGGTTCCTGGGCGTCAACGCTGTCGAGTCCGGCGGCGCCGGCGGCGGCGAAAAGAGGAAGTGACATGGCTACCACGACTGCACCGGCAACCAAGACGGCCGAGTACAAGGAGGTCCAGCCACACGTTCCGCTCTGGAAGACGATCCGGCTGTACGCCGGCGTCGCCCTGATCGTGATCTGGGGCCTCGCGCCCTTCTACTGGATGGTGGTCACCGCCTTCCGGGACCTCGAGTACACCTTCGACACCACGCCCTATCCGACCCACGTGACGCTGGACAACTTCCGGACCGTGTTCTCCACGGACCTCGGAAACCACTTCACCCGGGCGTTGGTCAACAGCCTGTTCATCGGCGTGTGCACGACCATCATCGGCCTGATGGCCGGCGTGTTCGCGGCGTACGCCCTGGCCAGGCTGGAATTCCGCGGCAAGTATGTCGTGCTCGGCATCGTGCTCGGCGCCTCGATGTTCCCGGGCGTCGCGCTGGTCACCCCGCTGTTCGAGCTCTTCCGCAACATCGGCTGGTTCGGCACCTACCAGGCGCTGATCATCCCGAACATCTCGTTCGTGCTGCCGCTGACGATCTACACGTTGACGGCGTTCTTCAAGGAGATGCCCTGGGAGCTCGAGGAGGCGGCCAAGATCGACGGCGCCACCCCCGGGCAGGCCTTCCGCAAGGTGATCCTGCCGCTCGCGGCGCCGGGCCTGTTCACCACGGCGATCCTGGCGTTCATCGCGTCGTGGAACGAGTTCCTGATCGCCAGCCAGCTGAGCAATGACAAGACGCAACCGGTGACCGTCGCGATCGCGCAGTTCACCGGGTCGCAGCCCCAGGTCGAGCCGTACACCGCCGTCATGGCGGCCGGCACGGTCGTCACGATCCCGCTGATCATCATGGTCCTGCTGTTCCAGCGCAAGATCGTGGCCGGTCTGACGGCGGGAGGTGTGAAGGGCTGATGCCAGGGCGTGACCCCGCGGCGGGAAGGCCCGGTGGCAGCGCCGGCCCCCGGCCGCGAGGGCCGAGTGCCCGACGCCAGCGCTGGGAGATGGCCCTGGGGATCCTCGGGTTCTTCTCGTTCGTGGCGCTCGTCGTCACGATCGTCGCCGAGGTCCAGGGAGAACCGGCGCTCGTCGAAGTGATGGTCCTCGTGTTCTTCCTCACACTGACCTACTACGCGTACCGTGCCTGGCAGCGCTCCTGACGGGAGCCCTGCCAGGCAGCACCACCTGTTCCATTCCGCAATTTCGAATTCACAACGGATCGTCCGGCACGTTCCTGCCGGTGAAGGAGAGAAGTCATGGCAACCGTGTCTTTCAAGAAGGCCCAGCGCTGGTATCCCGGTGCCGATGAGCCCGCTGTACCGGGGATCGACCTGGACATCGAGGACGGCGAGTTCATGGTGCTGGTCGGGCCGTCGGGGTGTGGCAAGTCCACCACCTTGCGGATGCTGGCCGGGTTGGAGGAGGTCAACTCCGGCAACATCTTCATCGGTGACAAGGACGTCACCTCGATGGCGCCGAAGGACCGGGACATCGCGATGGTGTTCCAGAACTACGCGTTGTACCCGCACATGTCGGTGCGGGAGAACATGGCGTTCGCGCTGAAGATGGCCAAGGTTCCTCAGGAGGAGCGGACCAAGCGGGTGGACGAGGCGGCCAAGCTGCTGGGTCTGGAGACGTTCCTGGACCGCAAGCCCAAGGCGCTCTCGGGTGGTCAGCGGCAGCGGGTGGCGATGGGTCGTGCCATCGTCCGGCAGCCGCAGGTGTTCTGCATGGATGAGCCGCTGTCGAACCTGGACGCCAAGATGCGGGTGCAGACCCGCACCGACATCGCCAAGCTGCAGGCCTCGCTCGGGGTGACCACCGTCTACGTCACCCACGACCAGGTGGAGGCGATGACGATGGGCGACCGGGTGGCGGTGATGAAGCTCGGTGAGCTGCAGCAGGTGGACACCCCGCTGGGTCTCTACGACCGGCCGGTCAACCTGTTCGTGGCCGGGTTCATCGGTTCTCCGCAGATGAACCTGCTGGAGGCGCACGCGAAGGACGGCAAGGCGCAGATCGGTGAGTTCCTGGTGCCGGTGGACGAGTCGGCGGAGAAGCGGATCAAGCAGAACGCCAACATCACCGTGGGAGTGCGCCCCGAGGCCTGGCGGATCGTCAGCTCCGAGGAGGGCGGCCTGCCGGTGCAGGTCACCGTGGTGGAGGAGCTCGGCTCGGACGCGTTCGTCTACGGCACCAGCGGTGTCGAGGGCACCCCCTCGAACGTGATCGTCCGGGTCACCGGGCGGGACAAGGTGCACAAGGGCGAGACGGTCTATGTCACCACCGACCCGCACCACGTGCACGTGTTCGACACCGACACCGGGGAGCGCCTCAGCGACTGAGCGCTCGTCAGGTCACAGCAACGCGGCCGGCCGGGAGAGAGATCCCGGCCGGCCGCGCTGTGCTCCGGAACGGCCGGGTCAGGCGCGCGAGGCGGTACGCCGGATCGCGTCGACGAACGTCGGCCACAGCTCGCGCGGCAGGTCATGACCCATGCCCTCGACCAGGAGGAGCTCCGATCCGGGGATGGCGGCGGAGGTGGCCCGCCCTCCGGACACGTGCACCATGCGGTCGTTGAGCCCGTGGACCACCAGCGCCGGGATCCGCAGCGCGTGCAGGGCGGCGGACCGGTTGGGCTGGGTGAGGATCGCCATCATGTGCCGCAGCACGCCGGCTCCGTTGAGACCCCGGTCGAAGGTGTTCCCGGCCTTGGTGCGGGTGTTCAGCGGGTCCTCGGGGTAGCCCGGGGAGCCGATCATCTCCCAGAACTTCGCCGAGCTCTCGACGTACGCCTCGCGCTCGAGCTTGCGCGGGGCGAGCAGCGACGGCAGCAGCTTGGGGTCCTGCCAGCCGACGGTGCGCTTGCCGGTCGTGGACATGATCGAGGTCAGCGACCGCACGCGAGAGGGGTGCTCGACGGCCATCGTCTGCGCGATCATGCCGCCCATCGAGATGCCGACGACGTGTGCCCTGTCGATGCCGAGGTGGTCGAGCAGGCCGACGCCGTCGGAGGCCATGTCGGTGAGGGTGTACGGCGCGGCGACCCGCCGGCCGGCGAACGCGCGGACCAGCGCGAGACGGGTGACCCGGCCCTTCTGCTTCGACGAGCGACCGGTGTCGCGGTTGTCGAAGCGGATGACGAAGAAGCCGCGCTCCGCGAGCATCCGGCAGAAGTCCTCGTCCCACCAGATCATCGGACCGCCGAGCCCCATGACGAGCAGCAGCGGGTCGTCGCCGGCATCCCCGAAGGTCTGGTAGCAGAGCTCGACGCCCGGACTCACCGGTGCGTAGAGCTCGTCCGAGACGGCCATCTCTGCGCGCTTCGTCATGCCTCCATCCAACACGACCGGTGGAGGCCCGGCGGGCCCAGGTAGGGCAATTGCCCGATATCCGGGCGGCCGCGGACTTACCGTGAGCAGGTGCGCACCTCTCTCGCCCCGTTCCTGGCGCCCGAGGGCTTCCGGCAGCCGGGCCTGCTGAGCCTCGCCAGGGAGCTCACGGTGGTGCCCGAGAGCGGCCGGGCCGCGCTGCGGGCGGTGAGCGACCAGCGGGACCTGCTGGCCACGCCGTACGCCCGTCGGGCTCCGGCCCGCGCGACCGAGCCGGTGCTGCTGGTGCCGGGGTTCCTGGCGGGGGACTGGTCCCTCAAGCTGATGTCCTCGACGCTGCGCCGCCGCGGGTTCCGCACCTACCGCTCGCACATCCGCTCCAACGTGGCCTGCATGGCCGCCAACGCGCTGCTCCTGGAGCGGCGCCTGGAGGCGATCGCGACGAAGCGCGAGAGCCGGGTACGGATCGTCGGCCACAGCCTGGGCGGGATGCTGGCCCGTGGCCTGGCCGTCAGGCGGCCCGACCTGGTCTCCGGCGTGATCACGATGGGCAGCCCGCTGCTGGCGCCCGGCACCTCGCACCCGGTGCTGCTCACCGCCGCGGACACACTGGTCCGGCTCAGCCGGGCCGGCGTGCCGAACCTGATGTCCGAGGACTGCGTCGCCGGCGCGTGCGCGCGGGCGTCGTTCGAGGAGTCGCGGGCCCCGCTCGCGCCGGAGGTCGACCTGACCTGCCTCTACTCACGCGGCGACGGCATGGTCGACTGGCGCTCCTGCATCGACCCGCTGGCGCTGCCGTTCGAGGTGTTCGCCAGTCACCTCGGGATGGCCATCGACCCCCGGGTGCTCGACATCGTGGTCCGGCAGCTTACCCACCAGCAGCGCACCGAGGTTCGTGCCGTGTCCGCCTGACCGCCGACGGGGCGGCTCAGTGCTCGAAGTGCCGAAGTTGCCGAAGTGCCGGTTCTTGCGCGTCGAGGTGCGCGTTCTTGCGTGCCGAAGAGTGAGAAATTGCGTGCCGAGGTGTCGATTGTTGCGATCCACCGCACCTGTGACACCTCGACGGTGAACGCGGGTCGGCTCGCATGAAGTGACACCTCGACGCGCAAGACATGACACTTCGACGCGCCAAAACACGCACTTCGGCGTGGGGCGGCTCAGTGCTCGAAGTCGATGGCGCTGTAGGCGCGGAGCTTCTGCAGGCGGTGCTCCGAGGTGATGGACCGGATGGTGCCGCTGCGGGAGCGCATCACCAGGGAGTGCGTGGTGGCGCCGCCGGCGCGGTAGCGCACCCCCTTCATGAGGTCGCCGTCGGTGATGCCGGTGGCGACGAAGAAGCAGTCGTCACCGGTGACGAGGTCGTCGGTGGCGAGCACGAAGTCGGGGTCCAGGTTGTGGCCGGCGTCGATCGCCTTCTGGCGCTCCTCGTCGTCCTGGGGCCAGAGCCGGCCCTGGATGACACCGCCCATGCACTTCATCGCGCAGGCCGCGATGATGCCCTCGGGCGTGCCGCCGATGCCGAGCAGGAGGTCGACACCGCTGTCGGGGCGGGCCGCCGAGATGGCCCCAGCGACGTCGCCGTCGACGATGAACTTGATCCGGGCGCCGGTGGACCGGATCTCCTCCGCGATCTTCTCGTGGCGCGGCCGGTCGAGCAGCACCACGGTGACGTCCTCGGGGCTGGAGCCCTTGGCCTTGGCGACGAGGTGGATGTTCTCCGCGACCGGCAGCCGGATGTCGACCACGTCCGCGGCCTCGGGGCCGGTGACCAGCTTCTCCATGTAGAACACCGCTGACGGGTCGTACATCGTGCCGCGCGGCGCGACCGCGAGGACCGCGATCGCGTTGCTCATGCCCTTGGCGGTCAGCGTGGTGCCGTCGATCGGGTCGACCGCGACGTCGCACTCCGGGCCGGTGCCGTCACCGACGTGCTCGCCGTTGTAGAGCATCGGGGCGTTGTCCTTCTCGCCCTCGCCGATGACGACCACGCCGTTCATCCCGATGCTGGAGATCATCACCCGCATCGCGTTCACGGCGACGCCGTCGGCGCCGTTCTTGTCACCCTTGCCCACCCACCGACCGGCGGCCATCGCGGCCGCCTCGGTGACCCGGACGAGCTCGAGCGCGAGGTTGCGGTCGGGCGACTCGGGGGCGACGGACAGGGACGGAGGTACGGCGCGCTCGGTCATGGCGCGATGGTAGCCGTTTCCGCGGACCCGGCGACGGCCGCCGCCGGTCGGCACGGGAGAATCCCCGGGTGAGTGAACAGGGCGGGCGGTACCAGCGGAGCTTCTCGGGGATGGTCGGGGCGATGATCGTCCTGGTCGTCCTGGTGGTGGCCTTCGTCCTGGTCCGCGGGCTCAACCGCAGCGACCCCAGCGTCGAGCCCGACCGCGTCGACTACCTCGATGTCGTTCGCGGCGTGGCCCGGGCCGACGGCGACCCGGTCGCCTACCCGCCGCGGCTGCCCGACGGGTGGTTCGCCACCTCGGCGTCGTTCGGCGCGGAGGGCATCTGGAGCCTCTCGCTGCTCACCGACGACGAGGAATTCGTGGGGGTGCGGCAGTCCCGGGGGACCGAGTCGGTCGAGGAGCTGGTCACCACGTACGTCGATGACGCCGCCGAGGAGGGTGACCCGGTGTCCCTGGACAGCCCGCTGGCGCCGAGTTGGCGGTCCTTCACCGACAGCGGTGGGGACTACGCCCTGGTCGCCGAGGTCGAGGACAGCATCGTGCTGGTCGTGGGGACCGCGCCGGAGCAGGAGATCCAGGACCTCGCCGCGTCGCTCACCATGGATCCGCCGCGCTAGGACCCGCCTCCCGGCAGTGGTCGACCAGCCGGTCGAGCAGGGTCCGCAACGGCGCCCAGCCGGCCCGGCCACGGCGGGTCACGGCGTACGCCCGAAGCTCGACGGCGGGAGCGGGCAGCGGCAGCACCCGCACCCCGGCACGGGCCGGGCGGGCGAGCGGCAGCAGGCCCACGCCGTGCCCCGCGATGATCAGGTCCTCGACGAGGTCGAGACTGTCGATCTCGTGGGTGATCCTGGGTGTGAAGCCGGCCAGCGAGGCCAGCGTGCGCACCGCGTCGTCGTCGGCGGTGTTGCGGGAGTTCACGATCCAGCGGTGGTCGCGGAAGCGGGTCAGCTCCGCGGTCCCCGCGCCGTCCGCGAGCGCGGTGGGCACGCCGAGTCCCCAGGGCGCGGTCCACAGCGGCACCGCCTCGAGCATGGGTCCCGGGGAAGCCGGCGCCAGGTTGTAGTCGTAGGTGAGCGCGAGGTCGACGTCGTCGTCTGCGAGCAGCGCGAAGGACTCGATGGGCTCGTACTCGTGGATCTCCACGCTCACCCCCGGATGGGTGTCGGCCAGGTCGGCGATGACGGGGAGCAGGGAGCGGCGGACCGCGGTGGCGAAGCCGGTCACCCGCAGGGTCCCGCTGGGGTCGGCGTCGGGGTCCAGGTCGCGCCGGGCGGCATCGACCTCGGCCAGGATGCGGACCGCGTGGTCGACGAGCCGACGCCCGGCCGGAGTGAGGCGGACCCGGCGGCCAACCGGCTCCAGCAGGTCGGTGCCGGCCTCCTTGGCGAGCGCGGCGAGCTGCTGGGAGACCGTCGACGTGGTCAGGCCGTGGGTCTCCGCCACCTCGCGCATCGAGCCGAGGCGGGAGAGCTCGACCAGCAGGTGCAGGCGACGGGTGTCCATGACGCTCATTGTCCGTCATGCATGAACGGTATGTCCATCAAAGTCACGTGGACGCGAACGGTTGGCCTGAGGTTCACTGGTGCCCATGACCGCCAGTGACACCGCCACCACCCCCGCCCGGCCGGGTCTCCCGGCGGCGCGCGTCGGCACGCTGATGGCGATCGGCTCGATGCTGAGCGTCCAGCTCGGCCTCGCGGTCTCGGTGACGGTCATCGACGACATCGGCGCCGAGGGAGCCGCCTGGCTGCGGTTGATGTGGGCGGCACCGATCCTGCTGCTCGTGCTCCGGCCGCGGCGCCGGGACTTCCCTCCCGGCGCGATCGTCGCGTCGGTCGCGCTCGGCGTGGTGGTCGGCGGGATCACCCTGCTGTTCATGGCGGCGGTCGCCCGGCTGCCCCTCGGCACCGCCAGCGCGCTGGAGTTCCTCGGACCGCTCGGGGTCGCGGTGGCCCGAGGCCACGGCACGATGCGGCGCTGGCCGCTGCTCGCCGCGGTCGGCGTGCTGCTGCTCACCCAGCCGTGGACCGGCGAGGCGGACCTGCTCGGGGTCGGCTTCGCGCTCGCCGCGGCGGTCTGCTGGGCGGCGTACATCCTGCTCACCCAGCGGGTCGGCGATCTCGTCCCCGGCGTCACCGGACTCGCGGTCTCGATCCCGGTGGCCGCCCTGGTCGCCACGGTGGTGGCCGGCCCCGCCACCATCGGTCGGCTGACGCCCGAGATCCTCCTGATCGGCCTCGGCATGGCGGTGCTGCTGCCGCTGGTGCCGTTCTCGCTCGAGATGCTGGCGCTGCGGCGGCTGAACACCTCTGCGTTCGGCACCCTGATGAGCCTGGAGCCGGCCTTCGCCCTGCTGATCGGGCTCGTCGTCCTCCAGCAGGTGCCGGGCTGGCTGGCCACGGTCGGCGTCGCCTGCGTCGTGGTCGCGGGCATCGGGGCCGAGCGCGGCGGAGCGCGCCCCGCCCCGCCACCCGCGACTCCGGCCTGAGTCAGCCGTCCTTGTCGATGGCGGCGTCGAGCCGCTTGCGGGCCCCGTCGAGCCACTCCTGGCAGATGGTCGCGAGCTTCTCGCCGCGCTCCCAGAGCGCCAGGGAGTCCTCCAGCGACGTGCCGCCCGCCTCGAGCCGGGTGACCACGCCGACCAGCTCCTCGCGGGCCTCCTCGTAGGAGAGCTTCTCGTCACTCATCTGCTGCCTCTTCCTGGAGTTCGTCCGGCCCGACCAGCGGGGTCGAGGCCTCGGTGCGGGTGGTGGTGGCATGCAGCCGGCCGTCGGCGACGCGGACCGAGACCGGATCACCGTCGCTCACCTGCGCGACCGAGGTGAGCACGTGGCCGTCGGCGTCCTGGAGCACGGCGTACCCCCGGCGCAGCGTGGCCAGCGGCGAGAGCGCCGCCGCCCGCGCCGCGTGGTGGCGTACGTCGTCACTCGCCCGGTCGAGCCGGTGCCGCAGGGTCCGGCGGGCCCGGTCCCGGAGCAGGTCGAGCTCGTCGAGGCGGGCGTCGATGAGAGTCCGGGGGTCGGCCATCGCCGGGCGGGACCGGATCGCGGCGAGCATCGCCTGCTCGCGGTCGAGCCAGCCACTGACCGAGGAGCGCAGCCGCTCGCGGGCCATCGCGACGCGCGCCGTCTCCTCGGCCATGTCGGGCACCACGCGCCGGGCGGCGTCGGTGGGCGTCGACGCGCGGACGTCGGCGACGAGGTCGAGCAGCGGGGAGTCGGCCTCGTGGCCGATCGCGGAGACCACCGGGGTGCGTGCCGCATGGACGGCTCGGATCACCGCCTCGTCGGAGAACGGCAGCAGGTCCTCGACGGACCCGCCACCGCGGGCGATGACGATCACGTCGACGTCCGCGTCCTTGTCGAGGCGGCGCACCGCCTCGACCACCTCGAGGGCGCTGTCGCGTCCCTGCATGCGGGCGGCCGCGACCCTGACCTCGACCGAGGGCCAGCGGCGGCGGGAGTTCTCCATCACGTCGCGCTCGGCGTCGGAGCCGGGCGCGGTGACCAGCCCGACGACACCGGGCAGGAACGGCAGCGGCCGCTTCAGCTCGAGGGCGAAAAGCCCCTCGGCCGCCAGCAGCTGCCGGCGCCGCTCGATCCGGGCCAGCAGTTCCCCGAGTCCGACGGTGCGGATGTCGCGGGCCTGGAGGGAGAGGGTGCCGCGGGTGGCGTAGAACGACGGCTTGGCCTGCACCACGATGCTGGCACCCTCGACGACCGGCGGGTTGAGCCCGTCGAACAGGGTCCGGGAGCAGGTCACCGAGATGGACAGGTCGGCCACCGCGTCGCGCAGGGTGAGGAAGACCGTGGCCAGCCCCTGCCGGCGGCTGAGCTGGGCGACCTGACCCTCGACCCACACGACGCCGAGCTTGTCGACGTACGCGGCGATGGCGTTCGCGACCGCCCGCACGGGGGCGGGCGACTCGAGGGAGGTCTCACGCAGGGACGGCACGAGCGTGAGCCTAGGGGAGGGGGACGACAGGACGCGGCTTCCGGGCGACGCACCCGTAGACTCGGCCGCATGAGCACCGACCTCGGCACCCCTGCCGTCCTGAGCCCCGACGAGGCCGACCGCGCCGTCCGCCTGGCCGCCCCGCGCGGCTACTGCGCCGGCGTCGACCGCGCGGTGATCACCGTCGAGAAGGCGCTCGACCTCTACGGGTCGCCGGTCTACGTCCGCAAGCAGATCGTCCACAACAAGCACGTGGTCTCCGACCTCGAGGCGCGAGGCGCGATCTTCGTGGAGGAGCTGGACGAGGTGCCCGAGGGCGCCACCGTGGTGTTCTCCGCCCACGGCGTGTCACCGGTCGTCCACCAGGAGGCCGCCGAGCGGTCGCTGAAGACCATCGACGCCACCTGCCCGCTGGTCACCAAGGTGCACCACGAGGCAAAGCGCTTCGCAGGCGAGGACTACGACATCCTGCTGATCGGGCACGAGGGCCACGAGGAGGTCGAGGGCACCGCGGGTGAGGCGCCCGACCACATCCAGCTGGTCCAGGGCCCCGGCGACGTGGCCAACATCCAGGTCCGCGACCCCGAGCGGGTGGCCTGGCTCTCCCAGACCACGCTCTCCGTCGACGAGACGATGGAGACGGTCGCCGCGATCCGGAAGCGGTTCCCGGCACTGCTGGACCCGCCGAGCGACGACATCTGCTACGCCACCCAGAACCGCCAGCTGGCGGTCAAGGAGATCGCCCACGACGCCGACCTGGTGATCGTGGTCGGGTCGGGCAACTCCTCCAACTCGGTCCGCCTGGTGGAGGTCGCACTCGAGGTCGGCGCCAAGGCGTCCTACCGCGTCGACGACGCCTCCGAGATCGACGAGGCCTGGCTCGAGGGGGTCGACAAGGTCAGTGTCACCTCCGGCGCCTCGGTTCCCGAGGACCTGGTCGACGGCGTGCTCGCGTTCCTGTCGGAGCGGGGCTACCCCGACGCGCAGGCCGTGCACACCGCGGAGGAGTCGCTGATCTTCGCGCTGCCGCCGGAGCTGCGGCGCGACCTGCGCGCAGCCGCCCGCGGCTGACGGTGGCTGACCGTGGCTCGCTACATCGACATCCACCCGGACAACCCGCAGCGGCGGACCGTGAACCAGGTCGCGGACATGCTGCGCGACGACGCGCTGATCGCCTACCCGACCGACTCCGGCTACGCGCTGGGCTGCCAGCTCGGCAACCGGGACGGCCGCGACCGGATCCTGCGGATCCGTGACCTCGACGAGAAGCACCACTTCACGCTGATGTGCAAGGACTTCTCCCAGCTTGGGCAGTTCGTGCAGGTGAACAACCAGGCGTTCCGGGCGATCAAGGCGGCGACGCCCGGTCCCTACACGTTCATCCTCCCGGCCACCGGCGAGGTGCCCCGGCGGCTGATGCACCCGAAGAAGCGCACCGTAGGCGTGCGGATCCCGGACCACGCGGTGGCCTGCGCGCTGCTGGAGGCGATGGGCGAGCCGATCCTCACCAGCACGCTGATCCTGCCCGGCGAGGAGGAGCCCCGCGTCCTGGGCTGGGAGATCAAGGAGGAGCTCGACCACGTGGTCGACGCCGTGATCGAGTCGGGGGAGTGCCTGCCGCTGCCGACGACGGTGGTCGACTACTCCGACGGCGTGCCGGAGGTCGTACGGCGCGGGGCCGGTGACCCGGAGCGGTTCGAGGTCTGAGTCCCGTTGATCACCCGGTGCCGGATCGCCAGGCAGGCCAGGCAGAGCGCGTAGCCGACCACCAGCGCGGTGGAGTGACGGGCGAGTCCGGTGACCACGGCCTGGATGAGCCCGTCGGAGCGGTGCGCGACCGTGTCGGTGGCGACCGACCCGAGCAGGACGAAGGCGCCGAGCATCAGCAGGGGCGGCAGCACGCCCACGGTGAAGAAGTCACGCGGCCGCACCAGCAGGGCCAGGGCCGCGCAGAGGGCCACGAAGACGATGTCGAAGATCCCGGTGAGCCGGGAGTTCAGCAGCAGGTCCAGCGCGATGGCCGTGAGCGTCACTGCGACACCGAGCACGACGACCTGCCGGCCCGGCTCGGTGCCCTCTTCCCACAGGGTGTGCGCCCGCGTCACGGCACCAACGTAGGGGTCCGGTCAGGCGCCCCGGGTGCGACGCGCCGAACCGGACAAACCGTCCTCGCCCGGGTCGAGGTCGAGGAGCAGCTCCTCGTCGGCGTCGACCGGGGGGTCGGCGGCGTGCAGCTCGGTGCGGACGGGGTCGGCGGCGCCGACCGAGCGCCCCGTGGTCTCGACCTGGCGCGGGGCCGGCAGCTCGTCGTCGGTGACGCCCATCTCGGCGAACTTCCGCGCACTCACCAGCACCCGGCTCTCCAGGGAGCCGACGGCCTGGTTGTAGTGCCCGACGGTCGCGTTGAGGGACCGCCCGACCTGGTCGAGGTGACCGCTCATCCGCGCCAGCCGCTCGTGCAGCTCCCGGCCGAGGCGGTGGATCTCACGTGCCTGGTCGGCCAGCGCCTCGTGGCTCCAGCCGTGCGCGACCGTGCGCAGCAGGGCGATCAGCGTGGTCGGCGTGGCCACGATGACCCGGCGCTGTGCGGCGTGCTCGAGCAGGCCGCGGTCGGCCTCCAGCGCGGCAGACAGGAACGCCTCGCCGGGGACGAACAGGACCACGAACTCCGGGGACTCGGGGAGGGCACGCCAGTAGCGCTTCGCCGACAGCTGGTCGACGTGGGTCCGCAGCTGGCGGGCGTGCCGCTCGAGGTGGTCGGTGCGGACGTCGTCGTCATCCGTTCCGGTGGCGTCGAGGAAGGCGTCCAGCGGCACCTTGGCGTCGACCACCACCGACTTGTCGCCGGCCAGCCGGACCACCAGGTCCGGCCGCAGGGCACCGCCGTCGAGCTGGGCCTGCTCGGTGAAGTCGCAGCGGTCCACCAGGCCGGCCAGCTCGACCGCCCGGCGCAGGTGCATCTCGCCCCAGCGGCCCCGCACCTGCGGCTTGCGGAGGGCGGTCGACAGCGACTGGGTCTCGCGGCGCAACGTGTCGGTGGTGTGCCGCATCGCGGCCACCTGCTCGTTGAACTGGCCCTGCCAGGTCGCCCGGTCGTGCCCGAGGTCGCGCATCTGGTCACCCAGTCGCTCCAGGCCCTCGCGGATCACCGCGTCCCCGGCCGCCCGCTCCTGCAAGGCCTCGACGAGCGGCGCCCCCACCGGGCGCGTGCGGGACCAGAGCACACCGGCCAGCGCGCCGGCGAGCGCCCCGACGACGAGGCCGATGAGCAGCAGCAGGATCTCCATGCGCTCAGGATGGCGGAGACCACCGACAGGACCGGCTCCCCGCGCCGGTCAGTCGGCCAGGTCGGCGATCACCGGGGCGTGGTCGGAGGCGCCGGTGCCGGCCCGCTCGTCGCGGTCGATGAACGCGCCGGTCACCCGCTGCGCCAGGGACGGCGAACCCAGGATGAAGTCGATCCGCATCCCGCGGTTCCGCTCCCAGCGCTGCCGGAAGTAGTCCCAGTACGTGAAGACCCCCGGGCCCGGCGTGTGCGGTCGCACCACGTCGACGTACCCGTCCTCGAGGAACCTCGCGAACGCCGCGCGCTCGGGAGGGGTGACGTGGGTGTCGTGGGCGTACGCCGCCATGTCGAAGACGTCCTCGTCCTGCGGCGCGATGTTCCAGTCGCCGACCAGGGCGGTGTCCTCGCCCAGCCAGTCGCGGGCGGCGTCGCGCAGTCGGGCGAGCCAGTCCAGCTTGTAGACGTAGTGCGGATCGTCGATCTTGCGCCCGTTCGGCACGTACAGCGACCACAGGCGTACGCCGCCGCACACGGCGCCGATCGCCCGCGCCTCCGCGGCCACCGGGTCACCGAACCCCGGCATGCCCTCGAAGCCGACCCGGACGTCCTCGATGCCCACCCGGCTCACGATCGCGACGCCGTTCCACTGGTTGTGGCCGACCGACGCCACCTCGTAGCCCATCGACTGCAGGCCCAGCAGCGGCAGCTGGTCCTCGCGGGCCTTGGTCTCCTGCAGCGCGAGGACGTCGATGTCGTGGCGCTCGAGGAACCTCTCCACGCGGTCGATCCGGCTGCGGAGGGAGTTGACGTTCCAGGTCGCGATGCGCACCCGCTGAGGCTAGCGGCCGTGACGGCGTGGGGTCAGGCCCGGCGGGAGGACTCGCGGGCCACCAGGTCCGGAGTGAAGGTGATCTGCTGGTGGGTGTGGTCGGGGTTCTCGACCTCGTCGAGCAACAGCTCGGCCGCGGTCCGGCCGAGCTGGAGCCGGGGCTGGCGCACCGAGGTCAGCGGTACGGCGGCGGCGCCGGCGTACTCGATGTCGTCGTATCCCACGATCGCGAGGTCGCCGGGAACCGCGACGCCGGTGGTCACGCACTGCTGGAGCAGGCCGAGCGCGAGCAGGTCGTTGGCGCAGAGGGCCGCGGTGGGACGGCGCGAGCGGGGGATGCCGGCCAGCCGCTGGGCGGCCTGGCGCCCCTCGCCCACGCTGAGGGCGGAGGTGTCGATCCGGAGCAGGTGGCTCTCGTCGAGCCCGGCGTCGGCGAGCGCCGCCAGGGCGCCGGCGTGCCGGTCGCGCACCTGGCCGATCGTCGCCGGGCCGCCGACGAAGGCGATCCGCTCGTGGCCGCGGTCCAGCAGGTGCTCCAGGGCGAGCCGGCCGCCGAGCACGTCGTCGACCGCGACCGAGCAGTGCGTGTTCCCGGCGCGGGTCCGGTCGACGATGACGATCGGGGTGCCGCGGCCGGAGATCTGGTCGAGGAGCGAGGACTCGGGCTCGACGGGGGTGAGCAGCACGCCGGCCACCCGCTGCTCCTCGAGCCGCTTGAGGTAGTTCCGCTCCCGGTCGGCGCGGTTGTCGCTGTTGCACATGAACAGGGAGAGGTCGCGCGCGGCGACGCTCTCCTCGATCCCGCGGGCGACGTCGGTGAAGAACGGGTTCGAGGCGTCGAGCACGACGTACGCGAGGGTGCGTGAGCGACCGGCCCGCAGCTGCCGGGCCGACTCGTTGGGCACGAAGCCGAGGTCGGTCATCACCTGCTCGACGCGGGCCCGGGTGCGGGGGCTGACCCGGTCGGGATGGTTGAGCACGTTGGAGACGGTGCCCAGGGACACCCCGGCGGCCAGGGCGATGTCCTTGACGCCGACCGCCACCGCGCTCGCCCCCTCTAAAACGTTAGAACCATCAGGTCGATGGAGTTCGACTGTACCGACTGACCGGCGTCGCCGCAGGTGGCGACACGTCTCGACGAACTTTGCCGGAGGTCTTGACGGTGTGGCGGCCGTCACGTTAACGTCGCCTCAGTTGAAACCTTTCAATTCTTCACATCCGGAGGTCACGATGGCGGCAGGCAGCGGCGAGGTCGTCCTCGCCCTCCGCGACGTCTCGAAGTCGTTCGGCCCCGTCGTCGCCCTGCGGTCCGGCCGCATCGAGGCGCACGCCGGGTCCATCCACGCACTGGTCGGGGAGAACGGCGCCGGCAAGTCGACGCTGGTCAAGATCGTCGCCGGCGTCCACCGGCGCGACACCGGCGAGTTCCTGCTCGGTGCCGAGGAGGTCGACTTCCACAGCACCGCAGAGTCCAAGGACGCGGGCGTCGCCGTGATCTACCAGGAGCCCACGCTGTTCCCGGACCTCACGGTCACCGAGAACATCTTCATGGGCCGCCAGCCGCTCGGCCGCGGCCGCCGCATCGACCGTGGCGCCATGCACACCGAGGCCGAGTCGCTCTTCACCCGGCTCGGCGTCCACATCGACCCGCGCCGCCCCGCGCTCGGTCTGTCGATCGCCGACCAGCAGATCCTCGAGATCGCCAAGGCCATCTCGCTCGACGCCCGGCTGCTGATCATGGACGAGCCCACCGCAGCCCTGAGCGGGGTCGAGGTGGACCGGCTGTTCGCCGTGGCCCGCAGCCTCCGCGACGAGGGCCGCGCGCTGATCTTCATCTCCCACCGCTTCGACGAGGTCTTCGGCCTCTGCGACACCATCACCGTGATGCGCGACGG
>JBEVFC010000010.1:0-4198 GCA_040512455.1 Nocardioides sp.
TCTCGACCGCGTGATCGCGGTGCACGTGCTCACCCACGAGGCGATGCACCTGGCCGGACACTACGGCGAGGCCGAAGCCGAATGCCTCGCGATGCAGCACGACAGCGAGATGGCCCGGCTCCTGGGCGCGACCCCGGAGAATGCCGACGCGCTGGCTCGCTCCTTCTGGGTCGACGTCTACCCGAGGATGCCCGCGGACTACGTGAGCGCGGGCTGCACCGCCGACGGCCCGCTGGACGAGAGCCCCGGCGACCAGCACTGGCCCTGACCCCGACGGGGACGTACGGCGCTCAGCTCGCCCAGTGCGACGGTCGCCGGAGCGAGTCGGGAAGGGTGGTCCCGGCGTCTCCCCGGGCCGCGTCGACCTGCGGCCGGCTGAGGAACAGCGTCTGGGACAGGTCCGCACCGCGGAGGTCCGCGTCCCTGAGGTCGGCACCGAGAAGGTCGGATCCGCGCAGGTCGGCGCGGCGGAGGTCGGCGCCGATCAGGTAGGCGCCCCGCAGGTGGGAACCGCGGAGGTCCTCGCCGGCGAGCTTTGCTCCGATGAGGTCGGCGCCGGGTCGGATCCTCTTCGACACCGCTGCGGGCTTCCCGGGGGGTCGCGCGTCCGCGCGGACGAGCTCGCTCACGCGGGTGAGCAGGACGTTCACTGGGTCCCGGAACGCCGAGACGTCGGTGTCGAGGATCTCGTCCGGCGTCTGCTCGGTCAGCCGCTCGATCCGGTCGTACGCCGCCTCCAGCTCGTCTCGCAGTGGCCGGGCCGGGGACAGCCCGATCGCCTCGTTGAGGTACCACAGCATCTCCTGCAGCTGCCGGACGACCGGGAACACGGCGAACACGAGCCCGGCGTCCGGCGTCTGCCGCCAGGTCTGGCCCGAGAAGGTCTGCTGGGTGACCTTCTGACCGGCACCGAAGCAGTCGAACACCGTGCAGCCCTTGAAGCCGCGCTCGCGCAGGTGCGGGTGGATCGTGCAGAGGAACTCGTCGTCGAGGTTCCGGCAGGGCTCACCCGCGTCCTTGTCGAAGGCGAAGTCGGCCGACGTCGAGAAGGCGAGCGCCACGCAGCACAGGCCGGCACAGCTGGCGCAGTCCGCGGTCAGCAGGCTGGAACGGTCTCCGGGGGAGGCCGGGGGTGAGGTCACCATCGAGCGGCATTCCTTCTGCGAGGGTCGGGCGCGGCACACGGGCGACCGTCGAGATTATCAGCCGGCACGCGAGAGGCGGGTCCGGCAAGTGCCGGAGCGCCCTCCTCGGCGCCGCTGGTCCGTTCGCAGCACGTGACCTGAGCTCCGCTTGATCACTTGCGCATACCTTGCGGATTTCTTGTGGCTAAGCGACCGGTCGTCGGACCCGTCCCGGAGGCACGTTCTGTTTGGCTTGCGCTGCCCCTCTCCGGGGTCCCCGGCACCCGCACCAGAAGGGAACCACGTGCCTGACTCAGTCGGCCTGCAGTCCGTCGTCGACGGCACCGCCCTGGTGGTGTTCGTGCTGGCGGTGGCGGTCCTCAGCGAGTACGTCTTCCTGAGCGGCTACCGCCTGCACCGGTTCGTCGTCCTCGCAGGCGCGGTCCCGATGGTGCCGCTGCTGCCCCGCTACGTGGACGGGCTGGCCTCGCAGCCGCTGGTGGTCACGTTGGTGGCCGCCGTGATCCTGGGGTGCCTCGCGGTGGGCTTCTGCCAGCGGGCCGTCGTGAGCCCACTCGACCGGGCCTTCGAGGAGCGGCGGCACCGGACCAGGCTCCGGAAGCTCCAGGACACCCTGCGGGTTGCCGGCCCGGCCGCCGGGCCAGTCGCTCGCCCGGCCGAGGCGGACTCGGACGCCCCGGTGCCGGACCCCGAGTACTTCCGGACCGTCAGCGAGCTGGACGCCGCCTTCGGGCCCGTGGTGACGGCCGGCGATCCGCTCGCCCGGGCGAACCACGGCCGCCGGCGCAACGTCGCCTGAGGCCGGCGCCGTCAGCGGCGCGGCGTGAGGGACGCGTAGAGGAGGGAGTCTCGCCACTCCCCGCGGATCAGCACGTGCTCCCGCAGGTGTCCTTCGCGGATCATCCCAATCTTCTCCAGGACGCGGCAGGACCCCAAGTTCTCCGGCCGGCAGGTCGCCCAGATCCGGCGCACCCCCAGGTCGGCGAACCCGAACTCGAGGACCGCCCGGGCGGCCTCGGTGGCATACCCCTGACCCCAACGGTCACGACTGACCGCGAACCCCATCTCGGCGTGGTGCGGCCCGTCCCGGTAGATGCCCACCGAGCCGAAGGGCCGGCCGGAGGACTCCGTCATGGCCAGCGTGTAGCCCGTCCGGGGGACCGCGGCCCGCTCCGCGAGCCAGCCCGCGATGAACCCCCGGGTCTCTTCCTCGGTGTTCGGCCCCCAGGTCACGAACGTGACGGCCTCCGGGTCAGACGCGAACCGGTGCACCGCCTCGAAGTCGGTCCGGCGGTACTCGCGGAGGACCAGCCGGGGCGTGACCAACTCCATCCCGGTGGCTGCGCCGGCCCGGCGGCGCTCAGGCGGCCTGGAGCGCCCGCGGCGCCCGCGGCGCGCTGACCGACTTCCGGAACAGCTTCGCGAGCTGGCGCGGCGCGTTGCGGGGCGTGGTCTCGGCGAGCCAACCGTTGGGCAGCGACAGCCGGAGCACCTTGTGCCAGGCGCTCGCGACCTGCTTCGGCATCGGGGCGGCGTGGTAGCTGAGCCCGTAGCGCTGGAACAGGTCGCGCACCTGGGGGGCGATCTCGGCGTACCGGTTGCTCGGCAGGTCCGGGAACAGGTGGTGCTCGATCTGGTGCGACAGGTTGCCGCTCATCAGGTGCAGCAGCTTGGAGCCGGAGATGTTGGCGGAGCCCAGCATCTGCCGCAGGTACCACTGGCCCTTCGTCTCGCGCTCGTCGAGCTCCTTCTGCTCGAAGGTCTCGACGCCCTCGGGGAAGTGCCCGCACATGATCACCGAGTGGCTCCACACGTTGCGGATCAGGTTGGCGGTGGCGTTCGCGGCGAGCGTGTGGCGATACGACGGCCCGGACAGCGCGGGGTGCACGACGTAGTCCTTGACGATCTGCTTGCGGACCTTGCGCAGCGCCTGCCCGACGCGCGCCTTCAGCTCCGGGGTGTACCCACGCTTCTCGCGCAGCGCCGCCCCGAGCTCGAGGTCGTACATCGCGATGCCGTACTCGAAGATGCACGCGTTGATGAAGTTCCACAGCGGCTGCACGAGGTAGCGCGGCTGCCACTGCTGGTCCTCGTCCACGCGCATGATCCCGTAGCCGAGGTCGTTGTCCTGGCCGAGGATGTTCGTGTAGGTGTGGTGCAGCTCGTTGTGCGCGCGCTTCCACTGCTCCGGCGGGGACGCGTGGTCCCAGTCCCAGGTGGTCGAGTGGATCTTCGGGTCCCGCATCCAGTCCCACTGCCCGTGCAGGACGTTGTGGCCGATCTCCATGTTGTCCAGGATCTTCGCGACCGACAGGCCCAGCGTGCCCAGGATCCAGGCCGGGGGGAACCGGCTGGCCAGCAGCAGCACGCGGCTGCCGAGCTCGATCTTGCGCTGGACGTCGATGACGCGCCGGATGTATGCCGCGTCGCGTTCGCCGCGGGAGTCGAGGACTCCCTGTCGGATCGCGTCGAGCTCGCGCCCGATGGCCTCGATGTCAGCGGGGGTGAGGTGGGCGACCTGACTGTCGGCCTTTCGCTCCAGGACGGTCAACGGGGACTCCTTGTTTCTGTGCGGGACGCCCGCCATGTGCCGCGTCTCGCCGTACGGGTGCGTGGTGGCACATCTTCGATCCTCCCACGCCCCCGGCTGCCACCCTTCATCCTTGCCTCGCCCGAGGCGGCCAATCCACCCCTGAGGGTGAACTTTGGTGTCCTTGCGCGCCATCTTGACCGATAAGAGAGACAATGGAGGGTGCGCCCGACGTAGGGCGCCGCCCCCGACACCGGAAGACCGATACATGCAGCTCGAGATCGAGATCAAGGCCGAGGACGGTCGGTACGTGGTGATCCCTCGCGGGGAGGTCGACCTCGTCACCCAGGCCCAACTCAAGGAAGCCATCAACGAGCTGGTCGTGGCGGGCAACGTCGACATCATCGTCGACCTGGACGAGACCACGTTCCTGGACTCCACCGGCCTCGGTGCCCTCATCGGGGCGCGCCGCAAGACCCACGCGTTCATGGGGTCCTTCGCGATCGTGTGCACCCAGGAGCGG
>JBEVFC010000026.1:0-3529 GCA_040512455.1 Nocardioides sp.
ACTCGAGCTCACCCACGGTGGTGCCGGCCGAGACCGACTCCCCCACCTCGGGCAGCGAGACGTAGACGATGTCGCCGAGGGCGTCCTGGGCGAAGTGCGTGATGCCGATGCGCACCGATCCCTCGGCCTCGCCGGGGACCCGGACCCACTCGTGCTCGCTGGTGTACTTCAGTTCCTCGGGGTACACGGTCACTCCCTCGCCTCGTGGGTCGTGGTGCTGGTCGTGCAGCAGGCTACTGGTCCTAGCGGGGCTGGGCGTACGTAGGGGGATCTCCCTCGACGACCGAGTCGATGCGGACCTCGTCGGGCTCCGCGAAGCTGACCGTGCCGCCCTCGTCGCGGACCCGGTCGACCGGCCCGGTCGCGAAGTCGAGGGACCCGGCCAGGGTGGTCGGCTCACCGATCACGTCGATGACGTACGGCGCGTCGAGGACCTCGCCGTCGATGGCGATGCCGGCGCCGGTGTCCTCCACCGAGGTCTGGGCGATCACCCGGACCCGGTCGTTGAACTCCATCGCCTCGGCACCGGCGGCCCGGAGCTCCTGGATCACGTCGAGCAGGGTGTCGTCCTGGATCTCGCCGCGGTCGTCGGTGATGGTGATCCGGACACCCGGCCCGACCGTGGGGACGGTGCCGGCGAGGATGCTGAGCGTGGACGACTCCTGGCGGGCCTGCTCCAGCGCGGCCCGGCGGCTGGAGGTGGACGTACGGAGGTCGTCGCGGGTCTGGCGCAGCCGGTTGATCTCGTCCTCGGCCCGCTGCGAGGTGCCGGCGAGTCCGTCGAGCACGCGGATCAGGTCGGACTGGCGCAGCGAGGAGTAGGTGTCGTCGCGCTCGTTGGACTGCACCTGCGTCATCGCGGCGAAGCCCACGGTCGCGAGCAGCACGCCGACCACCGCCTGGCCGCGCGAGGGACGGGCGGTGAGCGCGGCCCGGATCCGGTCGCGGCCGGTCGGCGGCGACGCGGTGTCCTCGGCGACCTCGTCGCCGTCGGGTCCGGGCTGCTGGTCAAGCATGGAAGATGTGCCGCCTGATCATGGCCACGTTGGTGAAGATCCGGATGCCGAGGACGACGATGACGCCGGTCGACAGCTGGGCACCGACGCCGAGCTTGTCGCCGAGGAAGACGATGGAGGCCGCGATCACCACGTTGCTGAAGAACGAGACCACGAAGACCTTGTCGTCGAAGATCCCGTCGAGGAACGCCCGGAGCGCACCGAAGACGGCGTCCAGGGCAGCGACGACCGCGATGGGCAGATAGGGCTCGAAGCCCAGGGGGACGTCCGGCTTGAAGATCAGGCCGAGCACGATCCCGGCCAGCAGTCCGAGAACTGCGATCACTGTCCCACCTCCTTGTCTGGGCCTTCCGGCGCCCGTTCGGCAGAACGCAGCGTAGGCGTCTGGCTCCCCGGGAGCTGCAACGAGTCCGCGTTTGTCATCGAGAACTCGAACCCGAAGCTGTTGACGAGACTCGCCCAGGCAATGCCCGAGACGCTGTCACCGAACCGTGCCTGCATGGTGTTGCGGTTCCCCACCGCGAGCACCGTGTAGGGAGCCCGCAGCGGCACCGACTTGATGTGGATCGCCTCGCCCACGTTGCGGATCGGCGAGACGTTGGTGAGCCGCTGCCCGTTCACGGACACCGCCTCGGCGCCGGCCGCCCAGAGGCCGTCGACGAGGACCGCGAGGTCCTCGTCCCGCACGCGGCCGTCCTTGTTGCCGTCGGGAGAGTCGTCGACGCGGAGCCGGACCCCCTCCCCCTCCACGGGACGGAACCCGGTGCCGGCGCCCAGCTCGTCGGTGCGGTTCCTCGCGGCGCGCTCGTCGACGGCGAGCTCGTCGAGGGTACCGGAGAGCCGGGTGTTCTCGGCGCGCATGCTGCTGATGGAGCGCTCGCGGTCGGCGACCTCGGCGCGGCGGGTGTTGATCTGGCCGACCAGCTCGGCACGGCCGGCCTCGTCGGTGGCGGCGTTCCGGGAGGTCTGCACGGCTGCGGTCACGATGAGAATCCCGAAGAGCGCCACCACGACGGCAGCGACGCCCCGCGAGGACGGCGGCCCGCCGCCCTGCCGCTCGCGCTCGTCGGCGGCGTGCTGGTAGTCCTCGTCCAGGGAGTTCTGGGTGAGGACGGTGAGAAGCGGAGTGGTGACGTGCTCCGGGAGGGGTTCACGAGCCGGCATCGACCGCCGGGGCCCTTCGCTCCACGTCGGCCAGGAGCTTGCGGACCTGCCAGGCGTAGAGCACCCCGGCCCACCAGTAGAGCCCGATGCCCCAGAACGCGAACGCCCAGCCGAAGACCTCGGCCAGCTGGGCGACCGTGCCCTCGCCGTCGCCGAGCAGCAGCAGGGGGAACGCGTAGAGCAGGTTGGCGGTGGCGGCCTTGCCCAGGAAGTGCACCGGGAGCGCGCTGTAGCCGCGGGTACGCAGGAACGGCACCAGGCCCCAGAGGAGGGCGTCGCGCAACGGCAGCAGCACGGCCATCCACCACGGGATGATCTCGCGGAGCGCCAGCCCGACCACCACGGCGAGGATGTAGAGCCGGTCGGCCACCGGGTCGAGGATCTCGCCCAGGGTCGAGCGCTGGTCGAGCTTGCGCGCGAGGTAGCCGTCGAGCCAGTCGGTGATGCCGGAGACCATGAGCAGGACCAGCGCCCACCCGTCCTCCTCGGGTCCGAGGACGAGCCAGAGGAACACGGGCACGCCTGCGAGGCGGACCATGCTCAGGATGTTGGGCAGGGTCCACACCTTGGTGGGCTGCGACTCGTCCTGCACGTCTGGATGACCATCTTTCACACGGGGGCGCTGCGGTGCATTCACCTTAGCCGCCGCACCCCGTCGAACCGATCAGCACTCAGGTCGCCGGGGCGGTGTCGTCCTGGTGGGCTGCGTCGCGGATCTCGCCGACCAGCTCCTCCAGCACGTCCTCCAGCGTGGCCAGGCCCAGGGTCGCGCCGTCCTCACCGACGACGCGGGCCATGTGGGCCCCTCGGCGCTGGAGCGTCTCGAGCGCCTCGTGCAGGGCGTCGGCCGCACGCACGCTGGCGAACGGGTGCACCCACTTCTCCTGGATCGGCAGCTCGCGGCGGGCCGGGTCGGGCTCCAGCACGTCCTTGATGTGCAGGTAGCCGACCGGCTCGCCGTCGTCGTCCACGACCGGGAACCGGGAGTAGCCGGTGGCCGCGCAGAGTTCCTCGACCTCCGCGGGCGTGGCGCCCTGCGGGAGCGTGGTCAGCGAGGCCATCGGCAGCAGCACGCTCTCGACGGGGCGCTCGGTGAAGCCGAGGGCACCCGAGAGACGGTCGTACTCGTCGTCCTCCAGCAAGCCCTCGCCGCGGGACTCCTCGACGAGCGCGGCGACCTCCTCTCGGGTGAACGTCGAGATCACCTCCTCGCGTGGCTCGACCCGCAGCAGGCGCAGCGTGCCGTTGGCGATCGCGTTGAGACCGACGATGACCGGGCGGAGGACGGTGACGACCGCCATCATCGGCGGGCCGAGCATGATCGCGGCCCGCTCGGGGCCGGCAAGGGC
>JBEVFC010000057.1:0-15410 GCA_040512455.1 Nocardioides sp.
CGCACTGGCGCGGGCCGGGCTGACGGTGGCCGGCATCGACCGCGACGAGCTGCGGGTCGAGGTGGCCCGCGCGAACCTCGCGGCCCTGGGGCTCGGTGGGGCGGTGCAGGTCGCGGCGGCCGAGGACGTCGACGCCTCCGGCTTCGGCGTGGTGTTCGCCGACCCCGCCCGTCGTACGGCTCGGGGGAGGGTGTTCGACGTGGACGGCTGGTCGCCGCCGTGGGACTACGTCACCGCGCTGCTGCAGCGACCGTCGGTCGTGAAGGTCGCACCGGGCATCCCGCACCACCTCCTGCCCGAGGGTGTCGAGGCCGAGTGGGTCTCCGACGAGGGCGACGTGAAGGAGGCCGCGCTGTGGTCCCCGCAGCTCGCGTCCGCGCGGCGCCGCGCGACGGTGATCCGCGGCAGCGGGCTGGCGTCGCTGACCGACGAGGACGACCCGGGCTCCCCCGGGGTCCGGGAGGTCGGTCGCTGCCTCTACGAGCCCGACGGCGCGGTGATCCGGGCCGGCCGGGTGACCGCGGTCGCGGCCGGCGTCAACGGTGGGCTGCTCGACCCGCACATCGCCTGGGTGACCGGGGACGCGGCGTTTCGGACCCCGTTCGCCCGCGGCTACCGGGTGCTCGAGGAGGTGCCGTACCGCGAGAAGCAGCTCAAGGCCGCGCTCCGCGAGCGGCAGATCGGTCGGCTGACCATCAAGAAGCGTGGCGTGGACGTGGTGCCCGAGCAGCTGCGCAAGCGCCTGGAGCTGCGCGGGGAGAACGAGGCCACGCTGGTCCTCACCCGGGTGGCCGGCGCCGGAACGGCGTACCTGGTGCAGCCGTTCTGAGAACTTCCGGCTAGGGACAGCCGGTGCGCGGCACGCCGCGGACGGTGACCGGCAGCCGTCCCGGCGCCGTGGTGCGGCCGAGCAGCAGGTCGACGAGGTTCCGCATCACCGCGTAGTTGTCGCCGAAGGTCGCGACCTTCACGCGGGCGTCGCTGCGGCGGAGGACGTACGGCGTGTCCAGCGCGACCACGACCGACCCCCGCGCCGCCTTCCCGCCGCGCGGCACCAGCACCACCTTGGTGCCCTCGCCGACCGTGAGGCCGCCCTGGCGGGCCGCCGCACGCAGCCGGTCCGCCTGGGGCGAGGGACCGACGACGCGGATGCCGTCGCGGACCAGCCGGCCCGAGCACGGACCGGCGACCACGGTGAGCGCCGCCTTGGAGAGCCGGGTCGAGGAGCCCTGGCGGGCGCCGGGGCTGGCCGGGGTGTGGTCGCCGGCGTTGCGGTGGATGAGCGTCGCCAGCATCCGGGTCGCGGCGCCCTCGAGGCGGGCCCGCGGGAGCCGGCCGTCGCGGACGGCGCGGATGATCGAGGCGCGGGCCTCCGCGGCGTCGTCGGGCATCAGCGCCACGTCGGCGCCGGCACGCAGGGCGGCGACCGCGCCGCGGCCACCGGGGTACTGCTTCTCGACGCCGTCCATCCCGAGCGAGTCGGTGACCACCAGGCCACGGAAGCCGAGGTCGTGGCGCAGCAGGCCGGTGATCACCTTCCTGGACACGGACGCGGGGCGGCCCGGGTCGATCGCCCGCACGTCGATGTGTCCGACCATCACGGCCGGGGCGTCCTGGTCGATGGCCTCGCGGAACGGCCTGAGGTCGACCTTGTCGAGCTGCGCGCGGGTGCGCTTCTGCACCGGCAGCGCGACGTGGCTGTCGGTGGTCAGCGAGCCGTGGCCGGGGAAGTGCTTGAGGACCGGGACCACGCCCGCGTCCTGGTAGCCCTGGCCAGCCGCGACGACGTGCCGGGCGACCAGCGCGGGACGGGAGCCCGCGCTGCGGGCCCCGATCGCCGGGTCCGCGGGACCGATGGTGACGTCGGCGTCCGGCGCGAACACCGTGTCGAAGCCCATCCCGAGCAGCTCGGCGCCGCTGCCGTAGGCGGCCGCGCGGGTGAGCCGGGTGTCGTCGGCGGCCCCGGCGGCCATGAACGTCGGGAAGCGGGTCGCGTCGCCGGTCACCCGGGCCACGCTGCCGCCCTCCTGGTCGACGCCGATCAGCAGCGGGCGGCGTACCTTGGCGGCCAGCTCGCGGTTGACCCGGCCGATCTGCTCGGGCGAGGTGACGTTCTCGGTGAAGGCGATGACACCGCCGAGGTGCAGGCGGCGGACCAGCCTGACCGGGGCGTCGGTGCCCTTGTACTTCGCGACGATCACCTGGCCGGCCAGCTCGGGCAGCGACATCGCGTCGACGCGGCGGGCGGCGCGACGGGTCTCCGCGGCGCTGGGCAGCCTGCCCGGCACCTCGGCGCGCTTCGCCGCCGGCGACGGTGCCTTGAGCCGCAGCACCACGCGGGGCGCCACCGAGGGTGCCGGGGACGGCGTCGGGTCACTCCCGGCGGCGACGGCCAGGGCCAGCGCGTCGGGGCTGGTCGGGGTGACCTGGCCGCAGCCCGACAGCGCCAGTGCGCACAGCGCAGCAGCGGCGGCGAGCCGGGTCGTCGTCATCCCTCCATGTTGACACCCGGTGGGCAGCGTCCGTGGCAGATCCCGTGCGCGCGCCCTAGACGTTCCCGGCCTCCGCACCGATGGTGGTGTCGTCGCCGTGGCCGGTGTGGACCACGGTGTCGTCGGGCAGCCTCAGCAGCCGGGCCCGGATCGAGTCCTTGATCAGGTCCGCGTCGCTGAACGAACGACCGGTGGCCCCGGGGCCACCCTGGAAGAGGGTGTCGCCGGTGAAGACGCAGTCGAGGTCGTGGACGTAGACGCAGACCGCCCCGGGGGCGTGGCCGGGTGTGTGCAGGATCTTGAGCGAGGCGCCCGCCACCTTGATCGACTGGCCGTCCTCGATGTCGACGTCCCACAGCTCGTCGGTGTGGGTCAGCTCCCACAGGGGCCGGTCGTCGGGGTGCAGCAGGATCGGCGCGCCCACCCGACGGCGCAGCTCGGGCGCGACGCGGCAGTGGTCGTCATGCGCGTGGGTCAGCAGAATCGCCTTGACCTGTCGGCCGGCCACCACGTCGAGGATCGCGTCGACGTCGTGGGGCGCGTCGATGACCACGCACTCGTCGTCGTCGCCGATGACCCAGATGTTGTTGTCGACCTCGTGCACCTCGCCGTCGAGGGAGAAGGTGCCGGACACCACCGCGTGGTCCACCCGGAGGGTCGTCATGCCGGGGTCCCCGCGTCGGCGCGAGCGGAGCGAGTGGCGTCGTCGGGTGTGAACACCACCACCGAGCGGAGGACGTCGCCGTGGTGCATCTTGTCGAAGGCCGCCTCCACGTCGTCGAGGGAGACCTCCTCGGACACGAACGCGTCGAGGTCGAGCCGGCCCTGCAGGTAGAGGTCGACCAGCATCGGGAAGTCCCGCGACGGCAGGCAGTCGCCGTACCAGCTGGACTTGAGCGAGCCGCCGCGGCCGAACACGTCGATCAGCGGGATCTCGGGGATCGTCATGTCCGGCGTCGGGACGCCGACGAGGACGACGGTTCCGGCCAGGTCGCGCGCGTAGAACGCCTGCTTCCAGGTCTCCGGGCGACCGACCGCGTCGATGACGACGTCGGCGCCGTGGCCGCCGGTGAGCGCCTGGATGGCCTCGACGGCGTCGTTGTCCTTGCTGTTCACGGTGTGCGTGGCGCCGAGGTTGCGGGCCCACTCGAGCTTCCGGTCGTCGAGGTCGACGGCGATGATCGGGGAGGCGCCCGCGAGCGCGGAGCCGGCGATCGCGGCCGAGCCGACGCCGCCACAGCCGATCACCGCGACGCTCTTGCCGCGGCCGACGTTTCCGGTGTTGATGGCGGCACCGATGCCGGCCATCACGCCGCAGCCCAGCAGCCCGACGGCGGCCGGACGCGCGCGCTCGTCGACCTTCGTGCACTGTCCGGCGGCGACCAGGGTCTTCTCCGCGAACGCGCCGATGCCCAGCGCCGGGCTGAGCTCGGTGCCGTCCTCGAGGGTCATCTTCTGCTTGGCGTTGTGGGTGGCGAAGCAGTACCACGGCTCGCCGCGGTTGCAGGCCCGGCAGTCGCCGCAGACGGCGCGCCAGTTGAGCACCACGAAGTCACCCGGGGCCACCTTGGTGACGCCCTCGCCGACGGCCTCGACGACGCCCGCGGCCTCGTGGCCGAGCAGGAACGGGAACTCGTCGTTGATGCCGCCCTCGCGGTAGTGCAGGTCGGTGTGGCAGACCCCGCACGCCTGGACCTGGACCACGGCCTCACCCGGGCCGGGGTCCGGAACGTTGATGGTGACCACCTCGACGGGTGCTCCCTTGGCCTTCGCGACGACGGCACGTACCTGCTGCATGTGGGTTCCTTCCGGCTGGGCATCGGGCTCCGCAAACCTAGCCGTCCGGGCCACCCCGACCCACTGCCAGGGTCGGAGCCGGGACCCGGGGGCAGCGGTCGGGCCTCCGGATGCAACCTGCTTCCCCGTTTTCGCGTCTTGGGTGAGGAAGGATGGTGAGGCGGATGCACACCGTGACGCACCCAGGAGCACTGATGTCCCGAGATGGCACGGCGGCCAAGGACGCCGAGTTCAGCGCGTGGATGTCCGCACGCCAGCCGGCGCTGATGCGCACGGCGTACCTCTTGACCGGCGACCACCACAGCGCCGAGGACCTCGTGCAGACGACCCTCGCCAAGGTGTACCTGTCCTGGGACAAGGTGCAGAAGCGCGACGTGATCGACGGCTACGCCCGCCGGATCCTGGTCAACGAGAACAACTCCGTCTGGCGGCGCGCGTGGAAGAAGCGCGAGGTCAGCAGCGACGAGGTGCCCGAGCGGCAGGCCGTCAGCGACCGGTACGACGAGGGGCAGCGCTCGGCGCTGTGGGACCACGTCCAGACGCTCCCCCGGAAGCAGCGCGCGGTGATCGTGCTCCGCTACTACGAGGAGCTCAGCGAGGCGGAGACCGCCGAGGTGCTCGGCATCTCGGTCGGCACCGTGAAGTCCCAGGCCAGCAGGGCGCTGGCCACCCTGAGGCAGGACGCCTCACGACACGCAGCGATGAGCGGGGAGGAGGAGCGATGAGCACCCCCCAGGACAACCTGACCGAGCAGCTCGGCCGTGAGCTCCACGACCGGGGCGCCTCGGTGCCGGGCAACCCGATCGGGCTCGGCGACGTGAAGAGGACCGCCGGGAGGATCCGGCGCCGCCGGCAGGTGGCGGGTGGCGTGATCGTCGCCGCCGCCGCGGCGGTCATCGTGCCGAGCGTGATGGTGGCGGGCAACCTGCTCGGTGGCGACGCCGCTCCCGAGCCGGCGCCCGCGCCGAGCGTGACCCAGTCCCCGAAGCCCGCTCCCTCGGACGGGCCGATCGTGCTGGACGCCGACGCCCCCCAGGGCGCCGACCCGCAGCTGACCTACCTCGACGGCGTGCTGCTGATCGACAGCGCCGGCAACAAGACCGAGCTCGACGTCGAGTACACCAACATCACCCGGGCCGGTGACGAGTTCCTGGCGACCCGGTACGGCGACCCCGTCTTCTCCGTCGACGTCCTCGACGCCGAGGGCAGGGTGCGCGACTCCTCCCCGACCGGCACGGGTGCCGTCGGCTCCGCCGACGGGACGGTCGGCGCCTGGGTCACCCCCGACGGGAAGGTGATGACCCGGTTCCAGGGCAGGACGGTGCAGCTGAACACCGTGACCGGTGGTTCACCCGAGGCGGTCGAGATCCTCGGCAGCGGCTCCTGCATGGAGGCCGAGGGCGGGTGCCGGGTGTTCGTCAACCACCAGGACGGGAGCTCCCGGCCGCAGTCGGTCGACTCGCACGGCATCGTCGACGTCGTTCCCGGCGGCATGCAGATCGTCCGGGCCGTGTCCCCGGAGGGCCTGATCGCCGGCCTGGTGACGAAGCCGGACGCCGACCCGTCCGCCCCGGCCTGCAGCGCGATCTACGACGAGCAGGCAGGCAAGCGCCTGTTCCGGACGTGCGACTTCGCGTTCGGGTACGGCGCCGGGTTCTCCCCGGACGGCTCGCGGATCGTGGCCCAGCCCCAGGACGCGGACGGCCTCGGACCCCGGTCCGTGGTGGTGCTCGACAGCCGGACGGGCGACACCGTCGCGGAGATCGAGGTACCCGACGCGAACACCGCGAGGGCCATCGACTCGATCACGGACACCGCGTGGGAGGACGCCGGCCACCTGCTGGTGAAGACCGACGCGGACGGCGCCGACGGTCCGTCGTACAGCATGTTCCGGGTCGACCTCACCGACGGCACCGTCGAGCGGGTCTTCGAGGAACGCGCCGCCGGCGGCGAGGTCCAGCCCTGGCGCTTCCTCCACTGACCCCTCGACCCCCACCAGGTGTCACTTCTTGTCCGCCGAGGTGTCAGTTCCTGCGTGCCGAAGAGTGAGAAGTGGTGGGCCGGGGTGTCGCTTCTTGCGGCATCGCGGCGAGGAAGGAGCAAAGAGCAAAGAGGAGGGTCAGGCGACGACGGTGGTGATGGGCTGGGAGGAGTCGGCGGGGAGGTCGAGGCCGGAGGGGGTGCGTCCACGGGCGACCAGCTCGGAGCCCAGGGCGGCCACCATCGCGCCGTTGTCGGTGCAGAGGCCCGGCCGTGGCACCCGGACCCGGATGCCGACGGCTGCGGCCCGCTCGGTCGCCATCGCGCGCAGGCGGGAGTTCGCGGCCACGCCGCCGCCGATGAGGATGTCGTCGATGCCCTGCGAGGTCGCGGCGTCGAGGGCCTTGCGGACGAGTACGTCGCACACGGCCTCCTGGAACGACGCGGCCACGTCGGCGACCGGCACCGGCTCGCCGGAGCGCTCGCGTGCCTCGACCCACCGGGCGACCGAGGTCTTGAGGCCGGAGAACGAGAAGTCGAAGCGGTGCCGCTCCAGGTCCTTCCGCGCGGACAGCCCGCGCGGGAAGTCGACGTACACGCTCGACCCGGACGCCGCCGCGCGGTCGATGTGCGGGCCGCCGGGGAACCCCAGCCCGAGCAGCCGGGCCACCTTGTCGAAGGCCTCCCCGGCCGCGTCGTCGATGGTCGCGCCCAGCGGCTCCACGCCGACGGTCACGTCGGTGACCCGCAGCAGCGAGGAGTGCCCGCCCGAGACCAGCATCGCCAGGCACGGCTCGGGCAGCGGCCCGTGCTCGAGCTGGTCCACGGCGACGTGCGCCGCGAGGTGGTTGACGCCGTAGATCGGCTTGCCGAGCCCGACCGCCAGCGCCTTCGCGGCCGCGACGCCGACCAGCAGGGCGCCGGCCAGGCCGGGACCACTGGTCACCGCGACCGCGTCGACGTCGTGCAGCCGGATGCCGGCGGTCTTGCAGGCGCGCTCGATCGTCGGCACCATCGCCTCGAGGTGCGCGCGCGACGCGACCTCGGGCACCACGCCGCCGAAGCGCGCGTGCTCCTCGACGCTGGACGCGATCGCGTCGGCGAGCAGCGTGTGGCCGCGGACGATGCCGACACCGGTCTCGTCGCAGGAGGTCTCGATACCGAGGACCAGGGGTTCGTTCATCGAGCCACCTCCAGCAGGGGTCGGGCGAGGACCAGCGCATCGCTGCCGTCGCGGTAGTAGCGGCGGCGTACGTCGATCCGGGAGAAGCCCTGCGCGTCGTAGAACGCGACTGCCCCCGGGTTGCCCGCACTCACCTCGAGCAGCATCCGGTCGGCGCCGTCGTCACGAGCCGCGACGACCACGTCGGCCAGCAGCAGCGCTGCCAGGCCCTGCCGCTGCCGGTCGGGGCGTACGGCGATCCGCTGCAGGTCGACGACGTCGCCGGCCCGCATCGTCACGGCGTACCCGAGCACCGTGCCCGCCTCGTCGAGCACCACGGCGCGGCGACCGGGCCCGGCGAGCTCGTCGCGCAGCGAGGCCTCGCTCCAGGCGTCCGGGCCGAAGAGCTCGAACTCGAGCGCCAGCAGGGCGGGTACGTCGCTCGCGGACGCGGCGCGGAGCGCGGGGCGGCTCACGAGACGGCCTTCGGTCGGCCGGGCGCGACGGCGTCGGGACGACGGAGGTACATCGGCTCCGGGTCGACGACCGGGACGAGCTCGCCGGCCACCGCACGGGCCAGCCAGCCGGCCGACGGCCGCGTCGGCCCGACCCGCGACGGGAACGCCATCGGGTAGAGCACCGCGCCCTCCCCCACCACCGGGTGCTCGGTCTCCACGTCGCCCGGGCGGTCCACGGCCGGGCCGGTCAGCCGGGCACCGGTGGCGTCGTACGTCGCCCAGTAGACCTCCTTGCGGCGCGCATCGGTGGCGACCAGGAAGGCGGAGCTGACCGCTCCGGTGCCGATCGCCTCGGCGGCGAGGACGTCGAGCGAGCACACGCCGTGCACCGGGATCCCCAGCACCAGCCCGAGGGTGCGGGCGGTGACCAGCCCGACCCGCAGTCCGGTGAACGGGCCCGGGCCGACGCCGACCGCGATCGCGGTGAGGTCCTGGCGGCCGATGCCCGCGGTCTCGAGCGCCCGGACGATCAGCGGCGCCAGCTGCTCGCCGTGCTTCATCGTCTGCTCGGAGACCAGCTCGGCCACCACGTCGGCGCCGTCGGCGAGCGCGACGCAGACCTGCGGCGAGGAGGTGTCGAGGGCGAGCAGCACGATCAGAGGCTATCGAGCGCGACGATGCGGTCGAGCCCCGCGTCGAGCCAACGCAGCCCGACGGGGTGGATCAGGACCTCGCGCGGGTCGTCGTCCTCGCCCCCGCCGGGGACCTCAGCGCCGATAGCGCGGACCAGCCGCAGTTCCAGACGCTCGTCGGCGAGGCCCTCCGCGACACCCTCGCCCCACTCGACCACGGTGACCGCGTCGTCCAGCGAGGTGTCGAGGTCCAGGTCGTCGAGCTCGTCGATGCCGCCGATCCGGTACGCGTCGACGTGCACCAGGGACGGCCCTTCGTTCAGTCCCGGGTGCACCCGCGCGATCACGAACGTCGGCGAGGTGATCTCGCCGCGGACACCGAGCCCCGCGCCGATCCCCTTGGTCAGCGTGGTCTTCCCGGCGCCGAGGTCGCCGGACAGGATGACGACGTCGCCGCGACGGAGTACGCCGGCCAGTGCGACCCCGAACGCCCGTGCGTCGTCGGCGCTGGGCAACGTCATGGTCCGGGGGAACATCTTCGCCAGCCGCATCGTGACGCCGACCCGCCCGGACGGCACGTAGCCGTGGTGCTTCCAGAACTCGATCGACTCGGGCAGCTCGACGCGGGCCTTGACCCGGACGCCCTCCTCGCCGCGCGCCTCGGCGTACTCCTCGGCGGCGCGGACCAGCCGGGAGGCGACACCGTGCCCCTGGGCGGACGGGACGACCCCGAACCGGCGCAGCATGATCCCCGGACCCGAGTCGTCGAACAGCAACGCCCCCACGGGGCGGCCGTCGAGGGTGGCCAGCAGGCCTCCGTACGCCGCGAGCTCGGCTCCGACGGACGCCTCGTCCTCCGAGAGCGCGTCCGCGGGCGGGTCGAGCTCCTCGCGGGCGCCGAACGCCTCGTGGATCACCGTCAGCACGTCGGCGGTGGCCGACGCGTCGACGAGCCGGACCTCGACCGTCACTCGTCCTCCCGGACCGGGTGCGCCGCCGCGGCCGCGATCAGCTGGTCGAGCGCGGCGTTGACCTGCTCGTGCCGCTCGATGATGACCATGTGCCCGGCACCCTCGCACTCCACGAGCTGCGAGCCGGTGATGTGCTGGTGCATCTTGCGGCTGTGCCCGATCGAGGTCATCTTGTCGTCGGTGCCGCAGATGATCGTGGTGGGCAGCCGCTCGAAGGCGTTGATGACCGCGAACTTGTTCAGGCCCTCGAAGTTCGGGAAGAACTCGGCGACCACGTCGAACGGCGTCTTCGCCAGCATCGAGTCGACGAACTCGACGTAGCTCTGGGGTACGTCGTCGCCGAAGGCGAACTGGTCGGTGGCCACCATGGCGACGTCCTTGCCGAGGCGGCGCAGGCCGTCGACGACCTTGCCGGTTCGGGCCAGCCCGGCCACCAGGCGCATCGCGATGTCACCGCCGAAGCCCTCGGGCAGCAGCGGCACGAAGAGCCGGTGCGGGTGCAGCCCGCCGGCGGTGGTGGAGATCAGCGCGGCGCCGGTCACCCGGTCGCCGAACATCTCGGGGTGCTGCTCGGCGAGGGCGATGATCGCCATGCCGCCCATCGAGTGCCCGACCAGCACGATCCGGCCCTCGGGGACCACCTCGTCGATGACCTGCCTGAGGTCGTGCCCGAGCTGCTCGACGGTGGCGTGGCCCGGCTTGGACCGCCCTGACCGGCCGTGCGAGCGCTGGTCGTAGAGCACGGTGCGCACCAGCCCGCGGTAGCCGGCCCGCTGGAAGTGCCAGCAGTCCAGGTTGAGCGCGTAGCCGTGCACGAAGACGACGGTCAGCTGCTCCGCGTCGTCCTTGGTACGCCGGTGCTCACCGTCCTCGGGGTGGTAGTCGTCGACCTCGACATGCAGGGGTACGCCGTCCTCGGCAACCACCGTGATCGGGTCGGCGCGCAGCGAGCCGAGCCGGGAGACATCGCCCTCGCCGCGTCGGGCGATGACCTGGCGACGGCGGGCGATGCCGACGGCGGCACCGGCCGCGGCAAGACCGGCGGCACCGGCGGCGTACGTCAGGACGCGGCGGCGCAGGCTCACGCGGGGGTCTCCTCGGAGTCGACGATGCGGCGGGTGAAGCGCCCACCGATGCGGGTCACGATCTCGTAGTTGATGGTGCCGACGGCCTCGGCCCAGTCCGTCGCGGTGGGCCCGTCGGCGCCGGTGCCGAACAGCACGACCTCGTCGCCGGGGGCGGCCTCGTCGTCACCGAGGTCGACCACGAACTGGTCCATGCAGACCACGCCGCGGATCGGGCGCCGCTTGCCGCCGACCCCCACGTCGGCGCGGTTGCCGGCCGCCCGCGGCACCCCCTCGCCGTACCCCGCGGGCACCAGCGCGACGGTGGTGTCCTTCTCGGCGGTCCAGGTGTGGCCGTAGGAGACGCCCTCGCCGGCCGTGATCCGCTTCACCATCGCGAGCCGGGCGCGGACGGTCATCGCGGGCACCAGGCCGACGGCGGCGGTGCGGGCCTGGCCGGGCGCCGGGTCGAGGCCGTAGCTGGCGATGCCGCAGCGGACGAGGTCGAAGCGGGCGCTGGGCCGCAGGATCGCGGCCGCGCTGTTGGCGAGGTGCCGCACCTCGGGCCGGAGGCCGGCGTCCTCGGCGATGACCAGGGCCTCGCGGAACACGGCCTCCTGCTCGTCGTTGGCCGGGTGCTCCGGGTCGTCGCTGCAGGCGAAGTGCGACCAGACGCCGGTCACCCGGACGTGCCCGGCCTCCTCGGCCTGGCGGGCGGCGCCGGCGAGCGTGGGCCAGTCCGCGAACGCGCAGCCGCCGCGGGACAGCCCGGTGTCGACCTTGAACTGGACCCGGGCGACCTCGCCGACCCGTCGGGCCGCGGCCTCGATCTCCTCGAGCTCGGCCAGGGAGTACGCCGTCACGTCGATGCCGAGCGCGACCGCCTCGGCGTAGTCCTCGCCCGGCACGCCCAGCCAGCAGAGGATCGGGCCGGTGTCGCCGCCCGCACGCAGCGTCAGCGCCTCGTCGAGGGTGGCGACGCCGAGCCAGTCCGCGCCGCCCTCTCGCGCCGCCCGCGCCGCCGGCAGCATCCCGTGCCCGTACCCGTCCGCCTTCACCACCGTCATCATCAACGCCGAGGTGTCAGTTCTTGGGTGCCGAGGTGTCGATTCTTGCGTGCCGAGGTGCGCGTTCTTGCGTGCCGAGGTGTCGGTTGTTGCAACGACCTCGCGGAGCCGGCGTACGTTGTGCCGGATCGCCGCGACGTCGACGACGATCTCCGCGCGGGCCGGGTCCGGACTCATGGGCGCGATTCTTTCAGGTCCGGTACGTCGCGTGGTCGACGCGCCGGATCGCGGCACGGCGGATGCGCCAGAACTCACACCTCGGGACGCAAGAATCGACACCTCGGCGGGGGTCAGGTGAGGGTGCGGACGACGGCGGGGATCGCCCGGGCGACGTCCAGCGCGGTGATCGGCCCGCCGCGGGAGGCGTACGTCGCGGCGGCACCGTGCAGCCAGGACCCGACGGCGGCGGCGTCGAACGCGGAGAGCCCGGAGGCGAGCAGCGAGCCGACCACCCCGCCGAGCACGTCGCCGGCGCCGGCGACCGCGAGCCACGGGACCCCGGTCGTGGTGACGGCGACCTGGCCGTGCGGGTCCGCGATCAGCGTGTGCCGTCCCTTGAGCAGGCACACCACCCCGAGCCGCGCGGCCGCCAGCCGGACGTGCTCGAGCTGACGTGCCTCCACGTCGCTGCGTTCCACGCCGAGGACCCGCGCCAGCTCCCCGGCGTGCGGGGTGAGCACCGTCGGCACGTCGAAGCGGGCCGGGAGGTGCGCGAGCGCGTCGGCGTCCACCACCACCGGGACGCCGTCCTCCAGCGAGCGGGCCAGGTCCTCGCCGGCGGCGTCTCCCCCGCCGGAGCCGACCACCCAGGCCTGCACCCGGCCCTCGGCCGCGACCACGTCGGGATGCGCCAGCCGGACCTGCTCGAAGACCGCGTCGGGGCCGGCGTACCGCACCATTCCGGCCAGGCCGGTCGCGGCACCCGCCACGGACAGCAGCCCGGCGCCCGGGTACCCGCCGCCGGTGCGAAGCCCGACGACGCCGCGGGTGTACTTGTGCGCGTCCGGCTGCGGCACCGGCAGCAGCGCGGCCACCTCGGGCGGCTGCAGCGCGGACACGGGTGACGACGGCAGCTCGAGGCCGATGTCGACCAGCGTGACCGCACCGCAGGCTCCCGCGGCCGGCTGCACCAGGTGCGCGATCTTGTGGGTGCCGAAGGTGACGGTCACGTCGGCGACGACGTGCGGCCCGTCGAGCCGGCCGTCGTCCACCGAGACCCCCGACGGTACGTCGACGGCGACGACCGGGACCCCGGGGTGCCGGCCGAGCTCGGCGGCGGCGTCCGGCCGCAGCCCCGGCCGACCACCGATGCCGACGATCCCGTCGACGAGCACGTCGGGGCGCGCGGCCCCGCCCGGCGGGACCACCCGCCCTCCCGCGGACGCCAGCGCCTCGAGACCGCCGGCATGGGCGGAGGAGGACAGCAGCACCGCCTCGACGGCGCAGCCGCGGCGGGACAGCAGCGCGCCGGCGTACAGCGCGTCACCGCCGTTGTCCCCGCCGCCGACCAGCAGCAGCACCCGGCGACCGTAGGCACCGCCGAGCAGGTCGACGACGACCGCGGCGAGCCCGGCCGCGGCCAGGGCCATCAGGGTGCCGTCGGGCACCCGCGCCATCAGGTCCCTCTCGGCGGCGCGGACCTGCTCGACGGTGTGGGCGGAACGCATGGCCCCAACGTAGCGACGTCAGGCGACCGAGAGCAGGAACGCGCAGCCGAAGCCGAGGACCGTCACCAGGCCGACGAGCCGGCCGGCGTGCTCGACCGCCTCGGGCAGCATCGTGTCCGCCAGCATGGTGAGGATCGCGCCCGCCGCGAACGCCTGGGTGCCGGCGACCACCAGCGGCGACGCGTCGCCGAGCGCGGCGTACCCGACGGCCGCCGCGACCGTGGACGCCGCCGTCACCGCGACCCACAGCCCGAAGACCTGCGCCGGGCGGCGACCGGAGGCGATCAGCCCCGCCGAGGCCGACATCGACTCGGGGATGTTGGAGAGGAAGACCGCGAGCAGGACCGCCAGCCCGACACTGCCGCCCCCGACCAGGCTGATCCCGATCGCCGCGGACTCCGGGATCCCGTCGAGGAGCGCGCCGAGCACCAGCGCGCCGGAGGAGGCCCCGGCGGCCGGGCCGTTCGGGCTCTTGCGCCGGTGCCCTCCGTGGTTGTCGATGAGCCAGTCGCCGGCGAAGAACGTCAGCGCGCCCGCGGTCAGCCCGATCACCACCGCGTCGGCGCCGGCGAGGTCGTAGGCCTCGCCGGTCAGCTCGAAGGCGACCGCGCTGAACAGCACGCCGGCGCCGAAGCCCATGGTCAGCCCGATCACCCGCTTGGAGACGGGCAGCCAGATGCCGATCGCGGCGCCGATCAGCAGGGCGGCGCCACCGACGAAGCCCCACCAGGCCGCTTCGAGCACCGGGTCAGCCCCCGGGGCCCTCGAGCACCACGATGGCGCTCGCGATCCCCGCGTCGTGCGACAGCGACAGGTGGACGTCGTGCGCGCCCAGGCCGTTCGCGGAGGCGAGGACGGTGCCGGTGAGCACGAAGCGCGGCCGGCCGCCCTCCTCCTTGATCACCTCGGCGTCGTGCCAGGCCAGCCCGGCCGGCGCTCCGAGTGCCTTGGCGATGGCCTCCTTGGCGGCGAACCGCGCGGCCAGCGAGGCCGGCGGGAGTGCCGCCTCGGCCGGGGTGAACAGCCGCTCGCGGAGCCCGGGCGTGCGCGTCATCGACTCGTTGAAGCGCGCGATGTCGACCACGTCGATGCCGACCCCGACGATCACAGGCAGTTCATTCCACCGTGACGGACTTGGCCAGGTTGCGCGGCTGGTCGACGTCGTGACCCATCAGCGTGGCCAGCTCGCAGGCGAACAGCTGCAGCGGGATCGCCGCGACCACCGGCTGGAGCAGCGTCGGCACGACGGGGAGCCGGATCATCACGTCGGCGTACGGCGCGACGTCCGTGTCGCCCTCCTCGGCCAGCACGATGGTGCGGGCACCACGGGCGCGGATCTCCTGGATGGCGCTGATCATCTTGTCGTGCAGCTGGTCACGGCCGCGGGGCGGCACCACGCAGAACACGGGCAGGCCGGGCTCGATCAGCGCGATCGGGCCGTGCTTGAGCTCACCGGCGGCGAAGCCCTCGGCGTGGATGTAGGCCAGCTCCTTGAGCTTGAGCGCACCCTCGAGCGCGATCGGGAAGCCCGCGTGCCGCCCGAGGAACAGCACCGACGTCGCGTCCGACAGCGTCTTGGCCAGGTCGAGCACCACGTCCGCGTTGTCGAGCTGGCCCTGCAGCGCCTCGGGCAGCTTGCCCAGCTCGTCGACGACCCCGGCGATCTCGTCGCCGAACTTGGTGCCGCGGGTCTGGGCGAGGAACAGGCCGAGCAGGTAGCAGGCGATCAGCTGGGTGACGAAGCCCTTGGTCGAGGCGACCCCGATCTCCGGCCCGGCGTGGGTGTAGATCACCGCGTCGGACTCGCGCGGGATCGTCGAGCCGTTGGTGTTGCAGATCGCCAGCACCATGGACTTCTGCTCCCGCGCGTAGCGGATCGCGCCCATCGTGTCGGCGGTCTCGCCGGACTGACTGATCGCCACCACCAGTGTGGTCTTGGTGAGGATCGGGTCGCGGTAGCGGAACTCGTGGGAGAGCTCGACCTCGCACGGGATCCGGGTCCAGTGCTCGATGGCGTACTTCGCGACCATCGCGGCGTAGTTGGAGGTGCCGCAGGCGATGATGATGATCTTGTCGATCTCGCGCAGCTCCTCGTCGGAGATCCGCACCTCGTCGAGCTG
>JBEVFC010000067.1:0-7375 GCA_040512455.1 Nocardioides sp.
TAGTAGATGCCGGCGAACATGATGAACGCCGGGGTGGGCTCCATGCCGTAGGTCACCGGCAGCAGCAGCGCGATCGCCATCGCCGGGCCGATGCCGGGGAGGACGCCGACGAAGGTGCCGAGCAGCACGCCGATGGCGGCGTACATCAGGTTCATCGGGGTGAAGGCGGCCTGGAAGCCGTTCGCGAGCAGGTCGAGGGTGTCCATCAGAGCACCCCGTCCAGCACGCCGGGGGTCAACGGGATGCCGAGGCCCACGTAGAACGCGTACCAGCTGCCCACCGAGAGGACCAGGCCCACCAGCACGTCGCGGATCGGCGTACGGCTGCCCAGGAACTTGGCGGAGCCGGCGAACAGGACCGCGCCGGAGAGGGCCCAGCCGAGCAGGTTCACGGTGGCGATCGTGAAGACGAAGACGCCCACCAGCTTGGTCACGGTGACCCAGTCGGCCTTCTGCGTCAGGTCGACGTCCTCGCCGCCGTCGGGCTCGGGTACGTCGCCACGGAAGGTGGCGATCACCAGCAGCACGGACAGCAGCAGCAGCGCCGAGCCGATGGCGTAGGGGAAGAGACGCGGGCCGACCGGGTCGCCGAAGCCGACGTCGAGCGTGGTGGCGTCGTACACGGTGTAGGCGCCGATCACGGCGAGCAGGGCCGCGAGGCCGAGCTGGCTCATGTCCCGCGGCGGGGCGGTCGCGGGCGGCGCCGCGCCTCCCGGGGGCGGGGTGGTGTCGTGTGTCGTGCTCACAGCAGCTCCAGCTCCTTCAGCGTGTCGGCGACGCGAGCGTCCTGCTCCACGAGGAACGTCTCGAACTCGTCACCGGTCTTGAAATCGTCGATCCAGCCGTTCTCCTCGAGCGCCTTGCGCCACTCGGGGGTGTCGTGCATCGCCTGCAACATCGCGATCAGCTCGTCGCGGCGCTGGTCCGAGATGCCGGGCGGGGCCATCACCCCGCGCCAGTTGATGAAGGTCAGGTCGATGTCGGACTCCTGCAGGGTCGGGACGTCCTTGACCGCCTCACCGGTGAGCCGGTCCTCACCGGACACCGCGAGGACCCGCAGCTCGCCGGCCGCGATCTGGCCCTCGAACTCGCCGACACCCGAGAAGCCGACGTCGATCTTGTGGCCGAGCAGCGCGCTGGTCAGCGGGCCGCCACCGTCGTAGGTCACGTAGCGGACCTGCTTCGGGTCGACGTCCACGGCGCTGGCCAGCTGCATCGGGAAGAGGTGGTCGGGGCCGCCGAGCGACGAGCCGCCACCGACGACCAGGCCGTCCGGGTCCTTCTGCCAGGCCTGGACGAAGTCGTCGATGGTCTTGAACGGCGAGTCCGCCGGGACCAGCACGCCCTCCTGGTCCGAGATCAGCTGGGCCAGGGGCGTGGCGTCCTGGAGGCGGTAGTCGCCCCCGAAGGAGTACGTCGACCCGACGACGCCGAGCCCGACGGTCATCATCATGTGCTCGTCGCCCTCGGCGTTCATGAGCCGGGTCATCGCCACCGAGCCGCCGGCGCCGATCACGTTGGTGACCTCGAACGAGCCCTCGAGGATGTCGTTCCGCTCCATGACCGACACCGCGGCGCGGCCGGTCTGGTCGTAGCCGCCGCCGGGGCTGTTGGGGATCATCATCATCATGTCGTTGCTCTCGTCGCCGCGGGTGACCCCGCAGCCGGTGGCGAGCGAGGCGGCCAGGGCGAGCACCAGCGCGACTGCCAGGCGGGCCGTTCGTCGGCCTGGCGTTGGCGCTGGTCCACGGACGGGCCGCGAGGGGGTGCGCGATCCGGGGGTCATCTGTTCTCCTGCATCGGACGGGAATGCGACATGCTGATGGTGCTGCGAGATGTGGCGGCCGTCACTCTTGGGTAAGCAATGGAGGTTGTGGAACTTGTGGTCACATTCGCGGCGGGGGATGTCCCTCGCCGGGCAGTTCCTGGTCCTCCAGCTGACGGTGCTGCTCGCCGTGCTGGCCGTGTCCAGCGTGGTGTCGGTCCGCCAGGCCGACGCCGACTTCCGTGACACGCGCGGAGTCCGGCTGCGCGCGGCCGCGGAGAACCTGGCCGGCACGGCCGCGGTGCGCAGCGGACTGGCCGCCACCAGCCCGCCACAGTCGCTCGCGTCGTACACGACGCGGACGCAGACGATCTACAACGCCAGCGCCGTCTACCTCGCGCGGCCGGACGGGACCGTGGTCGTGGGCGCCGACCCGACCGCCAACGGCGAGCGGATCGACCTCGGGGACAGCACCGTGCAGCAGTCGCGGGCGTGGAGCGGGGACGTCGACGACCGCGGCCGCCGTTCGATCGCCGCGCAGGTGCCGATCATCGGCGACAGCGGTGACCTGATCGGGATCGCGATGGTGGCGGAGACGTACCCCTCGCTCGGCGACCGGGCCCGCAGCGTGCTGCCGGACCTGCTCACGTTCCTCGGCTTCGGGCTGCTCCTCGGGGTGGCCGGGTCGTGGCTGCTGGCCCGGCTGATCAAGCGCCGTACCCGGGGCCTGGAGCCGGCCGAGATCGGTGCCCTCGCCGACCAGCGCGAGGCGGTGCTGCACTCGATCCGCGAGGGGGTGGTGGCCGTCTCGGCGGACGGCTCGGTGACCGTGATCAGCGACAGTGCGCGCGCCCTGCTCGGGCTGCCGGCCGACGGCGCGGGCCGGAACGTCGCGGACCTCGGCCTCGAGCCGCGGGTGCGGGAGGCACTGGAGGCCCACGACGACGTACGCGACGAGGTCCTGGTGGTCGCCGGCCGGGTGGTGGTGCTCAACCGCAACCGGGTGCTGCACGAGGGGCGGCAGGTCGGCACCGTCACCACGCTGCGCGACCGCACCGAGCTGCTCGCGATGCAGAGCGAGCTGAGTGCCCGCGAGAGCATCACCGAGACGCTGCGCGCGCAGACGCACGAGTTCAACAACCAGCTGCACACGATCTCGGGGCTGATCCAGCTCGAGGAGTACGACGAGCTGTCGCAGTGGATCGGCGCGGTCACCCGCCGCCGGGCCGAGATCACCGAGGAGGTGACCGCGCGCGTCGACGACCCCGCGGTGGCGGCGCTGCTGATCGCGAAGGTGAGCCTGGCTGCCGAGCGGGGGATCGGGCTGCGCCTGGCCGACGACGCGGCGCTGCCGCGGCTGGACCCGGACCTGGCCGCGGACGTCGGCACCGTGCTGGGCAACCTCGTCGACAACGCCGTGGACGCCACCGTGTCCGCCGGGGGCACCTCGATCGCGGTCCAGCTCCGCGAGGACGGCGACCTGATCCTGGTGCAGGTGGCCGACAGCGGCTCCGGCGTCTCCGACGACACCGCGGCCCTGTTCCGCCGCGGCTACTCCACCAAGCCCAGCGACGCGAGCGGCCGGGGTGTCGGACTGGCGCTGGTGCAGGTGGTCTGCGAGCGTCGGGGCGGCGCGGTGTCGGTGCACAATGACCGTGGCGCCGTCTTCACCGCCCGGCTGCCCCGTGACCGAGGAAGCGCATGACCACCGACCTGACCGTGCTCGTCGTGGACGACGACTTCATGGTGGCCGGCATCCACACGAAGTTCGTGCAGCGGACGCCGGGCTTCGCGGTGGTGGGTGTGGTCGCGACCGGGGAGGCCGCGCTGGCGGAGATCCGGCGGCTGAGACCCGACCTGGTGCTGCTCGACGTACACCTGCCCGACCGCACCGGCATCGAGGTGCTCCGCGAGCTCCGGGCCGCCGGCGACGACACCGGCGTGGTGATGGTGACCGCCGCCCGCGAGGCGGAGACGGTGCGCGCCGCCGCGGCCGGGGGAGCGGCGCACTACCTGGTCAAGCCGTTCGAGTACGACGACCTGCGTGCCCGGCTGGAGGCGTTCCGGGCCGCGCACGGCGCCCTGGCCGTCGGGGAGCCGGCCGCCCAGGACGACATCGACGCGGTGTTCGCGCCGGTGGTGATCACCCGGCCGCAGGTGCTGCCGAAGGGGCTGAGCGCGCCGACCGCCGACGCCGTCCTCGAGGCGCTCGGCGCTGCCGAGGAGCTGTCTGCGGGCGAGGCCGCCGAGGCGGTCGGCATCTCCCGGGTGTCCGCGCGGAGGTACCTCGAGCATTTCGTCAACAACGGTCAGGTCGAGGTGCGCCTGAAGTACGGCGGCGCCGGCCGCCCCGAGCGCCGCTACCGCCTCCGCTCCTGACCTCCTCCGCCCAAGTGCGAGTTCTTGCGTGCCGAAGAGTGAGTTCTTGCGCCGGATGGCAGTGTCCGAATCCCGCTAGAACCCGTGGGTGGCATCGGCGAGGATAAGGACATGACGACGCGCGACCTCCACCAGGACCACGAGTCGTGCTACCGCGCCGTGAAGAGCAAGGACCGTCGCTTCGACGGGATCTTCTACACCGCCGTGCACACCACCGGCATCTACTGCCGGCCGTCCTGCCCGGCCCGCACGCCGGCGTCCAAGAACGTGTCGTTCTTCCCGACCGCCGCCGCGGCCCAGGCCGCCGGGTTCCGGGCCTGCAAGCGCTGCCTCCCCGATGCCACCCCCGGCTCGCCCGACTGGGACGTCGCCGCGGACGTGGCCGGCCGGGCGATGCGGTTGATCGCCGACGGGGTGGTCGACCGCGACGGCGTCGACGGCCTTGCGCACCGGCTCGGCTATACGCCCCGCCACCTCACCCGGCTGCTCTCGGCCGAGCTCGGCGCCGGCCCGCTGGCCCTGGCCCGGGCCCGGCGCGCCCAGACCGCGCGGGTGCTCATCGAGACCACCGCCATGACGTACGCCGACATCGCGTTCGCCGCGGGCTTCTCCAGCGTGCGGCAGTTCAACGACACGATCCGCGAGGTCTACGCGTCGTCGCCGACCGACCTGCGGGGGCGCCGGGGTGGCCCGCGTTCGGCCACCGGCACCGTGACGATGCGGTTGGCTGTCCGGACCCCGTTCGCCGGACGGGCGATCCTCGACTTCCTGGCCTACCACCTGATCGCCGGCGTCGAGACCGCCGGCGACGGCTGGTACGCCCGCACCCTCGACCTGCCGCACGGTCCCGGTGCCGTCCGGCTCGACCTCTCGGACACGCCGACGCCCGGTGAGACCGCGTTCGTCGCGGCCACCTTCGAGCTCACCGACCTGCGCGACACCAGCGCGGCGGTCGAGCGGGCCCGGCGTCTCGTCGACGCCGACTGCGACCCGCTGGCGGTCGACGACCACTTCGCCGACGACCCGGTCATCGGTCCCCTCGTCCGTCGGACCCCCGGGCTCCGGGTGCCCGGGCAGGTCGACGGCGACGAGACAGCGATCCGCACCGTGATCGGCCAGCAGGTCAGCGTGGCCGGGGCGCGCACGGTGACGTCGCGACTGGTCGCCGAGCACGGCCGACCGGTGTCCACGTCGATCGCCGGTCTCACGCACCTCTTCCCGTCCGCGGCGGTGCTGTCCGGGCTGTCGCCCGATGACCTGCCGATGCCGCGCAGCCGCGGTCGGGCGCTGGTCGGTCTCGCAACGGCGCTCGCCTCCGGCGAGGTGGCGCTCGACCGCGGGCCCGACCGGGACGACGTACGACGGGCGCTGCTGGAGCTGCCCGGGATCGGGCCGTGGACGGCGGACTACGTCGCGATGCGGGCGCTGGCCCACCCCGACGTGTTCCTGCCGACCGACATCGGCGTGCGCAACGCGCTGACCGGGCTCGGGCACGACCCGGCCGCGGTGGTGGCGGACAGCGCAGCCTGGCGGCCGTGGAGGTCCTATGCCCTCATGCACCTCTGGAACACCCTGATGCCACCCTTGACGCCTGCGGGCACGAAGGAGAACTGACATGTGGACCGTGATGGACTCCCCGGTGGGAGAGCTCCGGATCGTCGAGCGCGACGGCTCGGTGGTCGCGATCGAGTTCGAGCCGTTCCGACCGCCGGGCAACGGCCGTCCCCTGGGCGCGCGCGACGACGCTCACCCCGTGCTGGCGGAGACCGTGCGCCAGCTGACGGCGTACTTCGCCCGTGATCTCAAGGAGTTCGACCTGCCGCTCGCGCCGCAGGGCACGGACTTCCAGCAGCGGGTGTGGGAGCAGCTGCTCGGGATCGGCTACGGCGAGACCGCGTCGTACGGCCAGATCGCGCACCGCCTCGGGCACACCAACGTCGCGTCGCGGGCGGTCGGGCTGGCCAACGGGCGCAACCCGATCCCGATCGTGATCCCGTGCCACCGGGTGATCGGTGCGGACGGGTCGCTGACCGGGTACGCCGGCGGCATGGACCGCAAGCAGACGCTGCTGTCGCTCGAGCAGGACGCGCTGTTCTGAGCAACCCCGGCTGGAAGACGGGGCACGAGGTGTCACTTCTTGCGTGTCGAGGTGCGCGTTGTTGCGACGGTGGTTCGACTGTCGCCGGATCGTGACCGTAATCGCGACGTGGACGTGATCGAACCTCCGCCCAGGGCCACAAAGATGGATTCATGGTCGAGCGTGAGCTGTCGCACGGTGCGCTGATGGCGCTGTTGCCGCTCGTCGCTGCGCAGGGACTGTGGGTACGCCGCCACACGCCGTCGCTGCCGGAGGCCGACGGCAGGCGGGGCACCGTCGGTGAAGGGACGAACCCGCTGGAGCTGGCCGTCGTGGGGGACAGCGTCGCCGCGGGCACGGGCATCCCGGACCATCGGCAGACCATCGCCGGTCAGCTGGCTCGGCGCCTGCACGTTCGCTACGGGCGCCCGGTCTCGTGGACGGTCGTCGCTCAGGGCGGACTGACGGCGGGGGAGATCACGACGCTGCTCGACGGCCACGACGAGGTGGCCCGCGCGGACTTCGTGGTGGTCTCGGTCGGCGTCAACGACACCAAGGACCTCCACTCCGACCGGCGGTGGACCGACGAGCTCTCCTCGCTGTTGCTGGCCGTCTGCGGGCGGGCCCAGGTCGTGCTGCTCGGGGTGCCGCCGATGGAGACGCTGCCGGCCCTGCCGCAGCCGCTCGCACGTCTGCTCGGTGAGCGTGCCCGGCGGCTGGATCGGCTGGGGAAGGAGGCCGCGGCCTGCGTCGACGGTGTCTACCACCTGTCACTGCGGGACATCGACCTGGACCCGGAGGACGCCCATGCCCGCGACGGCTTCCACCCCTCCGAGCAGGTGCATGCCGAGCTGGCCCGCCGGATCGACGTACTCCTCGCGTGATCCGGCGACCGGAGTACCTCGGCGCGCTAGAACACGCACCTCGGCGGAGGGGGAGCTACTCGGCGGCGGCGCGGCGGAGGGACTCGGACAGACGCTCGGCAGCGGCGAGGACCGCGGGGGCGTGCATGCGGCCGGGCTGACGGGACAGGCGCTCGAGGGGGCCGGAGACCGACACCGCGGCGATGATCTTGCCGCTGGGGGAGCGGACCGGCGCGGACACCGAGGCCACGCCCTGCTCGCGCTCGCCGACGGACTGCGCCCAGCCGCGGCG
>JBEVFC010000080.1:0-9458 GCA_040512455.1 Nocardioides sp.
GTCGACGGCAAGATGCCGGCCGACCAGGAGACGATCCGCTACACCGGCGTCTACGGCAAGGACCTCGACGGCAACGACTACCTCATGCGCGAGGTGCTCGGCGGCGGCTCCGGTGGCCGCTACTACGCCGACGGCGAGGACACCATCCACGTCGTCCCCGACTCCCGCAACCTGCCGACCGAGTTCACCGAGTCGCGCTTCCCGTTCATCGTCGAGCGCCTCGGCCTGGCCGTCGACTCCGGCGGTGCCGGCCAGTACCGCGGCGGCCTCGGTTACGAGAAGCAGATCCGGATGCTCAAGGACGCGCACTTCATGTCCATCGCGGACCGCTCTATCCTGGCCTGCTGGGGCGTCAAGGGTGGCCTGGCCGGCAAGCCCTTCCAGGTCACCATCGACGCGGGCGGGCCGAACGAGCGCGAGGTCGACGCCCTCGCCGACGCCGAGCCGATCAAGGCCGGCGAGGTGGTCCGGATCCGTACGACGGGTGGCGGCGGCTGGGGCGACCCGCTGGCCCGCGACCCCGAGCTGGTGGTCCGTGACGTGGTCTGGCGCAAGGTGTCGCCGGAGGCGGCGCTGGGCGACTACGGCGTGGTGCTGACCGGGTCGCTGCACGACGACTCCCTCGGCTTCGACGCCGCCGCGACCGCTGCCGAGCGGTCCGGGCGACCGGCCGCCTCCGAGGCGTTCTTCGACCGCGGCCCCGGCTACGCGCGGCTCGCCGAGGGCGCGTCGTACGCCGCGGTCGACCTGGTCTGATGCGCGTCTCGGTCGTCGGCGGTCACGGCAAGACCGGCCGGGCCGTCGGCGCCGCGCTCGCCCGGCGCGGCCACGAGGCGGTCCCGCTCGGGCGCGCGGACTGGCCGACGCTCGCGGACTGGCCGGCGCTCGCGGAGGCGATGGGCGGCTGCCACGCGGCGTACCTCATCGCGCCGAACCTGCACCCCGACGAGCCGGCGTACGTCGGGGCGGCGCTCGACGCGGCCCGCGCGGCCGGGATCGAGCGGGTGGTCCTGCACTCGGTCGCGGCGCCGTACGCGCCCGCGATGCCGCACCACCTCGGGAAGGCGGCCGCCGAGGACGTCGTACGCCGCGGCGGGCTGTCGTGGACGATCCTCCAGCCCGGCGCGTACCTGCAGAACGTGGACCTCACCCGGACGGTCCGGATCGCCTACCGCGCCGACGCGCCGTTCGGGTTCGCCGACCTGGACGACGTCGCGGAGGCCGCTGCCGTGGTGCTCACCGAGCCCGGCCACGACGGCGCGACGTACGAGCTGGCCTCCCGCCGGGCCACGGTCGCCGAGCTGGCCGCCGAGGCCGGCGTGGACGTCGAGGTCATCGGCCTCGAGGAGTGGGCGGCGACCGACGGTGCCGACCTCGACCCGCGGGTGCGCGACGGGCTGCTCGCGATGTTCGCCTACTACGACGCCCACGGCCTCCCGGTCGGGACGCTGCCGCTGCGCGCCCTGCTCGGTCGATGAGCCGAGGGGCTGGCGGATGGGGCGGATCCGGTGTGACCATCGACGCATGAGGTTCGAGGACTCGGCCGTGATCGCGGCACCCGCCTCCACCGTGTGGAAGGTCTACAGCGAGGTCGAGCACTGGCCGGACTGGACGGACTCCGTCACCTCCGTCGAGCTGCTCGACCCCGGCCCGCTCCGGGTGGGCAGCCGGGCCAAGGTCCGACAGCCTCGGCTGCCGGTGGCGGAGTGGACGGTGACCGAGCTCGACGAGGGCCGGTCGTTCACCTGGGTCGCCCGCGGTCCCGGTGTCCGCACCACCGGCACCCACGTCGTCGAGCCCCAGGGCGACGGAGCCCGGGCGAGGGCGATCCTCGTCCAGGGCGGCCCGCTCGGGCCCGTGGTCGGGTTCCTGACCCGCGGCCTGACCCGGCGCTACCTGGCGATGGAGGCCGCCGGGCTCAAGGCCCGCGCCGAGGACCGCCGAGCGTGACTACGGCTCGATGAGCCCCGCCCGGATCGAGTACCGGGTCAGCTCGGTCCGGTCACACGGCCCGGATGATCCCGGCGTTCCTCTGCCCGCCGGCCCGCCCGCGCCCCGCCGGCCCCCCGCTCGAGCTGGAGGTCGGCACCGGGTCGCTCTACCGGCTGGGTACCGAGCTGCTGCAGATCACCGTGACGCCCGGGTCCCGGCTGCACGGCGTCTTCGCCGCCGAGCTGCGGCTGCCCGTCGGGTCCACCCTGGGGCTGGTCGCGCGGGCCGGGTCCACCCACGCCCTGCAGCCCACCACCCAGCTGCGCACCGACGACGTACTGCTCGTCTTCACCCGGCCGGACCAGCGGGGCACCGCCGAGAAGCGGATCCTCGCCGTCCACCGCACCGGACGGCTGGCGCGCTGGCACGGCGACACCGGGGAGTAGCCGCCCGGTCCGCGGAGGATGATGATGGCCTCATGCAGAGCGACGCCAGCACCGTCGAGGACTACCTCGCCTCGTTGCCCGAGACCCGACGTGCGCCGATCACCGCGGTGCGCGACGTCGTCAACGCGCACCTCCCCGCCGGCTACGCGGAGCGGATGGACTGGGGGATGATCAGCTGGGTGGTGCCGCTCGAGGACTACCCGGACACCTACAACAAGAAGCCGCTCTGCTACGCCGGGCTCGCCTCGCAGAAGCAGCACATGTCGCTGTACCTGATGGGGCTCTACACCGACGGGCCCGAGGCCCAGTGGTTCAAGGACCAGTACGCCGCCCGCGGCCTCCGGCTGGACATGGGCAAGTCGTGCGTCCGCTTCAAGGGCCTGGACGACGTGCCGCTCGACGTCGTCGGGGAGGCGGTCGCGAAGATCCCGGTGGGGGAGTTCATCGCCCGCTACGAGGCCTCCCGCAAGCGATGACCTGAGATGACCCTGACCGCCACGGACCTCGCCCACCTGGGCACTTGCGTCGACCTCGCCCGCGAGGCGCTGGCCGACGGCGACGAGCCGTTCGGCTCGGTGCTGGTCGACGCGGACGGCCGGGTCCGCTTCGCCGACCGCAACCGGGTCAAGGACGGCGACGAGACCCGACACCCGGAGTTCGAGATCGCGAAGTGGTCCGCGGCCCACCTGACCGCCGCCGAGCGGGCCGCCACGACCGTCTACACCTCCGGCGAGCACTGCCCGATGTGCTCGGCCGCGCACGCCTGGATGGGCCTCGGCCGCATCGTGTACGCCGTGTCGTCGGCGACGCTGTCCGGCTGGCTCGCCGAGTGGGGGGTCCGGCCCGGCGCGGTGCTGCCGCTGCCGATCAACGCGGTGGCGCCCGGCGTACCCGTCGACGGGCCGGTTCCCGAGCTCGAGGACGAGATGAAGGAGCTGCACCGGCGACGCTTCGCCTAGGTGTGCCGGCGAGGAGGCTCATGCCTCATCATGCCGTGGCCGCTGACTGGTCAGCCTTGATTCGGCGCACCCCGGGACGGATCATGGGAACTGGGTCACAGCCATGAGCAACGTCGACGTCCTGCGGCACTCGATCGCTCACACGCACGAGAACCTCGAGAACAGGCTCCAGCGCGCGCGGGCCATGACCCACGCGCCCGACCAGCCGCGACAGGCGCTCGAGGTCCTCGACGGGTTCCTTGCCATGTCCAGCAAGCACCTCGGCGCCGTGGACGCCGTGCTGGTTCCCGCCGTGCATGCGCAGGTGCGGCACGGCGACCGGCTCGTCCACGAGTACGTCCACGCCGAGAAGGAGCTCGAGCTGGCGCTGGCGCACGTGAAGGCGCGCGCGTACGGCTCGGCGTACGACGTGGACCGGTCCTGGACGTCCGTCTGGGACGACGTGGCCACCTCCTTGGAGACGCACGGGCAGAGCGAGAGCGCGCTGGCCGAGGCGCTGACCCAGGCCCTCGACAACGAGGCCCTCGACGAGCTCACCGAGCGGATGCAGGGTGCGGAGGCCATCGCGCCGACGCGGCCGCACCCGTACGCCCCCCACACCGGGCTGGCCGGTCAGGTCTCGCGCCGGGTCATGCACGCGGTCGACGCCTTCTGGGACACCACCGAAGGGCGGATGGTGCCCGAGCCGGAGCGACGGGCCCGGCCGAAGCCGGGTCGGGTCGCCCAGTACTTCCTGGCCGACCCCCGCTTCGACGAGGAGGATCCACCGGACCCCGACAGGTGAGTGTTCGGCAAGGATTGCCAGCCCCCGACCCATCTGTTGGTCGAATGTGACGGTGCCCGGGCCCCGCGCGGGTCACTAGGTTCGTCGCCATGAAGGTCCTTCTCGCGCTCGGTGGCAACGCCATGACGAACGCCGACGGTCGCGCGCGCCCCGAGGACCAGATCGCCGCCGCCCAGGTCGCGATGGACGCCGTCGCCGGCCTGGTCGCCGCCGGCGTCGAGGTCGTGGTCACCCACGGCAACGGCCCCCAGGTCGGCAACCTGCTGGTCAAGAACGAGCTCGCGGCGTCCGTGGTGCCCCCGGTCCCGCTGGACTGGTGCGGCGCCCAGACCCAGGCCACCCTCGGCTTCGTGCTGATGGACGCCCTCGACGCGTCGCTGGCCCGGCTCGGGGTCGCGAAGCGCAGCGCGGCCGTCGTCACCCGCACCCGCGTGGACGCCGCGGACCCCGGTTTCACCACGCCGACGAAGCCGATCGGCCGGTTCCTGCCGGCCGAGGAGGCGGCGTACCTCGTCGACCACGGCGAGACCTGGCAGGACCGCGGCGAGAAGGGCTGGCGCCGTGTGGTCGCCTCGCCCGAGCCGCTCGAGGTCGTCGACGCCCCGGCCGTGCACGCGCTGGTCGAGGCCGGCTTCGTGGTGATCGCCAACGGCGGCGGCGGGATCCCCGTCGTACGTCGCGAGGACGGCGTGCTCGAGGGTGTCGAGGCCGTGATCGACAAGGACCTCGGGGCCGCGCTGCTGGCCCGCTCCATCACCGTCGACACCCTGGTCATCGCGACCGACGTACCCAACGCGGTGCTGCACTACGGCACCCCCGACGCCGCGCCGGTCGGCCGGGTCACTGTCGCCGAGATGCGGGCGCTGGCCGCCGAGGGTCACTTCGCGAGCGGCTCCATGGGACCCAAGGTGGACGCCGTCTGCCGCTTCGTCGAGAACGGCGGCTCGCGGGCCGTCATCACCAACCTGGACCACATCGTCGAGGCGGTGACCGGTGAGGACACCGGCACCGTCGTCGTACCGAACTGAAAGGAACGCCATGCCCAGCGCCATCGAAGTACGCAAGGTCCCGATCCACTCCGTCGCCGACGCGAGCGAGCTCGCCAAGCTCATCGACGACGGGGTGATGGAGGCCGGCCGCGTGATCGCGATCATCGGCAAGACCGAGGGCAACGGCGGGGTGAACGACTACACCCGGATCATCTCCGACCGCGCGTTCCGCGAGGTGCTGGTCGACAAGGGCGCCGACCCCGAGGCGGTCAAGCAGGTCCCGATCGTGTGGTCCGGCGGCACCGACGGCGTGATCAGCCCGCACGCGACGATCTTCGCGACCGTGGACGCCGAGCCCATCGACGAGCCGCGCCTGACCGTCGGCTTCGCGATGAGCGAGCAGCTGCTGCCCGAGGACATCGGTCGGGTGGCGATGGTGAGCAAGGTCGCCGACGCGGTGAGGGTCGCGATGGAGAAGGCCGGCATCACCGACCCCGCCGACGTGCACTACGTGCAGACCAAGACCCCGCTGCTCACCGTGCACACGATCCGCGACGCCAAGTCGCGCGGCAAGACCGTGTGGACCGAGCACACCCACGAGTCGATGGACCTCTCCAACGGCTGCACCGCGCTCGGCATCGCCGTCGCGCTGGGTGAGATCGAGATGCCGACCGACGCGGACGTCATGCACGACCGTTCGCTGTTCTCGTCCGTGGCGTCCTGCTCGTCGGGTGTCGAGCTCGACGTGGCGCAGGTCGTCGTGGTCGGCAACGCGCCGGGCGTCGGCGGCCGGTACGCCGTCGGCCACTCGGTGATGAAGGACGCGCTCGACCAGGACGGCATCTGGGACGCGATCCGCTCCGCCGGGCTCGACCTGCCCGAGCGCCCGCGCACGGCCGACCTCGACGGCCGGCTGGTCAACGTCTTCCTCAAGTGCGAGGTGTCGCAGGACGGCCAGGTCCGTGGCCGCCGCAACGCGATGCTCGACGACTCCGACGTGCACTGGCACCGCCAGATCAAGGCGGCCGTCGGTGGCGTCACCGCCGCGGTCACCGGCGACCCGGCGGTCTTCGTGTCGGTCTCCGCGGCCCACCAGGGCCCGGACGGTGGCGGCCCGGTCGCCGCGATCGTCGACCTCGGCTGAGTCTCGTCCACCTGCCCCTTTCCCGGGGTAGCTCTTCGGACTGTGCGGTAGTTCCGGTGCACCTGGTGCGTCGGATCTACCGCACTCCGCCGACCCGTGCGGTGTTGCGCGCCGACCCGTGCGGTGTTGCTACCCGGCGATACGTTCGCGCAGGCCGGCGGCCATCCCGGCGATGGTGAGCGCGTCGAACAGCCCACCGCCGACCTCGGCGATCCGTTGGTGCTTCACGGGCGCCAGCCGGAGCCGAAGGTGCACCCGGGTCCCGCCGTTCTCGGGGCTGAGCACGATCGCCCAGCTGACGTGGGTCCGGCCGCGCGTGCTCGTGTAGACGAGGTGTCGCGGCGGCTCGACCACCGCCACCTCGAACGTCTCGTCCTTGCCGCCGTAGTCCGGGATGACGTCGCCGACCCGGAGCCCGCCGTACGTCGGGTCGAGGTGCCGGATGGCCCGGCGGCGCAGCGGCACCAGCCGTTCGGCGCGACGGGGGAGGTACCACCCGGCCCGCCGCTTGCCGAGCTGCTCCAGCCACGGCCAGACCGCCTCCGGGGGAGCGGCGACGGAGAACGCCCGGTCCATCACCACGTCGGCGTTAGGCACCAGGTCGTCGCCCACCCGACGTACGGCGACCTCGTCGCGGCCGGGCCTCACCGAGGGCAGCAGCCGGTCGACGAGGTCCATGCGCCGACGCTAGCGCGCAAGAAGTGACGCCTCGGCGCGCTAGAACCCGCACCTCGGCGGGGGGTGTGGGTGATGAGTGATTAGGTTGGCTGCGATGACGACCACCACCACCTCGCGCGGCGCGACCGACCCGGTCTCCGGCCGCGGCCCGGGCTCGACGTACCGGCTCGGCACGCCCACGCGGCAGGTGCCGGGAGGGCAGGTCGAGCTCGACGAGCAGCAGCAGGCCGTCGTCGACCATGCCGGAGGCCCGCTGCTGGTGCTGGCCGGTCCGGGCACCGGCAAGACCACCACCCTGGTCGAGGCCATCGTCCGGCGGATCGAGGACGGCGCGGACCCGAGCGGGGTGCTGGCGCTGACGTTCTCCCGCAAGGCCGCCGAGCAGCTCCGCGACCGGGTCACCGGGCGGCTGGGCCGCACCCTGTCGACCCAGCTGAGCTCGACGTTCCACTCGTTCGCCTACGGCCTGGTCCGGCTGCACGCGCCCGCCGAGCTGTACGCCGCCCCGTTGCGGCTGCTGAGCGCCCCCGAGCAGGACGTGGTCCTCCAGGAGCTGCTCACCGACAACCCCGAGTCCGTGACCTGGCCCGACCACCTCCGCGCGGCGGTCGGCACCCGCGGGTTCGCCCGCGAGGTGCACGCGGTGCTGTCCCGGGCCCGCGAGCGGGGGCTGGACCCCGACGACCTGGTCGCGCTCGGCCGCGCCGAGAAGGTGCCGGAGTTCGAGGCCGCCGGGCTGTTCCTCCGCCAGTACCTCGACGTCCTCGGCGACCAGTCCGCGATCGACTACCCCGACCTGATCGCCCGCGCCGTCATCGAGGCCAACCTCCACCGCGACGAGCTCCGGGCCCGGTTCAGCCACGTCTTCGTCGACGAGTACCAGGACACCGACCCGGCCCAGGTCGCGCTGCTCCGCGCGCTGGCCGGCGACGGCCGCGACCTGACCGTCGTCGGCGACCCCGACCAGTCGATCTACGGCTTCCGCGGCGCCGAGGTCCGCGGCATCCTCGACTTCCCGCGCGAGTTCCCGACCGCGGACGGCGGCCCGGCGCCGGTGGTCGCGCTCGGCACGACCCGCCGCTTCGGCTCCCGGCTGCTCCGCGCCTCCCGCAGCGTGGCCGCCTCCATCGGGGTGACCGGGTCCATCCCCGCCGAGACGTACGCCGCGTTCCGCCACCCGGAGCCCGCCGGCAACGCCTACGGCCCCGGCAGCGTCGAGGTGCTCACCTTCGACACCGCCCGCGCCGAGACCGAGAACATCGCGGACCTGCTCCGCCGCGCCCACCTCGAGGACGGCATCGGCTGGTCCGAGATGGCGGTGCTGGTGCGCTCCGGTCGGGCCTCGATCCCGGCGCTGCGTCGCTCCCTGGGCGCCGCCGGCGTCCCTGTCGAGGTGGCCGCCGACGACACCCCGCTGGTGCGCGAGCCGGCCGTGCTGCCGCTGCTCGGCGCGCTCGCGGTGGTCGTCGACGCCGAGATCGACGACCCGCACCACGCCGACTACGTCGGTGCCGACCGGGTCGAGGCGCTGCTGACCTCGGCGCTCGGCGGGCTGGACGCCACCGACGTCCGCTCCCTCACCCGCGCGATGCGCGCCCGCGACCGGGCCACCCCGGCCCGCGAGCTGGTGCGCCGCGCCGTCCTCGAGCCGCAGTCCCTGGAGGGCCTCGACGGCGAGCCGGCCCGCCGCGCGACCCGGCTGGCCGGGCTGCTCGCCGACGCCCGCGCCGCACTCGCCGGCGGCAGCACCGTCGAGGAGGTCCTGTGGGTCCTCTGGGACGGCTCCGACTGGGGGCGCCGGCTGCGGCAGGCCACCCAGTCCGGCGGCCAGGGCGCCCGGCTCGCGCACCGCGACCTCGACGCGATCTGCGCGCTGTTCGAGAACGCCGCCCGCGCCGAGGAGCAGAAGGGCCACACCAGCGTCCGCTCGTTCGTGGCCACCCTCCGCTCCCAGGAGATCCCCGCCGACACCCTCGCCGACCGCGGCGTCCGCGGCGACGCCGTACGCCTCCTCACCGCGCACCGGTCCAAGGGCCTGGAGTGGCGGCTGGTGGTCGTGGCGCGGGTCCAGGAGGGGGCCTGGCCGGACCTGCGTCGCCGGGCCACCCTGCTGCGCGCCGACCAGATCGCTCGCGACGGGCTGCGTCCGCCGATCACCACCCGCGGCCTGCTCGCCGAGGAGCGCCGGTTGTTCTACGTCGCCGCCACCCGCGCCAAGCAGCGCCTGGTCGTCACCGCCGTCGCGTCCCCGGAGGACGACGGTGAGCAGCCCTCGCGCTTCGTGCACGAGCTCGGCCGCGGCAACGAGCCGGTGCACCGGGTCGGGCGTCCGCGCCGGCCGCTGTCGATGGCCGGCCTCGTGGCCGAGCTCCGCCGTACCCTCGCCGACCCCGACCAGCCCGAGCCGCTCCGGCGCGCCGCTGCCCGCCGGTTGCGGCAGCTGGCCGACACCGACGTGCACGGCCGCCCGGTCGCGGCCAGCGCCGACCCGGCCACCTGGTGGGGGCTGCGCGAGCCGAGCCGCTC
>JBEVFC010000092.1:0-7890 GCA_040512455.1 Nocardioides sp.
AGGATGCTGGTCTTCTTCAGTGCCTTGCCGGTGGCGAAGGCCGTCGCCAGGGTGGCGTCGTCGGTCTGCTCGCCGTGCACGATCTCCAGCAGCGGCATCACCGCGACCGGGTTGAAGAAGTGGAAGCCGACGACCCGCTCGGGGTGCTCGAGGTCGGCGGCCATCTCGGTGATCGACAGTGACGAGGTGTTGGTGGCGAGCACGCACTCGGGCGAGACGGCCTTCTCGACGTCGGCGAGGACCTGCTTCTTGACCGACATCTCCTCGAAGACGGCCTCGATGACGAAGTCGGCGTCGGCGAAGACGGCGCCCTTGTCGACCGCACCCGTCACCAGCGCCTTGAACCGGTTGGCCTTGTCCTGGCTCACCCGGCCCTTGGCGAGGAGCCTGTCGATCTCGGCGTGGACGTAGCCGACGCCCTTGTCGACCCGGTCCTGGTCGAGGTCGGTGAGGACCACCGGCACCGCGAGGCGCCGTACGAACAGCAGGGCCAGCTGGCTCGCCATCAGGCCGGCACCGACGATGCCGACCTTGCCGACGGGGCGAGCCAGCGACCTGTCCGGCGCACCGGCCGGACGCTTGGCCCGCTTCTGCACCAGGTCGAACGCGTAGAGCGAGGCGAGCAGCTCCGGGGTGCGGCCCAGGTCCGCGAGGGCCTGGTCCTCGGCGGCGAAGCCCTCGTCACGGGAGGAGTCCTTGGCGGCGGAGATGAGGTCGAGCGCGCGGAGCGCGGCGGGGGAGGCCCCGCCAGTCTTCGTCCGGGCGATCGAGCGGCCCTTGGCCACCGCGGTGTCCCAGGCCGCGCCACGGTCGGGCTCGGCCCGGTCCACGGTGAGCTCGCCGGTGAGGACCGCGGCCGCCCAGAGCAGCGACTGCTCGAGGAAGTCGGCGCCCTCGAAGACCGCGTCGGCCAGCCCGAAGGCGTAGGCCTCGGCGCCCGTGAGCGTCCTGCCGTTGTTGAGCGGGTTCTCGAGGATCAGCTTCACCGCCGCCTCGGCACCGACCAGGTTCGGCACCAGCCAGGCGCCGCCCCAGCCGGGGACCAGCCCGAGCATGACCTCGGGCAGGCCGAGGGCCGGCGCCGAGTCGCAGACGGTGCGGTAGGTGCAGTGCAGCGCCACCTCGAGGCCACCGCCGAGGGCGAGGCCGTTGACGAAGCCGAACGACGGCTTTCCACCCTCTGCCGCGTCTCGGCCGAGCTTGCCGAACACCGCGTGCCCGAGCTCGGCGACGATGCGGACGCCGTCCTCCCCGCCGCCGGCGATCGAGGTCAGGTCCGCACCGGCGGCCAGGATGAACGGCTTGCCGGTCACGCCGAGCGCGATGATCTCGTCGTCGGCGAGCGCGGCGTCGATGGCCGCGTTCAGCGAGAGCAGCCCGCGCGGGCCGAACGTGTTCGGCTTGGTGTGGTCCTCGCCGTTGTCCAGCGTGATCAGTCCGAGGACCCCGGCGCGGCCGGGGAGGGTGACCTTGCGGAGGTGGGCGTGGGTGACCCGCTCGGCGTCGGAGGAGATCTCCTCCGCGCGGGCGAGCAGCGTGTCGATGCTCATCAGGCGACCTCTCCAGTCGTGGTTGCGCCGGTCCAGTGCGGGTTCTCCCAGATCACGGTGCCGCCCATCCCGATGCCGACGCACATGGTGGTCAGGCCGTAGCGGACCTCCGGTCGCTCCTCGAACTGGCGGGCGAGCTGGGTCATCAGGCGGACGCCCGAGGAGGCCAGCGGGTGACCCATGGCGATCGCACCGCCGTAGGGGTTCACGCGCTCGTCGTCGTCGGCGATGCCGAAGTGCTCCAGGAACGCGAGCACCTGGACGGCGAACGCCTCGTTGACCTCGAACGCGTCGATGTCGTCGATGGTCAGGCCGGCCTGCCTGAGCGCCTTCTCGGTCGACGGGATCGGACCGGCGCCCATGACCTCGGGCTCGACCCCGACGAACGAGTAGGCCACCAGCCGCATCTTGATCGGCAGGCCGAGCTCGCGCGCGGTCTCCTCGTCGGCCAGCAGGCAGGCGGTCGCGCCGTCGTTGATGCCGGCGGCGTTGCCGGCGGTCACCCGGCCATGCGGGCGGAACGGGGTCTTGAGGGCGGCGAGGGAGTCCATCGTGGTCTCGCGACGCAGCGGCTCGTCCGCGATCGCCAGGCCCCAGCCGGCCTCGACCGAGCGGGTCGCGACCGGGACCAGGTCCGGCTGGATCTGGCCGGCGTCGTACGCCGCGGCGGTCTTCGCCTGTGAGCGCACGGCGTAGGCATCCGTGCGCTCCTTGGTGATCGTGGGGTAGCGGTCGTGCAGGTTCTCGGCGGTGTTGCCCATCGAGAGCGCCTCGGGGTCGACGACCTTCTCGGACAGGATCCGCGGGTTCGGGTCCACGCCCTCGCCCATCGGGTGCCGGCCCATGTGCTCGACACCGCCGGCGATGGCGACGTCGTACGCACCGAAGGCGATGCCCGAGGCAGTGGTGGTCACCGCGGTCATCGCTCCGGCGCACATGCGGTCGATGGCGAAGCCGGGGACGGACTGGGGGAGACCGGCCAGCAGCGCGGCGGTCCGGCCGATGGTCAGGCCCTGGTCGCCGATCTGGGTGGTGGCCGCGATGGCGACCTCGTCGACCTTCTCGGGCGGGAGTGCCGGGTTGCGCCGGATCAGCTCTCGGATGCACGTGATGACGAGGTCATCGGCGCGGGTCTCGGCGTACTGGCCCTTGGCCTTGCCGAAGGGGGTGCGTACGCCGTCAACGAAGACGACGTCGCGCGACTGTCGGGACAACAGCTTCTCCTCACAGGTCGGGATGCTGCCGTCATGTTACTCAGGGGTAACACCTGGCCACCACTGCCCGGCATGTGGTCCTCACCACCTCGCCCCGCGCGGGAACAACGTCGGGGTTCGCTGTCGTTGTCCCCTAGGCTCGGAGAACGGGCGACATATCGAACCAGGGGACGGAGACGTGAGCGTGGAGTTCGTGCACATCGTGGACGAGGTGCCCGGCGAGGCAGGCAGCGACCCACTGCCGCTGCTCGTCGGTCTACACGGCTTCCTCGACGCGGGCAACGCCTCGACGCTCGCGGTCGACCACCTCGTCGAGCGCGGCTCCGGTCTGGTGGTGGCCACCTTCGACGTGGACGCGTTCCACGACTACCGGGCCCGCCGACCCGGCATCTCGTTCGTGCGGGACCACTACGAGGACTACGACGCCCCGCGCCTGGTGGTGCGGCTGATGCGCGACAGCCTCGAGCACCCCTACCTCATGCTCACCGGCCCGGAGCCCGACACGCGCTGGGAGGGCTTCGCCCGCGCGGTGCGCCACGTCGTCGAGCGGCTCGACGTCCGGCTCGTCGTGGCGATCGGCTCGGTGCCGATGGCGGCGCCGCACTCGCGGCCGATCACGCTGACCCAGCACGCCAACCGGACCGAGCTGATGATGCGCCGCAACGCGTGGCCGGGCGAGATCCGGGTGCCGGCCTCGGCACAGTCGCTGCTGGAGGTGCGGCTCGCGGAGACCGGTCACGACATGACCGGGTACGTCGCGCACGTCCCGCACTACCTGGCGCAGTTCGACTACCCGCAGGCGGCGCTGTCGCTGCTCCAGGGGGTCGAGGACTCGACCGCCCTCTCGTTCGACCTCGACGGACTCAAGGTCGCGGCCGAGGAGAAGCAGCGCGAGATCGCGTCGTACCTCGAGGACAACCCGGACGTCGCCACGGTGGTCGCCGGCCTCGAGCAGCAGTACGACGCGTTCCTGCGCTCGGAGCGCTCCGGCTCGAGCCTGCTGGCCGAGGACGGCCCGCTGCCCACCGGCGACGAGATCGGGGAACAGGTCGAGCGGTTCCTCGCCGGCCTCGACGGCCCCGACAGCGGCTCCTGATGCCCAGGTCGTCCGACGAGCTGCTCGCGCTGCTCGACATCGAGGACATCGACACCAACCTCTTCCGCGGTCGCCAGCCCGACACCGAGCTGCAGCGCGTCTTCGGTGGTCAGGTCGCCGCGCAGGCGCTGATCGCCGCCGCCCGGACCACCAACGAGGGCTTCCACGTGCATTCGCTGCACTCCTACTTCCTGCGGCCCGGCGACACGGCTGTCCCGATCATCTATGACGTGGAGAACCTGCGCGACGGCCGCTCGTTCGCCACCCGGCGGGTGGTGGCGCGGCAGCACGGTCGGCCGATCTACCTGCAGTCGGTGAACTTCCAGGTGCTCGAGGAAGGCTTCGAGCACCAGGACACGATGCCGGACGTGAAGGGACCCGAGGGGGGCGTCTCCCTGGCCGAGCTGTTCCGTGACAGCGGTCGCGGGTCGGGCGCGTGGGAGAAGGAGTGGGCCGCGCTCGACGTGCGCTACCTCGGCAACTCCGCGGTCGGCGGGGTGGCGGAGGACGCCGGCCGGCCGGCACGGGCGCAGCTCTGGAGCCGGCTGTCGGGCCGGATCTCGGACGACCCGCTGGACCACGTGGCCGCGTTCACCTATGCCAGCGACATGACGCTGATCGGCGCCGCACTGGTGCCGCACGGCAAGACGGTGAGCTCGCCGGGCATGCAGGTCGCGTCGCTGGACCACACGATCTGGTTCCACCGGCCGTTCCGCGCGGACGAGTGGTGGCTCTTCGACCAGCACTCGCCGTCGGCCTCCGGGGGGCGTGGGCTGAGCCTGGCCCGCGTCTTCACCCAGAGCGGTGAGCTGGTCGCCACGGTGGCCCAGGAGGGCCTGATCCGCTTCCGCGGCGAGGCGAACTAGCACATTCATCCGGCTTTTTTGCTGACAGACACGCCGATGCGGGTTAGTTTTGAGCGTTCTTGTGGCTGGAGACCGCTCACGTTTCGGGTGTGGCGCGTGTGACCAGCCGCTCTCTGCGGGGCGGAAGGCTGGTTCGGATGCGGGTACGTCGTGGGGTGCTGGCGGTGCTGGGCACCGTGGCACTGGTGGCGGTCGCGGCTCCGGCGCTCGCCGAGCCGGTGACCAACTTCGAGATGCCGTTCCCGTGCGGCGAGCAGTGGAAGGGCACCACGCGTGCCAGCCACAGCCCCTCGAGCCGCGCCATCGACTGGAACCGCGCGGACGACGTCAACGACCCGGTGGTGGCCTCGGCACCAGGCGTGGTCACGGTGGCGGACAAGGTCAACGACTCCGGCTACGGCCGCTGGGTGACGCTCGACCACGGCAACAACGAGCGCACCCTCTACGCCCACCTGTCCTCGGTGATGGTCAGCGTCGGACAGCGCGTCGACCAGGGCCAGCAGGTCGGCACCCTCGGCACCACCGGGAACTCCACCGGACCGCACCTGCACTTCGAGGAGCGGTCCGGCAGCACCGTGCTCTGGCCGTTCCTGCACGGCACCAAGTTCGTCTTCGGCTCCACGCTGGCCTCGAAGAACTGCGTCGAGGTCCCGATGGCCGCGGACTGGAACGGCGACGGGGTCGCCGAGCCGACCGTCTTCCGGCGCGACGACCCGGCGGTGTTCCGCATCCTGCGGCCGGGCAAGGCCCCGCTGCTGCGCCGGTACGGCGGCTCCACCGACGACCCCGTCCCCGGTGACTGGGACGGGAACGGGACGATGAACGTCGGCGTCCGGAGCCCCAAGACCAGGGCCTTCTCGATGAAGCTGCCCCAGGGCACCGTCAGGCTCGTCTTCGGCCTGGCCACGGACAAGCCGGTTGCCGGCGACTGGGACGGCGACAAGCGGTGGACGCCCGGACTCTGGCGCTCCGCAGACAGCCAGTTCATCCTGCGCGCCGCCGACGGGTCGGTCCAGCGGATCACGCTCGGCGACAGCAACGACCTGCCCGTGACCGGCGACTGGGACGGGGACGGGCGCACGGACGTGGGCGTCTACGACCAGTCCACGGCCACGTTCACGCTGCGCAAGACCGACGAGGACGGCACCGTGTGGATCGCCTCGGTCCAGTTCGGCAAGCCCGGCGACCTGCCTGCGGTCGGTGACTGGGACGCCAACAAGCGCACCGACCTGGGCGTCTGGAACCCGATCTCCGGCACGTTCACCCAGCGCAAGGCCACCTCGCCGAGCGCCGCCATGCGGGGCACCACGACCATCCGTTTCGGCAAGAGACGCTGACCGCCCGTCACGGGCGGGTGGCCACCCAGAGCTCCTCGGCGGGCCACCGGGTGGCCCACGCACTGGTGACGATCTCGTAGAAGGGGTGGTCCCCGCTGTCGGGCGGGGCATAGAGCTCGTGCAGCGCCTGGACCACGAAGCCGGACGCGCGCAGCAGCCGCACCCAGTCCCCGTGCGAGGGATGGAACTCGACGCCGCCGCCGGGCCACCGGACCCGGTAGGCCTCCCGCTGGCCGCGCAGGAGCCGCTCCTCCGCCACCCCTTCCTCGGCCGGCACGCACAGCGCCGACAGGTGACTGTTGGTGAGGAACACCAGCCGTCCACCGGGACGCAGCAGCCGGGCCGCCTCGGGCAGCCAGCGCTCGGGGTCGCACCAGGCGGCGGTGCCGTGCTCGCTGACCACGAGGTCGAAGCGGCCGCTCGCCAGCGGCACCCGCTCGCCGTCCGCCTGCACGAGCGGGAAGACCGGCCCGGAGCGGCGCTGCAGTCGTCGCGCTGTCGCCAGCTGCTCGCCGGAGAGGTCCACCGCCACCGTCCTGGCCCCCGCCCGGGTGAGCCAGGCGGAGAAGTACGCAGTGCCGCACGCCAGCTCGGCGACGTCGAGGCCCCGGACGTCTCCGAGGACGCCTAGCTCGCGCTCCGGGACCGCGAAGAGCCCCCATGCCGCGTCCCGGCGTTCCCACAGGACGTCCGCCGCCGCGTCGGTGAAGCGTTCGTTCACCACCGCCCACAGCGCGCGGTTCAGGGCGATCTCGTCGGCCCGGACGTCGGTCACCCAGCCATGCTAGGCCCGGCGCAACGGCGCCGGGTCAGCTGAAGCTGAACTCGCCCAGCAGGTGCGGAGCGCCGTCCCGCGAGGCCACCACGAAGCCGATGCCCGCGTCGGTCCTGCGCGCCCCGAACGTCGCAGTGCCGGGCAGGAAGATCGGCTTCTTGAACCCGACGGCCACGCTCACCTCGTCGGGCAGCCGGTTCTCCAGCGCTGCGACGGCCCGTGCCTTGGTCCACATGCCGTGCGCGATCTGCCGCGGGAACCCGAACGCCTTCGCGGTCAGCGGGTAGAGATGGATGGGGTTGTGGTCGCCCGACACCGCGGCGTACCGCCGGCCGAGGTCGGCCCCGAGCCGCCATGTGGCGCCACCGGCCGGCACCCGCTCGAAGGTGGTGCCCGGGTCGCCGGCCTCCTTGTCGCCGCCACCGAGGCGGAGGTACGTCGAACGGCTGCTCCACACCTCCTCGTCGCCGACCGTGGCCGTCGAGACCAGGTCGAAGGCGCGGCCCTTGGTGTGCGGGCGGAGGTTCTCGGCGTGCGCGGCGACGCTGACCCGCTCGCCGACCGCGACCGGCCGGAGCCGGGTGATGGCGTTCTCGAGGTGCACGGTTCCGATCGCCGGGAACGGGAACGCCTGCTCGCCCATCAGCGACATGTGCAGCGGGAACGCCAGCACGTGCAGGTAGGTCAGTGGGACGACGTCCTTGACCGGGAACCCGCACACCCGTGAGTAGGCCGTCACGTGGGCGCGCTCGACGGTGACGTCCTCGCGGCGTACCTCGACCTCGGGCAGCTCGTGCGTCGACTTCTTGATGCCGGGCAGCTGGTTGACGCCCGGGACCGTCGGGAGCGCCGCCCTGACCATGGTGGTCAGGCCGCCGCCGTCACCCTCGAGCGTGCGGACGGTGCGTGTCATCTCAGGCACCCAGCATCATCTGGCCGCAGACGCGGACCACGTTGCCGTTGACGGCGGTCGAGCCGGGGCTGGCGTACCAGGCGATGGTCTCGGCGACGTCGACCGGCAGGCCGCCCTGGGACATGGCGTTCAGCCGGCG
>JBEVFC010000093.1:0-6536 GCA_040512455.1 Nocardioides sp.
CGGCGCGGAGCACGGTGTCACCACCGAGGGCTGCGGCGAGTGGCCCGGGACGGTCGAGCGGATCCAGGCGCCCGTCGTACCGCACATGGGGTGGAACACCGTCGAGGCTCCGTCCGGCACGTCACTGTTCGCCGGCGTCGAGGACGAGCGCTTCTACTTCGTGCACTCCTACGGCGTGCGGGACTGGACGCTGGTCACCAACAACCGGACCCGGGCACCGCTGGTCACCTGGGCCGAGCACGGCGGCGACCGCTTCGTCGCGGCCGTGGAGAACGGCCCGCTCAGCGCCACCCAGTTCCACCCCGAGAAGTCCGGCGACGCGGGCGCCGCACTGCTCCGCAACTGGGTCCAGTCCCTGTGAGTGGTCGATGAGCAAGGAACGTGCCCATCGCCGCGCTGAGCGCGAGCGCGAGGCCGCGGTGAAGGCGGCTGCCCGGGCCGCCGAGCGCGAGCGCGCCGAGCGCCGGGCGGCCCGCAAGCGTGCGGTCTCCGCCCGTCTCCCACGTCTGGGCAGTGGTCGGCCGACGGGCCTGCTGGCCCGGCGGCGCCGGCAGCAGACCACGTTCCTGATCTGCCTGCTGGTCGGCCTCAACGCGCTGCTCTGGTTCGCCCGCGACGACTGGGCGATCCGGCTGGCCGGCGTGGTGGTGAGCATCCTGGCCGCACCGGTGCTGTACACGCTCCTGTTCCGTCGCACCTGACCCGCGTCTCGCGCTGGCCGGCGCGTGCGGGCGGCGGCGCCCGGATCCCTAGGATCGTGCGCATGAGCACCCACCTCGAGCTGCTGCCGGCCGTCGACATCGCGGGCGGCCAGGCCGTCCAGCTGGTGCAGGGCGTGGCCGGCTCCGAGAAGCGCTTCGGCGACCCGGTGGAGGCCGCACTGCGCTGGCAGGAGGCCGGCGCGGAGTGGATCCACCTCGTCGACCTGGACGCCGCCTTCGGCCGCGGGCACAACCGCGAGCTGCAGGCCAGGATCGTCGGCACCCTCGACATCCGGGTGGAGATGAGCGGCGGGATCCGCGACGACGAGTCGCGCGCCGCGGCGATGGAGGCCGGCTGCCGGCGGGTCAACATCGGCACCGCGGCGCTCGAGCAGCCCGAGTGGTGCGCCCGGGCCATCGCCGAGCACGGCGATCGCGTGGCCGTCGGGCTCGACGTACGCGGTCGGACGCTGGCGGCCCGCGGCTGGACCCGCGACGGCGGCGACCTGTACGACGTGCTGTCCCGGCTCGACGCCGAGGGGTGCGCGCGGTACGTGGTCACCGACGTCAACAAGGACGGCATGCTCGAGGGTCCGAACCTCCAGCTCCTCCGCGACGTCTGCGCGGCCACCGACCGTCCGGTCGTCGCCTCCGGCGGCATCACCGAGCTGGCCGACCTCGAGGCACTGCAGGCCCTGGTCGACGACGGTGTCGAGGGCGCGATCATCGGCACCGCGCTCTACGAGGGCCGGTTCACCCTCGAGGACGCGCTGGCCCTGACCCTCCCCGAAGCATGAGCCTCGCCGTACGCGTCATCCCGTGCCTGGACGTCGACGCCGGCCGGGTGGTGAAGGGCGTCAACTTCCAGGACCTTCGCGACGCGGGCGACCCCGTGGAGCTGGCCAAGCTGTACGACGCGGAGGGCGCCGACGAGCTGACCTTCCTCGACATCTCGGCCTCGCACGAGGGCCGCGCGACGACGATGGAGATCGTGTCGGCGACCGCCGAGCAGGTGTTCATCCCGTTGACCGTGGGCGGGGGAGTCGGATCGGTCGAGGACGTCGACCGGTTGCTGCGCGCCGGGGCCGACAAGGTGGCGGTGAACACCGCGGCGATCCGCCGGCCGGAGCTGGTGGCCGAGATCGCCGACCGGTTCGGCAACCAGGTGCTGGTGCTGTCCGTGGACGCCCGCCGTGCCGCCGGCACCGACTCCGGCTTCGAGGTGACCACCCACGGCGGCCGTACGTCGGCCGGGCTGGACGCCATCGCCTGGGCCGCCCGGGCCGCCGAGCTCGGTGCCGGGGAGATCCTGCTCAACGCCATGGACGCCGACGGCACCCAGGACGGCTTCGACCTCGAGCTGATCCGGCAGGTGCGGGCCGCGGTCTCGATCCCGGTGATCGCCTCCGGTGGCGCCGGTGCCCTCGAGCACTTCCCGCCGGCGGTCGACGCGGGTGCGGACGCGGTGCTCGCCGCCACCGTCTTCCACTTCGGCACGTTGGCCATCGGCGACGTCAAGGCCGCCCTCGCGGCCGCCGGCCACCCGGTGCGCTGACCCCACGGCACGAGGTGTGCCTTCTTGTCCGCCGAAGCAGCAGTTCTTGCGCGCCGAGGTGTCACTTCCTGTGCACGGGCGACGGTCAGCGAGCCTTCCACTGGTCGGAGCGGATGGCCCAGCGCTCATGGTCGGCCCAGCGGCCGGCGACCTTGAGGTACCTCTCGGAGAAGCCCTCCTTGACGAACCCGCACCGCGCGGCGAGCGCGATCGACGCGGTGTTGCCCGGCTGGATGTTGGCCTCGATCCGGTGCAGCTTCAGCTTGGTGAAGGCCTCGCGCAGCACCAGTTCCAGGCCCTCGGTCATGTAGCCCTGACCCGCGAACTCGGCGACCCCGCCGTACCCGAGGAACGCGTTCTGGAAGTTGCCCCGGACGATCTCGGTGACGTTGAAGAACCCGGTCAGCGCCCCGTCCTCGAGGCGGCAGGCGATGCGGAACTCCCGGTTCGGTGCCTCGCCCCGTTCGAGGTACGCGCGGAAGGTCTCCGGTGTCGTGGACATCTTGATCCAGGGCCGGTGGTAGCCGCGGCTGGCCCGCATCCAGTGAAGCCACTCGTCCTCGTCGGCGAGTGTCGGGGGGCGGAGAACCAGGCGCTCGGACCTCATCCCGGAATTGTCGCGCAAGAACCCGCACTTCGGCACGCCAGAACCCGCACTTGGGCGGGGAGGGACGAGAGGAACGACAGGGGTTAGATGCCGAGGTCGGCCGAGGAGAGGGCGGCGATGGCGGTCTCGGGTCCGGTGAGCGTCAGGCCGCGGGTCTCGCGACGCCCGAACAGGAACAGCACGATCTCCGACGGCAGGCCGGTGACGACGACGGGGTCCGCGCCGCCACGGAGGGTGGCGGTGGCGCCACCGTCGGCGCGCCGGATGGTCACCGGTACGCCGGCCGGCCGGGCCAGCCCTCGGCCGCCCACCTTGATGGCCGTCCACAGCGCCGACTCCTCGGCACGGGGCAGCGTCCGGGGCTCCCAGCCCGCCCGGGCCCGGCGGATGTCCTCGTGGTGCACGAAGAACTCCAGCGTGTTCACCACGTCGTCGACCAGGGGCAGGGCCAGCGGCGTGCGCGCGTTGCGGACCGCCGCAACGAGGTCCGGGAAGTCGCGCGCGGACGCCTTGTCCATCGCCCGGTCGGTCAGCGGGGCGAGGGGCGCGACCTGGATGCCGGCCGCGCCCAGCGGGCTGCGCTCGCGGACCAGCAGGTGCGCGAGCAGGGCCCGCACGTCCCAGTCACCGCAGAGCGTGGGCGCGTCCGGACCCTCCGCGAGGGCGGCATCACAGAGCTGTTGCCGCTCGAGGCGGGCAAGGGATCGTCGACCGAGCACGGCCCCAGCCTAGGGGCCTGGCCAGCCGAAAAATCTGTTGGTGGCTGGGCATAAGGTCATCTGGTGTCCTCCCGAACCTCCACCCTGCGTGACGGGTTCGCCGTACTCGCCGTGGCCATCCGCCGCGAGCCCTGGGTCTTCACCCTCTCCACGCTCGGCAGCGTCCTCTTCGGCGCGCTGACCGTCGCCGACGCGTGGGTGCTCGGCTGGTCCACCCAGCACGCCGTGATCCCCGCCTTCGAGACCGGCGAGGTCTCCTCCGCGATCCTCTGGGCGGTCCTCGGCCTGTTCGTCGGGGTGGCCCTGCTGCGGGCGGTCGGCATCGTCGCCCGTCGGCTCGGGGCCGGCGTCATGCAGTACCGCATGCAGGCGCACTACCGCCGTGCGGTCACCCGCCAGTACCTCACCCTCCCGATGGAGTGGCACCAGCGGCACCCGACCGGGCAGCTGCTCTCCAACGCGAACTCCGACGTCGAGGCCGCGTGGAGCCCGATCGCCCCCCTGCCGATGGCGGTCGGCACCGTCGCGATGCTGGTGATCGCGATCGTCCAGATGCTGCTCGCCGACGTGGTCCTGGCCCTGGTCGGGATGATGGTCTTCCCGGCGGTGACGGTCACCACCGTGCTCTACCAGCGGGCCGCGTCGCCGCTGATGACCCGCGCCCAGCAGCTGCGTGCCGAGGTCAGCGAGATCGCCCACGAGTCCTTCGACGGCGCGATGGTCGTCAAGACCCTCGGGCGGGAGACCGAGGAGACCGAGCGCTTCGCGGCCAAGGCCCGCGAGCTGCGCGACGTCTCGGTCCGGGCCGGCCGGATCCGCGCGATGTTCGACCCGGCACTCACCGCGATCCCCAACATCGGGGTCCTGGTGGTGCTCGCCCTCGGCGTCCACCGGGTGCTGCACGGCCAGACCGACACCGGCAGCCTGATCACCGTCGCCTACCTGCTGACCATCGTCTCCTTCCCGATCCGCTCGATCGGCTGGCTGCTCGGTGAGTTCCCCCGCAGCGTGGTCGGTTTCGAGCGGGTCACCGCCGTGCTCGAGGCCACCGGCGAGATGACGTACGGCACCGCGCGCCTCGACGGCCTGTCCGGCGCCCGGCTCGACGTCGAGCACCTGGCGTACGCCTACCAGCCCGACGAGGAGCTGCTCCGGGACGTCTCGTTCGGCGTCGACCCCGGGCGCACCGTCGCCCTGGTCGGGGCCACCGCCTCCGGCAAGAGCACCCTCACCTCGCTGCTGACCCGGCTCGTCGACCCGGACGGGGGAGCGGTCAAGGTCGACGGCACCGACCTGCGCGACCTGGCCGCGGGCGAGCTGGCCCGTTCGGTGTCCGTGGTCGGACAGACCGCGTTCCTCTTCGACGACACGGTCCGCGACAACATCACCCTCGGCGCCGACATCCCCGACGAGGACGTCTGGGCCGCGCTCCGCACCGCCCAGGGCGACGGCTTCGTCGCCGCCCTGCCCGACGCCCTCGACACGCAACTGGGGGAGCGGGGCACCTCGCTCTCCGGCGGCCAGCGCCAGCGGATCTCCCTGGCCCGGGCCCTGGTCCGGCGGCCGCGGCTGCTGATCCTCGACGACGCCACCTCGGCGGTGGACCCGGAGGTCGAGGCGCGGATCCTGAGCGCCCTGCGCGGCACCGCCGACGGCGCCGACACCACGCTGGTCGTCGTCGCCTACCGGAAGGCCACCATCGGGCTGGCCGACGAGGTCATCCACCTCTCCGACGGCCGGGTCGTCGACCGCGGCACCCATGCCGAGCTGCTGGTGCGCAGTCCCGCGTACGCCGACCTCGTCAACGCCTACGAGCAGCAGACGGCAGGTGACGAGGCATGAACACCCGACAGAACCACTCGCTCCGCTCGCGCTTCCGCGGGGACCCCGAATGAGTCTCGCGTCCACGACCTCCCGGGTCGACACCGGCGACGACATCGCCGCTCTCGACACCATCCGCCGCGGCATCGCGGTCTCACCCGAGCTCCGCGAGGGTCTCTGGGGCACCCTTGCGCTCGCGGTGCTGGCCACCGTCGGCCAGGTCGTCATCCCGATCGTGGTGCAGCAGACCCTCGACCGCGGCCTCAACGGGCCCGACGGCCCGGATGTCGGCTTCATGCTCGAGATGGGCCTGGTGGCCACGCTCGCGATCCTGGTCACCGCCGGCGCGTCCTACTTCATGACCGCCCGCCTCTTCACCACGGCCGAGACCGGGCTGGCCACCCTGCGGATCAAGGCCTTCCGGCACGTCCACGACCTGCCGGTGCTCACCCAGAACACCGAGCGCCGCGGCGCGCTGGTCTCCCGGGTCACCTCCGACGTCGACCAGGTCAGCCAGTTCCTGGTCTTCGGCGGCATCCTCTTCGTGGTCAGCGTGCTCCAGATCGGCGTGGCCACGGTGATCATGCTGTTCTACTCCTGGCAGCTGACGCTGGTGGTCTGGCTGTGCTTCCTGCCGCTGTTCCTGTCACTGCGCTACTTCCAGCGCCGGCTCTCCGACGCCTACGGCACCGTCCGCCGCCAGGTCGGCATCATGCTGTCCGCGATCTCCGAGCCCGTCGTCGGCGCCGCCGTGGTCCGCTCGTACGCCGTGGAGAAGCGCACCCAGGCGCGCATCGACACCGCGATCCGCTCCTACCAGATGGCCAGCACCCGCGCCCAGGGCTTCACCGCGTTCTCGTTCTCCCTCGGCGGCCTCTCCGGCGGCCTGGCCAACGCGGGGGTGCTGATCGTCGGCATCTGGCTCGGCTTCGCCGGGCAGATCACCGCCGGCGAGGTGATCGCCTTCGCGTTCCTGGTGTCCCTGTTCGTGATGCCGGTTCAGATGGGCACCCAGATCCTCACCGAGGCCCAGAACGCCATCGCCGGCTGGCGCCGGGTGATCGGCATCCTCGAGACACCCGCGGACCTCGTCGACCCCGGCCCCGACGGCCAGGTGCTGCCGCGTGGACCGA
>JBEVFC010000095.1:0-6919 GCA_040512455.1 Nocardioides sp.
CAGAACCCGGACTGGATCTCGTCGGCGACGAACACGATCCCGTTCGCCTCGGTCCACTCCTTGAGCGCGCCGAGGAAGCCCTCGGCCGGCACCACGAAGCCACCCTCGCCGAGGATCGGCTCGATCACCAGGCAGGCCAGGTTCTGCGCGCCCACCTGCTTGTCGAGGACGTCGATCGCCCGCGCCGCCGCCTCGGCGCCGGAGAGCCCGTCGCGCATCGGGTAGGAGATCGGCGCGCGGTAGACCTCACCCGCGAACGGCCCGAAGCCGTTCTTGTAGGGCATGTTCTTGGCGGTCATCGCCATCGTGAGGTTGGTGCGGCCGTGGTAGGCGTGGTCGAAGACCGCGACGGCGTCGCGCCGGGTCGCGACGCGGGCGATCTTCACCGCGTTCTCGACCGCCTCGGCGCCGGAGTTGAACAGCGCCGACTTCTTCGGGTGGTCGCCCGGGGTCAGCTCGGCGAGGGCCGCGCACACGTCGACGTAGCCGTCGTACGGCGTGACCATGAAGCAGGTGTGCGTGAACGCCTGCGCCTGGGCGACCAGCCGCTCCACCACGGCGGGTGCCGCGTTGCCGACGCTGGTCACCGCGATGCCGGAGCCGAGGTCGATGAGCGAGTTGCCGTCGACGTCCTGCAGGACGCCGCCGCCGGCCGCGGTGACGAAGATCGGCAGCGCGGTGCCGACACCGTCGGCGACGTACTGCTTCTTGCGCTCCAGCCGGGCCCGGCTCCCGGGTCCGGGGATCTCGGTGACGAGGCGGCGCTCCTGGGGCAGGCCGGGGCCGCCGGTGGGGGTGGCGTTCATGGGCGCCAGCCTACGCGGCCGGCGCCCACGAAGGCCACGGATTCCGTCGCTGAATCAGTCTTGAACCGGTGATATCCACAGACAGTGCCCGCAACGGGAAGCGAATTCGGCACCCAGCGGTTACCAGGCGTGCGCCAGCAGCTCGCCGTACAGCTCGTGCTCGTCGACCTCGAGTCCCCGGGCCCGGAACCAGCCACAGACGTTGGCGCAGTCCCGCAGCAGGAAGTCCATCGCCTGCGGGTTGCCGACCAGGTCCACCATCTGCGGCAGGTCGATGATGACCAGCCGGTCACCCGCCGCCAGGATGTTGTACGGCGAGAGGTCGCCGTGGACCAGGCCGTGCCGGGCCAGCTCGGCCATCGCGTCCCGGAGCTGCCCGAAGTAGGACTCCAGCAGGGCCCGCTCCGGCCGGGTCTGCGCCAGTCGAGGCGCGGCGTCGCCGTCGACGGTGACGAACTCCATCAGGATCTCGGTGCCGTCGATCTGCACGGGGTAGGGGACCGGCACACCCAGCACCCAGAGACGCTTGAGCGCCTCCCACTCGGCCCAGGCCCACTGCCCGGCCGCGACGGAGCGACCGTAGGCCGACTTCTTGGCCATCGCCCGGGCGTCACGTGACCGCCGGGTCCTCCGGCCCTCGGTGTAGGCGCCGCTGCGATGGAAGGAGCGGGTCTCCTCGCCGCGGTAGCGCTTGGCGGCCATCACCACCGACGGGCCGTCCGGCTCGCCGCGCTCCAGCAGGAAGACGTCCGCCTCCTTGCCGGTCTTCAGGATGCCCAGCTCGGTGTCGATGGCCCCCTGGGAGGTGACCACCCAGTCCGGGCGTGGCTCGGGCCCGCGGGACAGGGGCTCGACCGAGAGCCAGGTGGACCAGCGCTGGTCGTCGGACTCCAGGTCGTCGTAGGCCTGGAAGTCGAACACGAACGACGGGTCGAGCCCGTCGGTGCCCGCCGGGGCGGCGGTGGTGAGAGTGGGGGTGAAGCGTTCGAAGCGAGGTTCGTCAACGAACCCGTCGAAGTCGTGCGTCATCGGTGGTGCTCCAGGTGAGTGTGAGGTGGTCTGCGGACAGGCCAGTGACAGTCATGGACATCTCACGCTCCTCTCACCCGGGGCACGGCCGGACGCCGTACGCTTCGCAGGACCAGCCTGCGGCACACCGGCCGCGGGCGGCAACCCATTTATCCCGTGCCCCTCACCCAGGCCATGGACCCAGCGCAGGAGTGCCGGTGCAGATCACGTGGTTCCGGCAGCCGGCCGGAGACGACCCCGGGAGCCTCAACCTCTGCTTCCACGCCGTCGACATCGCGGTGATCCGCGGCGCCGCCCCGGCCCCGGCCGTCCTGCACTCCGGTGGCGCCCTCGACTACGCCACCCTGCTCGAGCAGGTGGCCGCGCTGGCCGGTGCGATGCGCGGCCTGGGCGTCGTGCCCGGCGCCCCCGTCGGGGTGCTGCTCGACGAACCGCTCGACGAGCTGCTCGCCGTGCTGGCCACCGCCCGGCTCGGCGCCGTCGTGGTGGCGCTGGACCCGGACGACCCGGCCGCGCTGCTCGACGTCCACCGGCCGGGGCTGGTGGTCACCTCGCGACGTCTCGACCTCACCGACCCGTTGCCCTCGGCCGTGCTCCTCCAGGGACCGGAGGTCGAGGTCGAGACCCGCGACCTCGCCTGGGACATGGCGCTGCGGGCCGGCCGCACCGACCCCGCCCCGTGCGCGCCCGTGTCGCCCGAGGGCCTCGCCTACATCGGCACCGACGAGGTCGCCGTCATCGACGTCCCCGGACACCAGTCCATGCTGGGCCAGGCGGTCTCCTCCCTGGCCGACCGTGTCCCGGTCGACCTGACCGGGGCACATCCGTGAGGCCCCGGGCCGCAGCGGCCGCGCTCGCCTGCCTCGTCCTGCTCGCCGGCGCCGGCAGCAGCAGCAGTGCCGATCCCGTCGCGCCGGCCCCCGGAGCCGCCGGCATCGGCGACCCGTACTTCCCGCGGGACGGCAACGGTGGGTACGACGTGGCCCACTACGAGGTGCACGTCCGGATGGCGCTGAGGTCGGGCCGGCTGACCGGCCGCACCTTCCTGACCGTGACCGCCACCCAGGACCTCTCCAGCTTCCACCTCGACCTGGTGCTGCCCGCCGACCGGGTGCTCGTCGACGGTGTCCGTGCCCGGTTCACCCGGCCGGACCGCCACGAGCTGCGGGTGGTCCCGGCACAGCCGATCGCCTCCGGCCAGCGGTTCCGCGTGCGGGTGGACTACCACGGGCGCCCGGGCGCGAAGGCGTACGGCGGCGAGCGGCCGTGGGTGGGCAACGCCCGCGAGGTCCTGGCGATGGGGCAGCCGCACATCGCCCCGTGGTGGTTCCCCGCCAACGACCACCCACGCGACAAGGCGACCTTCGACCTCCACGTGCGCGTCCCGCGCGGCCGGGAGGCGGTCGCCAACGGACGGCTCGTCGGCCGCGACGTCGGCCGGGCCTGGACGACGTGGCACTGGCGCAGCCGGCAGCCGATGGCGCCGTATCTCGCCTTCTTCGCCGCCGGCGACTTCCGGCTCGAGCGCGGCACCACCGGCGGCACGCCGTACGTCCTCGCCGTCTCCGAGCGGCTCAGCGGAGCGCAGCAGCGCAGCGCGCTCGCGCTGATGCGGCGTACCCCGCGGGTGCTGGCCTGGCTCGAGCACCGGCTGGGGGAGTACCCCTTCGACAGCACCGGCGGGCTGACCACGTCCCTCCGCCCCGGCTTCGCGCTCGAGAACCAGACCCGCCCGACCTACCCGTACGTCGGGGGGTCGGGGCAGGACTGGCTGGTCGCCCACGAGCTCGCGCACCAGTGGTTCGGTGACGCGGTCTCCGTGCACAGCTGGCGCGACATCTGGCTGAACGAGGGCATCGCGACCTGGCTGGAGATGCTCTGGGACGGCAACCGCGGTTTCGCCTCGCCGCAGGACTGGCTGCGGGCCAGCTGGGAGTCCCGCGACGGCGACGCGTCGTTCTGGGACCTCAGCATCGCCGACCCCGGCCGGACCCGGATGTTCGACGACGCCGTCTACGAGCGCGGCGCGATGGCCACCCAGGCGCTGCGGCACCGGATCGGTGCGGAGGCGTTCGACACCCTGCTGCGTCGCTGGGTCACCGAGCGGCGGCACGGCACCGGGAGCACGGAGGACTTCACCGCGCTCGCCGAGGTGGTCAGCGGACAGGACCTGACCGGCTTCTTCGACGCCTGGCTGCGCACCCCGGCCCGCCCCGCCGCGACCGTCGAGAACGGTCTCGGCTGACAGGATGGCGCGGTGAGCTCCCGTCGCGACATCGTCATCCTCGGCTCGACCGGGTCGATCGGCACCCAGGCCCTTGACCTCGTGCGCGCCAACCCCGACCGCTTCCGGGTCGTCGGGCTGACCGCCGGCGGCTCGAACCCCGCGCTGTTCGAGGCGCAGGTCGCCGAGTTCGCCCCGGCGTACTCCGGGCTGGGGGAGGAGGCCTCGGTCGAGGCCGCCGGCGGTGCGTGCGACGTCGTGCTCAACGGGATCACCGGTGCCGTCGGGCTGCGTCCCACGCTTGCCGCCCTGGACGCGGGCACCACGCTCGCGCTGGCCAACAAGGAGTCGCTGATCATCGGCGGCCCGCTGGTCACCCGGCGGGCCCGGCCCGGGCAGATCGTGCCCGTCGACTCCGAGCACTCGGCGGTCGCCCAGTGCCTGCGCGGCGGCGCGCCCGAGGAGGTACGCCGCCTGGTGCTGACCGCCAGCGGCGGACCGTTCCGCGGCTGGTCCCGCGAGCGGCTGGCCGACGTCACGCCCGAGCAGGCGCTCAACCACCCCACCTGGTCCATGGGCCCGGTGATCACCGTCAACTCCGCGACGCTGGTCAACAAGGGCCTCGAGGTGATCGAGGCGCACCTGCTCTTCGGCATCCCGTTCGACCGCATCGAGGTCGTCGTCCACCCGACGTCGGTGGTGCACTCCATGGTCGAGTTCGTCGACGGCTCCACGCTCGTCCAGGCCTCGCCGCCCACGATGATGATCCCGATCGCGCTCGGCCTGGCCTGGCCCGACCGGGTGCCGGACGCGGCCCCGGCGGTCGACTGGACGAAGCCCGACACCTGGGAGTTCCTCCCGCTCGACGACGAGGCGTTCCCCGCGGTGCGGCTGGCCCGCGACGCGGGGGAGGCGGGGGCCACCGCGCCCGCGGTCTACAACGCCGCGAACGAGGTCTGTGTCGAGGAGTTCCTGGCCGGCCGGCTGCCGTTCGCGCGGATCGTGGCCACGGTCGCCGAGGTCGTTCGGGTCCACGGCGTACCCTCAGGGGAGCAGGAACTCACCGTGGACGACGTCCTGGCGGCCGACGCCTGGGCCCGCGACGAGGCCACACGTCTGATCACCGAAGGGAAGCCCTCCGCATGAGCGCGCTCTACTACACGCTCGGCGTGCTGGTTTTCGTGGTCGCCATCCTGGCGTCCATCGCCCTCCACGAGCTCGGCCACATGATCCCGGCCAAGAAGTTCGGCGGGAAGGTCACGCAGTACTTCGTCGGCTTCGGCAGCACCGTCTGGTCGAAGAAGGTCGGCGAGACCGAGTACGGCATCAAGTCGATCCCGCTCGGTGGCTACGTCAAGATCGTCGGCATGCTGCCCCCGGACAAGGACGGCAACCTGCGGCAGAGCAACACCGGCATGTTCACCCAGCTGATCGCCGACGCCCGCGCCGCCGAGGCCGAGCACATCGAGGAGGGTGACGAGGACCGACTGTTCTACAAGATGGCCTGGTGGAAGAAGGTCATCGTGATGGCCGCCGGCCCGTCGGTGAACATCGCGATCGCGCTGGTCATCTTCGGTGGGGTCTTCGCGACGTACGGCAACCTCGGCGACCCGGTCACCGAGCCGACGGTCGCCGAGGTGCAGCGCTGCGCGGTGCCCTACTCGGAGAGCAACCGTGAGTGCAAGGCCACCGACCCCGACACCCCGGCGTACGCCGCCGGGCTGCAGGACGGCGACGAGATCCTCGCCTTCAACGGCACGAAGATCCACGACTGGTCGACCCTGCAACGCCTGATCCGCGCCAACGCCGACCGCGAGGCGGTCATCACCGTCAGCCGCGACGGCGCCGAGAGGACGCTCACCACGCACACCATCGTCAGTGCCCGCCCGTCGGCCACCGACATCGAGGACAAGAAGCTGACCGACGTCGGCTTCCTCGGCATGCTGCCGGTGGTCGAGCCGCGGACCGGTGGCCTGTTCTACACCGTCGGGGAGATGGGCACGATGACCGTCTCGACCGTGCAGGCCCTGGGCCAGATGCCGGTCAAGGTCTGGGGGGTCGCCAAGGCCATCGTCGGTGCCGAGGAGCGCGATCCCGAGGGCCCGATGAGCGTGGTCGGCGGCGGCCGGATCGCCGGCGAGACCGCGTCCGCCGAGCACTTCCCCGTCAAGGAGAAGGCCGTCTTCCTGCTGATGCTGATCGGCGGCTTCAACTTCTTCATCGGCATGTTCAACTTCGTGCCGCTGCTGCCGCTGGACGGCGGGCACATCGCGGGCGCGCTCTACGAGGCCGTACGCCGCGGCTGGGCGAGGCTGCGGCGCCGCCCGGATCCCGGTTACGTCGACGTCGCGAAGCTGCTCCCGATCGCCTACGTGGTGGCGGGTGCGTTCCTGGTGATGAGCGTGGTGCTGATCGTCGGGGACATCGTCCGGCCGATCCACATCACCTGACGTCCGGCCCGTAGGATCGAGGCATGACGTCGATCTCCCTGGGGATGCCTGCTGCCCCGCCGCCGGTGCTCAGCCCCCGCCGCCAGACCCGCCAGATCCAGGTCGGCAAGGTCGGCGTGGGCAGCGAGTCCCCGGTCTCGGTGCAGTCGATGACGACGACGCTGACCTCGGACATCAACGCGACACTCCAGCAGATCGCCGAGCTGACCGCCTCCGGCTGCGACATCGTCCGGGTGGCCTGCCCGTCGCAGGACGACGCCGAGGCCCTGCCCGCCATCGCCACCAAGTCGCAGATCCCGGTGATCGCCGACATCCACTTCCAGCCGAAGTACGTCTACGCGGCGATCGAGGCCGGCTGTGCCGCCGTCCGCGTGAACCCGGGCAACATCCGCAAGTTCGACGACCAGGTC
>JBEVFC010000116.1:0-8303 GCA_040512455.1 Nocardioides sp.
GCCTGACCGTCGATCCAGCCGTGGCACAGCGCCTCCTCGAGCGCAGCGGCATAGCTCAGACTCGTCGGATCCGTCGTCCCCTTCTTGGCCAGAACCAGCCACACGCCGGCCTGCTCGTCGACGTTCTCGGCAAGCCAGGTCCGCCACGCCGCAGCGTCGCGCACGATCAGCTGGGGAGGATCGGCGGCCATGTACGGATCCTCCCCTCGACCACCGACAAAGGTCCACGAGTGCTCAGGTCTATCGAAGTTGGGGTCTCGGTCGAGGGTCCCGCATCTCAGCAGATTGTGCGTCCGTCTCGCGGTATGACGCCCGTCAAAGCACGCACTCAATGCGGCATGAGCGGGCGCGGCGAACCCCGTGGTGCCGTCAAGATGGTTGACTCGGCTGCTCGGCAGCGAAGTAGGTCCGTAACCTTCTGTGTCGGTGCTTGAAGAAGGCGTCAACCACGCGTGCGAGGAAGCCCGCAAGCCCGGGGATCGGCACCCGTGGCTGCATTGTCACGCGGTCGTGCACGCGAGTGCCGCCTTCGACTGGGGTCAGGGTCCGCTCGTGCTCCCATCGCCGCATGCTTAGCATCGTGGACCGTTCCAAGAATCGACGGCCGGCCTCAAGCTCGACAATGGTGAGGTGGTCGAAGTCGAATGGCACCAGGCCGAACAGGCGAAGCCATGCGCGGCCCACGGGCCGCCCCAGCGGGAGGGTCTCGACCGTCAGCCCGGCCGCGGCTCTTGGCATAGTCATCGTCATCCAAGGTCGCATCTCGTAGTTGATGCCATCTGACGAGACGACCCGATCCCATACAACCTGCGCGTCCGCCCGAACCTCAACGCTGTTTTCGACGGTCTTGGCCACGCCCCATTACTACCGTCTCTCGATCTGTTGCTCGCTGCCCGGGTGGCGGTCTGGTCACCTATGGAGTGCCCGCTCATCGGCTATGAGCGGACTCGTGCGTCCCTGACGCGGCGGAAGAACGCACGTCTCTGCCGCGCGGAATGCGGCATGAGAGTGCACGTCGAGACGGGGTGCTTTGATGTGGGCATGTCTCGGGAGAACACACGATTGCTGTACCTAGCGCGTCATGCCGAGCCCGAGGGTGACAGTGCTGGACTGACGTCGAACGGTGCACGGCAGGCTGAGCACCTGGGCCGACGTCTCGCCCCCCTATCGGTCAGCCGAATCACGCACGGCCCGCTCCCGCGTGCAGCTGAGACGGCACGAGTCGTGGCAGAACAGTTCGAGCAGAGCCCCACACTGTTCGCGGACGAAGCCGCAGGTGACTACGTCCCTCACCTGCCGGGTCGTGACGAGGTGCCCGACGCCTGGGCGGACGCCGTCCTGTCGTTCCTGGCGGACGTCTCCGAGGACGAGGCATCCCACGGCGCGCATCTCGGCACCCGGGCGATTGACCTGCTCGCCGGTCCTGCGGTGGGAGGACGGCCGCCCGTCGAGGTTGTCATCACCCACGCCTTTACCATCGGGTGGCTGGTGCGCCACGCGCTGGACGCCCCGGCCTGGCGCTGGTTCCCACCGAACCAGTGCCACGCCGGACTGACGGTCATCAGGTACGAGGACGGAGGTCCTCCGTCGGTCGTCGTCGCCAACGACACGGCTCACCTACCGGCCGAACTCCGGTGGACCGGATTTCCGAAACATCTGCGGTTCTGAGAACCCGTCCGCTCATCGGCTACTTGTGCGGGTGGCCGCAGCGCACGCTACCCGTGGCTTGAGAGGAGGACTCGAGTTCCATCGGCGACGCCCTGACCTGGCGCGAGTGCTCGTAAGTTGCGAGGTGCGAGGATGACACGGTGAGCGTCGACGGGGGAGCCGAGCAGCCGGGGGCCGCGCCACCACTGCCGAGTTCGATATGGGTGGTCGCCTGGGCTTCACTGGCGGGCCAGGCGGTGCTGCTGGCCCGGCGGGGCGTCCGGCTCGAGGATGAGGTCTCGCTTGTTCTGTCCGTCGTCCTCGGCGCGCTCCTCGTGGGCTACCTCTCCGTCGGCGTTGTACGGGCCCGCACCGTCCGGCTCGCGTTCGCCTGGGTCGTGCTGGTGCTCAGCTTGATCGTCGAGCTCGTCGGCTTGGTCTCGGTCGACGACCTGGGCCAGGCCGCCCTGGTCGCGCTCCCGCTCGCGACCACGGCCCTGGCGCTGGCCGGCCTGGCCAGGTTCCGCCGCACTGAGTGGTACGCCTGGCAGCGCACGAAGCCGTCGGCCCACAAGGGCGCCCCGATCGGCCAACTGGTCGCGATGGGCGTACTCGTCGGCATGCTGGGAGGGCTCATCGGACCGGTCGACGACGGGCTCGACGTACGCATCAGCGTCGCCGACCGCTGAGCGACAGCTACGTTGCTCATCGGCACGGGCGTGCGCGCAACGCGGCATGAGCGCACGCTTCGAGCCGCTTGCCCGCGTGGTGGCTCAGGCGGTTCAGAGTGGAGCGGTGTGCAGGACATTGCCGTCGCCGTCGAGGACTTCGACGGTCGATCCGCGACCAAACGCAGCCTCGTAGATCAGGATCGCGACCCCGCTCTCAACGGTGTCCGCCTCGACCCGGCCGTCCTGGCTACGGAAGCGAATCGTGGCCGCTGCCGGGTCGGAGACCCAGCCCGACGTCGATCCTCGGCCGCCTCCCCAAGCGCGCCAGATCGGGTGAACTTCGTCGTGGTCGGCGTTGGAACTCCATCCGCCGCGCGGACGCCACACCCCATCGTCCAGGATGATGTCGACGGCACCCCGTCGGAGGCGACCGGTCCCTGCGTCGGCCCAGCGGGCGAGCACCGTCGCCCAATCCCCAACCTGCCTGCTGCGGACAATCTCGATGCTGTCCGACACCGCCGCTGAGTCCCGCACCAGGTGGTCGACCGCCATTGCGCGCACCCCGTCCTCCATGGATCAGAGAGTAAGTTCGCGATCGGACGACGTACATCAGGGATCTCCCCGAAATCCACGTCCACTGAACCGCAGTAACGAGCGGAACGCGGCGTGAGCGTGCTGGTGGGATGACGATCGAGGTTGTTGCCTGGGCTGGCCGGGTGCTGCGCGGCGGTCGCCGTGTCGAGCACAGCGAGGTGCGCCGAGCTCACGTCGTGCGGGCTGAACGACCTTGAATGCACGCTGTAACCCATCAGCCTGCGCCGGGTTGGTGATGATCCCGGTCCAGGGATGTGGGACTGGTCGTCAGTTGGTCTTGAGGACCTTCTGCGGAACGCTGATTTGCTCGCCGTCGTCGGTCGGGTCGTCGAGCATGGTGGTGATGTGGTCAACGTCTTGGACCATGGCGTCCTGGAACTGGAGGGCGACCGAAGCGTAGATCTTGCCCGCTTTGACGGCGGCGAGGACTTCGTCGTTGCCGCCGGCCTCGGTGAGGCAGGTCAGGTCCTTGCCGGACGCCTTGAAGGCGCCGATTGCGCCGAGGGCGCCCTCGTCGTTGTTGCCGAGGACGACGGTCACGTCGGGGTGGCCTTGCAAGGCGCTGCCGATGTCGGTCTGGACTTGGGCGCGGTCGTTGGCAACGATCGTGGCGACGATCTCGGCGTCGGGGGCGGTGGCGGCGAGGGCGTCCTTCGCCGAGGTCTCGAGCTCCTTCTTGCCGGCGGTGCCGGGCGCGTTCTCCTCAAAGATGACCTGGGCTTTGCCGTCGAGCTTCTCGTTGATGCAGTTTCCGAGCTCCTCGCCGATCGCCGTGCCCTGCTCGGCGTACTGGATGTTCTCGAAGGTGATGCCGGGCTGCGGGCCACTGAGTCCGTAGTCCTCGGGGACCCCGTTGAGCAGCAGTACCACGTTCTTTTCCTGGGCGGTCTTCACCAGGTCTGCGAGCGCCGCAGGCTGGACGGCGATGGCCCATACGGCGTCCGCCTTGCCGCTCTCAACGACGGCCTTGAGGTCGGTGGCCTGCTTCTGGGGGTCGAGGTTCGGGTCCTGGACGACCACCTGGTAGCCCTGGCTCGGTGCGTATTGCTGGACGCCCTTGGCGAGCCCCTGCATCGCGGGGATCTTGAGCGCGAGCGGCGAGAAGACCAACGTCTTCTCACCGTCACCCGCGGAGGCTCCGGCGGCGGGCTGGGTGTCGCCGCCACAGGCGGCGAGCAGCAACGCGCTGCTTGCGGCGACGGCTGCGAGCAGTACGTGGCTGCGCTTGGCGGGGTGGTGCATCGACATCTCCTGGTGTTGGCGGGGTCAGGGCAGGACGGACTCGTGCAAGGGCGAGCCGTGTTGTGGTCAGGCGAGGGTCTGGCGGAAGCGGGTCTCTGTCTGGTCGATCTCGTCGAGCTGCTTGAGGATTTCGCCGGGCGTGGACTCGCCGATGACCTTCTGCAGGAAGGGCGTGTGGTCGAAGAACGTGTCCCGCACGGGCGCGAGGGGGCGCGGGGCGTGGTGGAAGAGCTGTCCCAGGAAGTAGGCCGTCTGGGACTGCCGGGCGGTGTGCGGGCGACGGGGTGTCTCGAAGTCCAGGAGGGCCTCGGAGACGACCGCGTGGTCGGTGAGGTCGAGTCCGGCCAGCCGCCGTCCGAGGAAGTAGCCGTCCTCGGTGGCCATCCCGGCGCCGTACGCGGCGTACGGCGAGGTGGGGTGGGCGGCGTCCCCGATGACGGTGACCCGGCCCTGGGACCACTGCTTGAGTGGCTTGCGGTCCCGGATGACCCATCGCTGGACATCGCCGGGCGGTGTGGCTGCCACCAGCCGTGGGAGCGGGTCGGCGAACGGCTGCGCCAACGCGGCCGCGGTCTGGTGGTAGTCACCGTCGAAGTGCTCGGCGGCGTCGTGGGCGGTCAGCACCCACCACTGGTAGCCGCTGCGGCCCTTGTGCCGGATGGCCGTCCAACTGCCCTGGGTGGCCCGGTTGTGGGAGACGATGCAGCGGCCGGTCTCGACGCCGAGGGTGTCGTCGAAGGTGAAGCCGCCGAAGATGTGCAGGTTGTGCTCGCGCTTGGGGGCCTCGCCCCACAGGGTGCGGCGCACCAGGGAGTCGATGCCGTCGGCGCCGACGAGCACGTCAAACCGCTCGGCGTGGCCGTCGTCGAACGTCAGGGTCACCCCGTCGGTGTCCTGGTCGATGGAGGTCACGTTCTTGTTGACCTGGAGCGTCCCGGGCGGGAGCGAGGCAAGCAGGCGCTCGTAGAGCTCGGGCCGCAGCAGCCCGATGAACCCGCCGCCGTAGGCCTCGGTGACTTCCTGGGGCAGGCGCACCACGGCGCGCACCTTGCCCGAGGCGTTGCGGAACTCGGACTGGCACGGGGCGCCCAGGTCGTCGGTGTCGACGCCCATCAGGCCGAGTGCCTTGATCGGCGGGGGCCACAGGTTGAGGATGTTGCCGGCAGGACGGGCCTCCTTGTAGCGCTCGATGAGGGACACCTCGTGGCCGGCCTGGTGCAGCGAGAGCGCCGCCGCCATGCCGGCGGGGCCCGCTCCGATGACGGCGACGCGGCCGGGACGCTGGGGCGTGGTCATCGGGCCGCCTCCTGGACCGGCTCGGCGTGGAAGAACCGCATGGCCGGGTCCCCGGCGACGAGGTCAGGCACGGTGGCCAGGAACTGCTGGGTGTGCGCGTGGGCCATGTGGGCGTCGAGAGCGGCCCGGTCGCGCCACACCTCGACGCTGAGCAGCACCTCGGGCCGGGTCACGTCGGCGTAGAAGCCGTACGACTCGCATCCCTCGTCCGACTGCGTGGCCGTTGCCATGGCAGCCACTGCCTCCAACATCTGGTCACGGCGGCCGGGGGCGGCCTCCGCCTCTCCGATGACGATCAGCACATCGAACTCCCTAAAACGTAGTGTTTGCTACGGTTAGGATGTGACTGGCGTCACGCCGAGTCAACGAAGGAGGAGTGATGGCAGGCATCGGCCGCACCGATGGCCAGCAGACAGACCCCGATCTGGCGCTGCGGGAGCCCCGGCAGCGCCGCACCCGCGAGCAGTGGGAACGAATCCTCGACGCCGGCATCCTGCTGCTCGAGGAGGGCGGCTATGAGGCGTTCACCATCGCCGCGCTCTGCGATAGAGCACAGGTGCCGCCGAGAGCGCTCTACGCCCGCGCGCCGACCAAGGACGCACTGTTCCTCGCGGTGTACGAGCGCGGAATGAGTCAGGTGCTGGCGGACCACCAGGTCTTCGCGGACCCCGACCGCTGGAACGTCGACGACGACCGCGCGCGGGTCGAGCAGGCCGTCCGCTTCCTGGTCCAGATCTTCATCCGCAACGGGGCGTTCTTGCGCGCCGTGGTCCTGATCTCAGGAGTCCATCCCGAGGTGCTCCGTCGTGGCGAGGACTACCGCAACGCCATCTACGACTTGTTCACCGCCGCGCTCCGCCCGCTCAATGGCAACCCCCTCGATGACGATGCCCTCCGAGAACGAGAGGTCTGCTTCGCCCTCCTCTTCTCTGCGCTGGTGCTCCGCACGGCCTACGGCCCAAAGTTCGGGCCGGCCGGCGAGATCGAACAACTGACACGCGAACTCGTGACGATGGCCCAGCGTTACCTCCGCGTTGATCTGCCTGCTCCAACAGCTCAGCAGTAGCCCGTCTGTGAGCGCGGCCTGCCAAACGTCCGCTCATCAGTGCCAGTGCGTTTCCACGGCGGCCTCTGAACCCGGATCACTCGCGGAATGACTGCCCAGCGTCTGCGCGCAATGGTCGTCCGTACCGGCGATGTGAAGGGGCCCGGAGAGGTTGGGGGAGCTCGATGTTCCAGTTGCCATCGGGTGTCCGACTACCTGGATCGGGAGCCCTCGCTCACTCGTCGGGGCACACGCTGCGCTCGAGTGCCTCGAACGCCTGGCGCCACCACGCAGCAAGCTCGGCTGCCTGTTCGGGACTGGGAATCTCGTGGTACATGGCTTAGCTCTCGTTCGTGACGTAGGTGACCCGGAAGCCGGCTGCGCACGGGCAGCTGCCTGTGATGACTCCGCCCGCGGTGCGAATGGCGCCGAGCAGGCGTTGGAACTCGTCGGCGGCCGCGACCACGGTGTGCCAGGTCATGACCGGCTCCCGAGCACCTGGACGAGCCGACCGTTCATCACCTTGCCGCTGAGCGGGTGCCCGTCACGGGTGCGGGTGACGCTGAACCAGCCGTCCCAGTACGCCGAGTCAGGGCCACGGTGACTGCCGAACTCGAGGCGGACGTAGCCGACCTGCCGATCGGCGTCGACGACGCACGCTCCGTCTCCGAGCTCGGAGCCGAAGACGTCGCGGAGGTACTTCTCGTTCTGGGGGAGGACGGTGTGCATGGTCAGCTCCTTCGGCTGGCGGTGGGGAGTCGATCGGCTTCGGCACGCAGCAGCGTGGCCGCCGTGCGGTGTCCGAGGACGGTCGGGGGGCAGGGGGCCCAGTAGCGCGTTGCGGCAGCCTCGGTAGCCGCAAGCCCGTCTTGTCGCTTGGCGAGCTGGATCAGGATCGAGTACAGCCTCCGGGTGGTCTCATCGGTTTGCATGTTCCTCGCCGCCTCGCTTCCTGTTCCTCTTGGGCTTCGCTGACTCTCGGTGTGCCAGGAACGCTAGTGACCTGCGCCGTTCCAGCGCGGTCGTGCAGACCCGCCGGCAAGGGGCTGGCAGCCGCACGGCTGCGGGTGGGTTGGCCACACCTTCGACTCCTGGGCCGACGCCCCGCCGGTGCAGGGGGCGCCGCTGCGCCGCACCCTCACCTGGCCCCGCTGAGCTCCCTTCCCAGCAACGTCACCAGCAACGCCCGCACGAAGAACCCCATGAGCACGTCCGCGCACGAACCACCGAACATGTCGCAGGCCCGTACATCGGACCACCCGCCACCCACCAGGAGGACGTCCATGGCGGGACACTGGGAGAACGACCGCCCTGAGGAACCGGTGAGGAGAGTCATGTCCCAGATCCACGAGCATCTGCCCGGTCTCACGCTGGGCCACCTGCCGCTAGGGAGGGGGCCGACGTCGGTGCGGCGCCTGGACCGCGACCTGGTCGGGGCGGCGGAGGTATGGGTGAAGGCCGAGAACGAGTACGGCGACGGGGGTTGGGGCGGCAACAAGGTCCGCAAGCTGGAGTGGATCCTCCCGGAGGCGAAGCGTCGGGGCGCGAAGACGATTTTCACGGTGGGCGGGATCGGCAACCACTGGGGTCTGGCCGCCGCCCTCTACGGCCGGGAGCAGGGGCTCAGGATCGTGCTCGGGCTGATCGACCAGCCCGTGGACGAGCACGTCCGCGACCAGCTCGGACGGCTGCGGGCCAGCGGTGCGGAGCTGCACCGCGTGTCCACACCGGCGCGGCTCCGGATGGCCGCGCCGGTGCTGATGGCCAGGGCGGCCGTCCGCGACCGCCGGCCGCCGATGTACGTGCCC
>JBEVFC010000131.1:0-13332 GCA_040512455.1 Nocardioides sp.
AGGCGGACCGGCTCCTCGGGCCGTACGACGTGGGGCAGGCCCACCTGCTCCACGACGAGAGCCTCTACGTAGGCAGGCTGGTGCGGCGGCGCAACGGCGAGTGGTGCCTGCTGGCGTTCCGCAACCTCGCTCCGGGCGGGTTCGTCGGCGAGATCGCCGACCCGATCCCGGTGCGGTGGGCTGCGGACGGTCGGCTGACACTCGAGTCCTGATCCCTCGTGGCGCTTTGCGCACCGGAGGTCACTGCAGTCACGACTTGTCCACAGGTTCTCGTCGCACCTCTAGACATGTCCGGAATGCGGGGTTAGGAAGGGGCGCAGTACCTCACTCGGGACGGGACCGGGAATGACACTCGCGTATGCCGACGCTCACGCCGCGTTGCTCGACGACCTCGACGCCCGGGTCCGCGAGACGGTCCGCCGCGACGGGGTCGACCCGCAGGCCGAGGTCGCCGCCGTACGCCGCATCGCGGAGCGGGTGGTCACCTCCCACGACGAGCGCAGCCTCACCGGCCAGGTGGCGCCGGTGCCGGACCCGCAGGCGATGGTCGGCGAGCTGGTCGCGCGGGTGTCCGGCTTCGGGCCGCTGCAGCCGTACCTGGACGACCCGGCGGTCGAGGAGGTGTGGATCAACGACCCGAGCCAGGTCTTCATCGCGCGGCAGGGCCGGCACGAGCTGACCACCACGGTGCTGACGCCCGCACAGGTGCAGGAGCTGGTCGAGCGGATGCTCAAGTCCAGCGGCCGGCGGATCGACATCAGCCAGCCGTTCGTCGACGCGATGCTGCCCGAGGGCCACCGGCTGCACGTCGTCCTCGAGGGCATCTCCCGCGGCTTCACCGCCGTCAACATCCGCAAGTTCACGCTGCGGGCCAGCCGGTTGCACGACCTGGTCGACCTCGGCACGCTGACCCCGGCGGCGGCACGCTTCCTCGACGCCAGCGTCCGGGCCGGGCTCAACATCCTCGTCGCCGGCGGCACCCAGGCAGGCAAGACGACGCTCCTCAACTGCTTGGCCAGCGCGATCCCGGGCACCGACCGAGTGGTGTCCTGCGAGGAGGTCTACGAGCTGCGGTTCCACCATCCCGACTGGGTGCCGATGCAGACCAGGCAGGCCGGCCTCGAGGGCACCGGCCGGATCGCGCTGCGCGACCTGGTCAAGGAGTCCCTGCGGATGCGGCCGTCGCGGGTCATCGTCGGGGAGGTCCGGGCCGAGGAGTGCCTCGACCTGCTGCTGGCCCTCAACGCCGGCCTTCCCGGCATGTGCACGCTGCACGCCAACAGCGCCCGCGAGGCGCTGGTCAAGATGTGCACGCTGCCGCTGCTCGCCGGGGAGAACATCGGTGCCCGGTTCGTGGTGCCCACGGTCGCCGCCAGCGTGGACCTGGTCGTCCACCTCGGCATGGACCACACCGGCGTACGCCGCGTGAACGAGATCGTGGGCGTGCCGGGCCGCGTGGAGAACGACGTGATCGAGACCGAGAGCCTGTTCAGCCGCGAGGGTGGCGAGCTCGCCTACCGCGGCGGGATGCCGCCCCGGCTCGAGAACTTCGCCCGCCTCGGCGTCGACATCCGCCAGGTCGTGGGCGGCTGATATGGGGGTGCTGCTCGGTCTGGCGTTCGGACTCGGACTGGTGCTGATCTGGTCCGCGATCACGGCGCCGGCGGCGCCCCGGGCAGCTCGTGCGCCCGGCCGGCTCCGGGAGCTGCTCGACCGGGCCGGGCTGGCCGGGGTGGCCGTCCGGAGCCTGGTGCTGCTCACCGCGGTGACGGGTCTCGTCGCCGCCCTGACCATCCAGGTGGTCTCCCGTACGGCGCCGGTGGCGATCGCCTTCGGCGTGCTGGCGGCGTACCTCCCGCTCGCCGTGGTGAAGGGCCGCGGCCGTCGCCGGCAGCGCGAGTTCGCCGAGGTGTGGCCCGAGGCCGTCGACAACCTGGCCAGCGCCGTGCGCGCCGGGATGTCGCTGCCCGAGGCGCTGGCCGGGCTGGGCACCCGCGGACCCGAGCCACTGCGGCCGGCGTTCCGGGCATTCGCCCTGGACTACCAGGCGTCCGGCCGCTTCGGCGACGCCCTCGACCGGCTCAAGGCCTCGCTGGCCGATCCCGTCGGCGACCGCGTGGTCGAGGGCCTGCGCATCGCCCGCGAGGTCGGCGGGGGAGACCTCGGTCGGCTGCTGCGGAACCTGTCCGGCTACCTCCGCGACGACCTCCGCACCCGCTCCGAGCTCGAGTCCCGGCAGGCGTGGACGGTCAACGGCGCACGCCTCGCGGTGGCGGCGCCCTGGCTGGTGCTGTTCGTGCTGTGCTTCCAGCCGGAGGTCATCGGCCGCTACTCGTCGCCGGGCGGGGTGGTCGTGCTGGCCGGGGGCGCGATCTGCTGCTTCGTCGCCTACCGGCTGATGGTCCGGATCGGCCGGCTGCCCACCGAGCGGCGGATCCTGGCATGACGCTCGCGGCGTGGGGAGCGCTCCTCGGTGGGTTGGTCGGAGCCGGCGTGCTGCTGGTCGGTGCCTGGGCGCACACCCTGCGTCGGGCCGACCTCGGCGTCCGGGTGCTGCCCTACATCCGCGACCTGCCGCAGCCGGACCGCCCGGTGCTCCCGGCGGCCGAGACCAGCGCGGCGCGCGGCGTCTTCGGGCCACTGCTGCGCTCTGCGGCGGACGGGGTCGAGCGGGTGCTGGGCGGCGCCGCGTCCGTGCGCCGCCGCCTGGAGCGCGCCGGGATCGACCAGACGGTGCACGAGTTCCGGGTCCGCCAGGTGGTCTGGGGCGTCGTCGCGTTCTCCTCGGCGGCCGCGGTCGCGGTGCTCGAGACGCTGAGCAGCCCGGGCGGCACGCTCGCCCTGGTCCTGCTCTGCCTGGCCGCGTTCGCGTCGGGCGTGCTGCTCTGCGACAACCGGTTGACCGCCGCCGTACGCGATCGCGAGCGACTGATCCTGTTGGAGTTTCCGGTGGTTGCCGAGATGCTCGCGCTGGCCGTCGCGGCCGGCGAGGGGCCGGTCGCCGCGCTCGACCGGGTCACCCGGCGCAGCCACGGTGCCTTGTCCGCCGACCTCGACCGGGTGCTGGCGGAGATCCGGACCGGCGCACCGGTCAGCCGGGCGTTCGACGCGCTGGCCGCCCGCACCGGGCTGCCGCTGGTGGCCCGGTTCGCCGAGGGCGTCGCGGTCTCGGTCGAACGCGGCACCCCGCTCGCGGACGTGCTGCACGCCCAGGCCGCCGACGTCCGCGAGGCCGGGCGCCGCGAGCTGATCGAGGCCGGGGCCCGCAAGGAAGTCCTGATGATGGTGCCGGTGGTGTTCCTCGTGCTCCCGGTGACCGTCGTCTTCGCATTCTGGCCGGGAGTCATCGGGCTCCATCTGGCCACGGCATAGGAAGGAATCTCGGGATGGATGTCTACGAGTCGCTGCTGAGGTTGTACGTCGGGTGGACGGCGCCACCGTCCGAGGGCCGCGGCGAGCGGGGTGACGTGCCCGGCTGGGTGCTGATCACCGTGATGACCGCGGGCCTGGTCGGCGGATTGTGGCAGTTCGCCGGTCCGCAGCTGCGGGGCATGCTGGCCGATGCGCTGGCCCAGGTCCGCGGCTGACCGACAGCGGCGGCCCCGCCGGGGCCAGCGCGGCTCGGCGGTCGTCGACTTCGTGCTGGTGCTGGTCGTGCTGCTGCCGCTGTTCCTCGGCATCCTGCAGCTGGCGCTGGTGCTGCACGTCCGCAACACCCTGACGGCCGCCGCCTCCGAGGGTGCCCGGCACGCGGCCACCGCGGACCGCGGCCCCGACGACGGAGCGGCGTACACCCGTCGCCAGATCCGCGGCGCGCTGGCCGACCGTTTCGCCGACGCCGTCGATGCGTCCCCGACCCGCATCGACGGCGCCCCGGCGATCGAGGTGACGGTCCGCGCCGAGGTGCCGGCGCTCGGGCTGTGGGGGCCGGGCATCCGGCTCGTCGCTCGGGGGCACGCCACCGAGGAGGAGCCGTGAGGCGCGCCGAGCAGGGGAGTGCCCTGATCGAGATGACCTGGCTGGCGATCCTGCTGCTGGTGCCGCTCGTCTACATCCTCATCTCGGTCTTCGACGTCCAGCGCGGCGCATTCGGGGTCAGCGCCGCCTCGCGGGCCGCCGGCCGGGCGTACGCGCTGGCCGACACCGACGCCGAGGGCCGCAGCCAGGCGCGCTCGGCCGCCCGGACGGCCCTCGCCGACCAGGGGTTCGACGGCGCCTTCGACCTCGACATCTCCTGCACGCCGCTGCCGCGCCGCTGCCTCTCGCCCGGCTCGGTGATCACGGTCGTGGTCCGCACCCGGGTCGACCTGCCGTTGTCGCCGGCCGCGCTGGGTGGGGGAGCGCCGAGCTTCCGGGTCGACTCGACCCATCGGTTGCCCTACGGCACCTACGTCGAGGAGCGCTGAGGTGCGCGAGCGGGGGCAGACGAGCGTGCTGATCATCGGCTTCGCGTTCGTGCTGCTGCTGATGGTGGGTGTGGTGGCGGACGCCTCGGCGGCGTACCTCCAGCGCCAGGGCCTCGACACCCTGGCCGACGGGGCGGCGCTGGCCGGTGCCGACGAGGTCCGCGGCTCGGGGGTCTACGAGGGTGGGCTGACCGGCGAGCGGGCGCCGCTGGACGCCGACGCGGCACGGGTCGCGGTGCACGACTACCTGGTCGGCATCGGTGCCTTCGACGAGCACCCCGGCCTGTCCTTCGACGTCGCCGTCCGGGACCGCTCGGTGATCGTGCGGGTCACGGCGCCGCTGGACCTGCCGGTCGCCGTCGGCGGGGTCACCGACACCCGGGTCGACGCCCGCGGGGCCGCGGTGGTCGAGGTCGACGCGGGTCCGTAGCTCGCTGGCGACGGTCGGCTGGACGTCGACATGGTGGCGTCCCGGCCGGACGGGCTGCACAATCGGTCCAGGCGGTTCACCGGCGTACGGAGGGGGTCGGCATGCGCAAGACACTGAGGGCCCTGGCGCGACTGCGCGACCGCTGGTCCTACCGTCGGTACGCGCGCGGTCGCGTCCGGGAGCAGCGGATGACCGAGCGGGGTGCCGAGATGATCGACCTGGCCCGGGAGGGCCGGCTGCCCAAGGGTGGCGGCGGCGAGTTCTGAGGCGTGGTTCGGGGCGACGCGGCGCGGTAGCCCCGGGTGTCGTCAGCCCCGACGCCGGCCACGCAGATCGCTCTCCCGCAGCAGCAGCCGCTGGCCGGGGCGCAGCTGCGCACAGCGGTCCACGTCGGCGTCGGTGACGTAACCGATCACCGGGTAGCCGCCGGTCACCGGGTGGTCGGCCAGGAAGAGCACCGGCGTGCCGGACGGCGGCACCTGCAGCGCCCCGCGGACCAGGCCCTCGCTGGGCAGCTCGTCGGTCCGGTTCCGCTCGAGCGCCTCGCCCTCGAGCCGCAGTCCCACCCGGTTGCTGTCGCTGGTCACGGTCCAGGGCTGCTCCACCAGGGAGGCCCAGGCCTCGTCGGGGAACCAGTCCCGGCGCGGGCCGGGCGTCACCAGCACCGTCACGTCCCCGGCCTCCGGGTCGGTCACCGGGGCCAGGTCGACGCCGGGCATCGGCAGCCCGGAGGCACCGACGGCCAGCACATCGCCCGGCGCCAGCACGTCCGGCCCGAGCCCGCTCAGCGTGTCCGTCGCGCACGACCCGAGGACCGTCTCCACGTCGAAGCCGCCGCGCACCGCGACGTACGTCCGCAGCCCGCTGGCCGGCACGCCGAGCACCAGCTCGTCGCCGGACCGCAGGGCGGTGGGCGCGTTGTGGGGCCAGCAGCCCGCGCACCGGGCACCCGTGGTCGCGACCACCACGTCGCCCTCGGCCCGCACCCGCAGGCCGCCGTACGTCACCTCGAGCACCGCGGCGTCCTCGGCGTTGCCGACCAGCCGGTTCGCCAGCCGGTACGACGCCCGGTCGCACGCTCCGGAGGGGCCGACCCCGAGGGAGGCCTCGCCTTCACGACCGGCGTCCTGCACGGTGGTCAGCAGCCCGGTCTCCAGGACCGTCACGGACGCGGTCATGACGGGGCGTCCTCGTCGACGAACCGGATCCGCACCCCGGGCCGGAGGATCGCGGCCGCGTCGCGGGCGGGGTCGAACATGGTCAGCGCCGTCCGACCGATCAGCTGCCAGCCGCCCGGCGACTCCCGCGGGTAGACCCCTCCGAACTCGCCCGCCAGCGCCACCGAGCCGGGCGGCACCTTCTTCCGCGGCGAGGACCGGCGTGGCATCTCGAAGGCCCAGTCCGGCGACGTCAGGTAGCCGAAGCCCGGGATGAACCCGCAGAACGCCACCGTCCACTCGGTGCCCGTGTGGCGCCGGACCAGCTCGGCGGCGTCGCAGTCGAGCAGCGTGGCCGCCTCCTCCAGGTCCTCGCCGTCGTAGGTCACCGGGATCTCGACGAGGTCACCCCAGCCGCCGAGGTCCGCCCGCGGCTCGGTCGCCCGCACCGCCTCCTCGACCGAGGAGAGGGAGGTGGCGGCCGGGTCGGTGACCAGCAGCAGGGTGCGCGCCGCCGGCACGATGTCGACCACGCCGGTCGGCACGTCGGCCGCCAGCGCGGCATAGAGGCCGAGCACCTCCTCGAGGTCGGCGAGCTCCACGAGCAGCGCGGTGCTGCCGCTGGGCAGGATGCGCATCAGGTCGCGAACGGCCGGACGGTGAGGCCGGCCCCGGTCAGCGCGGCCTTCACCCGCCCGGCGATCTCGACGGCACCGGCGGTGTCCCCGTGCACGCAGAGGGATCCCGCCCGCACCGTCAGGGAGCCGCCGTCGATGTCGGTGATCGGCTCGCCCGTGGCGATGGCGACGCAGCGCCGGGCGATCTCGTCGGCATCCTCGAGCACCGCCCCCGGCAGCCGCCGCGACACCAGCGCCCCATCGGGGGTGTACGCACGGTCCGCGAAGGCCTCGGCGACGGTGGTGAGCCCGGCCTCGTCCGCGAGGCGCAGCCACGCCGAGCCCGGCAGCCCGAGCACCGGCAGCGTCGGGTCGAGGTCGACGATCGCCCGCACCACCGCGGCCGCCTGCTCCTCGTGGTGCACGATCGCGTTGTAGAGGGCCCCGTGCGGCTTGACGTAGCTGACCCGCGACCCGGCGATCCGGGCGAACGCCTGGAGGGCGCCCACCTGGTAGACCACGTCCTGGGTCAGGGCCTCCGGCTCGATGTCGATGAACCGGCGCCCGAAGCCGGGCAGGTCCCGGTAGCCGACCTGCGCACCGATCGCCACCCCGCGCTCGGCCGCCTGCCCGCAGACGCGCCGCATGATCGAGGCGTCGCCGGCGTGGAACCCGCAGGCCACGTTGGCGCTGGTGACCACGCCGAGCAGTGCGTCGTCGTCGCCGAGGCTCCAGTGCCCGAAGCCCTCGCCCAGGTCGCTGTTGAGGTCGATCTGCGTCACGGGACCCGCCTTCCTAGAAGAGGTCCTGGAGACCGGTCAGCGAGTTCCAGCCGAGGTAGATCGTCGCCACCCAGGCCACCGCGCCGATGACGATCAACCAGGCCGGGTAGCGGTAGCCGCCCATGAGGTCGCGACGACGGGCCGCGATCCAGAGCAGGATCCCCAGCCCGAAGGGCAGGATCAGCCCGTTGAAGGCGCCGGCGAAGATCAGCAGCTTGACCGGCGTGGTCGCGGTCGCCAGGAACACGGCCGTCGAGACGAGGATGAACCCGCAGACCACCCAGCGCTCCCAGCGGCTCACCCACGGGCCCAGCACCTTGAGGAACGACGTGGAGGTGTACGACGCACCGATCACCGAGGTGATCGCCGCGGACCACATGATGACGCCGAAGACGATCTTGCCGGTCTCGCCGAGCGCATGGTCGAAGGCGTCGGCGGCCGGGTTCAGCGGGTCGAGCTTGGCCCCGCCCGCCACCACACCGAGCACGGCAAGGAACAGCAACACCCGCATCACGCCGGTGATCGCCACGCCCATGATCGAGCTGCGGGTGATCTGGGGGACGTACTCGACGCCCTTGATGCCGTTGTCCACCAGGCGGTGGGCGCCGGCGTACACGATGTAACCGCCGACCGTGCCGCCGATCAGGGTGGTGATCACCAGGAAGCTGGCCGTCTCCGGGGCGATCGTCTGTCGCAGCGCGTCACCGACCGGCGGCTGGGTCTTGATCGCGACGAACGTGGTCAGCGCGATCATCACCACGCCGAGCAGTACGACGACGCGGTCCATGGCGACGCCGGCTCGGCGTACCAGGAAGATCGCGATCGCGACGACGGCCGAGATCGCCGCGCCGACCCGCACGTCGAGGCCGAAGATGGCGTTCAGGCCCAGCGAGCAGCCGGCGATGTTGCCGATGTTGAAGACCAGCCCGCCCAGCACGTCGAGTGCCGACAGGGCGTAGCCGGAGCCCGGCAGCACGCTGTTCGCCAGGTCCTGGGCGCGGCGCCCGGAGACTCCGATCACCCGCCAGACGTTCAGCTGGATCGCGATGTCGAACAGGATCGACACCAGGATCGCGAAGGCGAACGCGGCCGCGAGCTGTTCGGTGAAGGTCACGGTCTGGGTGATGAAGCCCGGGCCGATGGCCGACGTCGCCATCAGGAACATGGCACCGAGGAACTTGGCGCGTCCGCTCAGCTGGGCGTCGGGCACCGGCGCGGCATCGAGGCCGGCCGTCGGCGGTCCGGCCCCGGGTGAGGGGGCGGGAAGGTCAGTGGGGGTGTGCGACATGCGCGCTCCGGTGTCGGTTGACGAGGCGCCGCGAACGAGCCGGCGGCGTGCCCTGGATCACTTCACCGTACCGATCGTTCAACAATCCCACAAGAGGTTCGTTTGACGTTTCTGTTGTCCCGGGTGGGCCGGGCAGGGGAGGATGAGGCCATGGCACCCCCCCGAGAGACCCCCGTTCCGAGCGCCGACACCGGCGCGTCGTGGCTGCAGACGGTGGCCGGTGACATCCGGCTCCTCGACCGCAGCAGCACCGCGGAGCGGGTCGCCGACGTCCTGCGTCGGCGGATCACCGAGGGGGACCTGCCGCCCCGGACGCACCTCTCCGAGGAGCAGCTGATCGTGGTGCTCCGGGTCTCCCGGAACACGCTCCGCGAGGCCTTCCGGCTGCTGTCCCACGAGGGACTCCTGGTCCATGAGCTGCACCGCGGGGTGTTCGTCCGCGAACTCGGCGACGCGGACCTGGTCGACCTGTACCGGCTCCGGAGCACGGTCGAGTGCGGCGTGGTCAGGTCCCTCTCGGACGTGGACCCCGACGGGCTCAAGCGGCTCTACGCCGACGTCGCCGACGCCGAGACGGCGTCCGCGCGGGGTGACTGGGTGGCGGTCGGCACCGCCAACATGCAGTTCCATCGCGACCTCGTGGCCCTGGCCAGGAGCCCGCGGACCGACCAGGTCACCGAGCGGCTGCTCGCCGAGATGCGCCTCGCGTTCCACGCCGTGGACAGCCCGCAGCGGCTGCACGAGACGTACGTCGTGCGCAACCGCGCGCTGGTGGACCTGCTGGCGGCGGGGGAGTTCGAGCGGGCGGCAGCCGAGCTCGAGGAGTATCTCCAGGACTCGTTGACCGAGCTGCTCGATGCCATGCGCGGCGGCCGAGCATGACCGGCGTCACGACTCCGGCCACCACACCCGGAGACGCCCGAAGCCGCTACCGGCAAGGGCTGTCGCTGCCGACGAGCGGATGGGCGCCGGGCTACACGCAGGCCAACCTGGTGGTGCTGCCGAAGGACTGGGCCTTCGACATGCTGCTGTTCGGCCAGCGCAACCCCAGGCCCGTGCCGCTGCTCGACGTGACCGACCCGGGCGCGGTCTCCACCGTCCTGGCGCCCGGCGCCGACCTCCGCACCGACCTGCCGCGCTACCGGGTCTGGCGCGACGGCGTCCTCGTCGACGAGCCCACCGACGTGGTCGACCTGTGGGACGACGACCTGGTGAGCTTCCTGATCGGCTGCAGCTTCAGCTTCGAGACCGCGCTCCTGGATGCCGGGGTGCCGGTCCGCAACATCGAGCAGCAGCGCAACGTGTCGATGTACCGGACCAACGTGGACTGCCGTCCGGCCGGACGCCTGTCCGGGCCGATGGTGGTCTCGATGCGTCCCGTCCCGGCGGCCCAGGTGGTGACCGCGGTGCAGGTGACGGCGCGGATGCCCGAGGTGCACGGGGCTCCCGTGCACGTGGGCTCACCGGAGTCCCTGGGCATCGCCGATCTCTCCGTGCCCGACTTCGGGGATCCCGTTGATGCCGAGGACGGGGACGTGCCGGTCTTCTGGGCGTGCGGGGTGACCCCGCAGGCCGCGCTGATGGCGTCCCGGCCGCCGTTCGCGATCACCCACGCGCCCGGCTTCATGTTCGTCACGGACGTTCCCGACGCGGTCTACCGGCAACCCTGACCGGCGGGAGGCCGGTGGCTCAGGAAGCTGCCGCCTGGAGCGTCTGGACGAGCGCGGCGACGGGGAAGTACGCCCGCACGGCGGTGATCCTGCCGCCGTCGACGTCATAGAACATCGCATAGGGCATCCGCACCTCGGTGCCGGTCGCGGGTACGCCGCCGAACTCGGCGACGTGCTTGCCCACGAAGCTCGCCTCCAGGGACGCGGTGCCGTCGGTCACGGCCAGGCCGTGCAGCTCGGGTGAGGCGTCGAAGAGCTGGGTGTGCAGGGCGACGATGAAGTCCCGGACCGCGTCGCGCCCCCGGATCTGGTCGCCGGTCTCCATGGTGGTCCAGAGAACGTCCTCGCTGAAGAACGAGGCGAAGTCTCCTCCGCCCAGCAGGGTGTCCAGGTAGTCGCGCAGTGTCGACTCCGTGTCGGTGACGGACATGTCGAATCCTCTCGATGGGTGCCGCGAGGCACCACGGTTGTCAGGGTGGCGGGTTCAGGACGCCCAGCTCCCGGGCCACCAGCACCGCCCGCATCCGGTCGCAGACGCCGAGCTTGCGGTAGATGTGGGAGAGGTGCGTGTGCACGGTGCGGGGCGAGACCTCCAGGGCGTGGGCGATCGAGACGGCGGTGCGTCCCTCGGACAGCAGTCGTAGGACCACCGCCTCGCGGCCGGTCAGGCCGATGCCGGCGGCCTCGGGGCAGCCGACCCCGTCCAGCAGGGCGGCCTGGTGGGCGAGCAGGGCGAGCAGCGGTTGGATGAGCCGGGCCAGGGTGTGGTCCTCGTCGCCGGGTTCCTCCGCGGACGGGGTGAGCACCACGGCACGGCTCGACACGGTGGGGACGGCGTCGGGGCACGAGGTCGGCTCCGGCGGTTCGGCCTGGCGGTAGAAGCAGAGGGTCGGCTCGCGGAAGCCCTCGCACGCCCAGCGCCGGTAGTCCTCCTCGGTCGGCCAGTCGGGGGACGGCTCGTCCATCGCGAACCCGAAGCCGTCGCCCTCGACCCAGCGCCAGGACGTCCGCGACTGAAAGGAGTCGGCCAGCTGCCGGCCCACCGGCTCACGGGGAAAGGTCGGGCACGGATGCGCTGCCAGGCTGCTCACGAGATCCAGCCACTGGTCCCAACGCTGCGCCACGTTCACCATGATCGCCCTCCCGACGGGGCCCCGGTCGCTTCGATTCTCCTGTGGGGGCAGGCGATGTGTCTGTAGCCCAGGCGGGCGGTCGGGTCCCCGGGGCGTGCCATCCGCACATGTGCCGATGGCACACCCGACCCCCAGTCGCTCCACTGGAGGAACACGTCGCGGCGACGCGTCCCCTGAAACCATCCCCCCTTGCCTGGAGGCCGTGATGCGCACCACCCGCCACCCCCGTCGTACCGCCGGAGCCGTTGCCGGCGCCCTGCTGGCCGCCACCGCCCTGGCTCTTCCGCCGGCGTACGCCGCCCCTCCCGGCAACGACTCGATCCGTCACCCCATCGCGATCAGTGACAGTGGCCTGCCGTACAGGCACGCGGTGCAGACCCGGGAGGCCACCTCGTCACGCAGCGACGGGGAGTGTGTCGGCGGGTCCAGCGTCTGGTACCGCTACGTCCCCACCGCCACGAAGACATTGCGGGCGATCACCCTGGGCAGCAGCTACCACACGATGCTCGCCGTGTTCACCGGCACGCGGGCCAACCGTGAGCTGGTGGCCTGCAACGACGACTACAGAGCCGCCGTCGAGCTCGAGTTCACGGCCGGGCAGAGGTACTGGATCGCCGTGAGCAAGTGCTGCAACCCGGCGAAGAAGGGCGGCCGGGCGGTGCTGCGCGTCTACGCGCCGGTGGCGCTGACGGTCACCACCACGATCGACGCCGTGGTCGCCGGAGACGTGTCCGGCCAGCTGTTCGTCCAGGGCACCACGACGTGCACGAACCCCTCCGAGATGTACCTGAACATCTTCGCCAGCCAGCGCGTCGGCGACGGAGTGGCGCAGGCCTCCAACGAGTTCGGCTCCAACAAGTGCGACGCGACCGGCTTCTCGTGGGAGATGCCGCTCTACAGCGGGACGGGATGGGCGTTCCGCGGTGGTGACGACCGGCGGGTGTCCGTCTCCACCGACACGTGGGCAGGGGACGGGTTCAAGAACGCCCGGCACTCCGAGACCGCCATCCACGCGGTAATCAACGACCCGAACGCCCGTCGAACTCCCTGAACCAGAGGATTTCCCCAGTCTCGTCGTGACCTCGGGCTAGACCAGTCGTTGGTGGGTACACAGCAGCAACCTGTACCCGAGCCAGGGACCGGCGCGACCCGCCGGCCCGGGAATGGACGACACATGAGCAACGACGAGCAGGCCGGACTCTCCGAGGCCGAGCTGGCCGGAGAGACCGGCACCGCCCTCCCCGACAAGGAGGTCGTGTCCATCCTCGACCTCAACGCCGACCTCGACCTGGCGCTGGACCTGTCCGCGCCGGTCGACCTCGCGGTGGCCGCCAACGCCAACGTGGCGGCACCGATCGACGCCGCCGCCAGCGCGAACCTGCTGTCCTCAGGCTCCGAGGCGCAGGCGCTGGCCAGCCAGGGCGCGACCATCAACCAGGGCGTCACCGGTGACGCCACGGCCGAGTCGTTCCAGGACAGCACCATCGACAGCAGCGACGCCGTCCCCACCGACGACGCCGCCACCACGCAGACCGCGGCCACCGACGCTCCGACGACCGCCGACGGCGCCACCCTGAACGCCGCCGGCGACAGCCTCGGCGGCACCAGCGTCGCCGCGCCGGGCATGCCCACCGACGCCACGCCGCCGAGCGACGGGCTCCCGACCGACGGGCTGCCGACCGACGACCTTCCCACCGACGACCTTCCCACCGACGACCTGCCCACGGACGGCGGCACGCTCCCGGACGTCGACCTTCCGCCGGTGGACCTCCCCGACGCCGGGCTGCCCGACGTGGGCTCCCTGCTGGACGGCAACCTGCTCAACGTGAACGTCGACCTCGCGGCCGAC
>JBEVFC010000151.1:0-15785 GCA_040512455.1 Nocardioides sp.
CTCGGGGTCGGGCCACCCCACCCATCCCGGTCCACGAGGAGGACGACGATGAAGCTGGTCACCGCAGTCATCAAGCCGCACAAGTGGGAGGACGTCCGGGTCGCGCTCGAGACGATCGGCGTCACCGGGATGACGGTCTCGGAGGTGAGCGGCTACGGCCGTCAGAAGGGGCACACCGAGGTCTACCGCGGCGCCGAGTACGACGTCGACCTGGTGCCCAAGATCCGGATCGAGATCGCCCTCGACGACAGCGACGTGGACACCGTCGTGTCCGCGGTCGTCAGCGCCGCCCAGACCGGGCGCATCGGCGACGGCAAGGTCTGGGTCAGCCCGCTCGAGTCCGTCGTGAGGGTCCGCACCGGCGACCGCGACGAGTCCGCGCTCTGAGGGCTCTGTGACCGCGCCCGAACGCCGGCAGCGGGCGACCGCCGCGGACGCCCTGTGCGCGACCGCGTACGACGACCATGGCGGCACCGACACGGGGACCGCGCTGATCGCGGTGGGCGGCTACGGCCGCGCCGAGCTGGCGCCGTACTCCGACCTCGACGTCGTGCTGGTGCACGACGACGACGTCGACCCGGGGTCGCTGGCCGAGAAGGTCTGGTACCCGCTGTGGGACTCCGGCGCCAACCTCGACCACTCCGTCCGCTCGGTCGCGCAGACCGTCGCCGCGGCCCGCGACGACCTCCGGGTCGCCCTCGGGATGCTCGACATGCGGCACCTGGCCGGCGACCCGAACCTCACCCTCCGGCTGCGGGCCACGATGCTCTCCGGGTGGCGTCGCGAGGCCCGGACCCGGCTCCCCGAGCTGCGGTCGATGGTCGACCAGCGGCACGAGCTGATGGGGGAGCTGGCGCACGTGTCCGTGCCCGACCTCAAGGAGGCGCAGGGCGGTCTGCGTGACGCGACCGTGCTCAAGGCCCTGGTCGCCACCTGGCTGGTGGACGCCCCGCACACCGAGCTCGAGCGCTGCCGCCAGTCGCTCCTCGACGTGCGGGACCTCGTCCAGGGCAACGCCCGCCGGGCCAGCGACCGGATCGGGCCCGAGGCCTGGTCGCCCCTCGCCGAGGCGCTGGGGCTGCCCGACGACCTCGCGGCCCAGGTGCACGTCCGCGAGCTCGGCCGGCGGATCACCCACTTCTCCCGCCTGACCTGGCGCCGGGTCGACGCCGTGCTGGCCCGGCCCACGTCGGTGCGCCCGCGTCGGCCCGACCTCGTGCAGGTCGCCCCCGGCATCGCGCTCTCCGGCAGTGAGGTGGTGCTCACCCGGCAGGCCCGGCCCGACAGGGACCCGCTGATGCTGTTGCGGGCCGCCGCCGAGGCGGCCGAGCGCGACGTCGTCCTGGCCCCGGCCACCAGCGCTCGCCTGGTCCGGGAGTGCCCGGCGATGCCGCTGCCGTGGCCCGACGAGGGCCGCCAGCTGCTGGTGCGGCTGCTGGCCTCCGGCCGCGGCCTGCTGCCGGTGTGGGAGACGCTGGAGGAGACCGGCGCCCTGGACACCATCCTCCCCGAGTGGGAGCGCATCCGGCTGCTGCCGCACGCCTCGGTCGTCCACCGCTTCACCGTTGACCGGCACGTCGTCGAGACCTGCATCGAGGCCTCCGCGCTGATCCGGCAGGTGGCCCGGCCGGACGTCCTCATGGTCGCCGCGCTGCTGCACGACATCGGCAAGGGCGAGCTCACCGAGCACAGCGTCGCGGGGGAGCCGATCGCCCGCGCCATCGCCACCCGGATGGGCTTCGGAGAGGTGGAGACCGGACTGATCGGGACGCTGGTACGCCGCCACCTGCTGCTGTCGGAGACCGCGACCACCCGCGATCCCGACGACCCGGCGACGGTCGAGCTGGTGACCGCCCGGATCGACTCGGTCGAGGTGCTGGAGCTGCTCGAGGCGCTCACCCAGGCCGACGCCCGGGCCGCCTCGGCCAAGGCCTGGTCGTCGTGGCGGGCCGGCCTGGTCCACCGGCTGGTGGAGCGCTGCCGGGCCGGGCTCGAGCCGGCCGCGGACGCCGGCCCCGACCCGGAGACCGAGGTGACCATCCCGCAGCCGCTCCTCGACGACCCCACGGCGGTGGCCGTGACGGTCGAGGAGACCCCCGAAGGCGCCCGGGTCACCGTGATGTCCGGCGACCGGATCGGGCTGCTGGCCGACGCGGCCGCGATGCTCGCGCTGCAACGCTGCGGAGTGCGCGCCGCACGCGCCTGGCCGCAGGACGGGTACGGCGTCTCCGTGTGGGAGGTCGCCGACGAGCACCTCGACGCCTCGGTGCTGCGGCAGCGGCTGCTGGCGATCATCGAGGGACGGGTCGACGCCCGATCCCGCCTCTCACGGCCGGGAGCCGCCCGCCTCGAGCCCACGGTCGCCGTACGCCCCGAGGCGTCCCGCTCGGCCACCGTGCTCGAGGTGCGGATGGACGACCGTCCGGGCGTCGTACACCTGGTCTGTGCGGCGCTGGCCGACCTCGAGATCTCGGTCCGGTCGGCGCACGTGTCGACGCTCGGGCCGCAGGCCGTCGACGTGTTCTACGTGCAGGAGGCGGACGCCGGGGCCCTCGGTGAGCGCCGCGCGGCGGAGGCGGCGCACGCGGTCCGGGCCGCGCTGCTGGCCACCGTGGACTCCGTCGGCTGAACGAAAAACCCGGCCACCAGGGGGAGCCCTACCGGCGAGTAGGCGGTTGGATGGCAAGTCGGCGCACCACCCTTCGCGCCGTTCTCTCTCGGAAGGATTCGCCATGTCCCCACGCCGATCGCGGCGCCGCTCGTTCGCGTCACTCGCCGCTGGCGCAGCCCTGGCCACCACCATGCTCGCCGGCGTACCCGGTGCCACCGCACAGCCCGCCGAGCCCCCCTCCACCCCCGCCCCGCTGGCCACCCCCGACGGCACCGTGGCCAGCTACGTGCTCAACGCCCGGCACGCCGACCGCTCCCACACCCGGAAGGTGCAGCAGGCCGTGAAGCGGGCCGGCGGCGTCACCGTCCAGGCCTGGCCGCAGATCGGCGTCGTCATCGCCCACGCCGACCGCGCCGCGTTCCGCGCCGACGTCCGTCGGTACGCCGGCCGGGCGCTGGAGTCGGTAGGGGCCACCCGCAGCGTCCCCGTCTCGGAGGGCACCCCCGAGGGGCTGCCCGGCGGCGGGGGCCACGGCGGTCGCGGTGACCACCGCGACCACAGCGAGAAGGACGGTCGCGGCGACGTCGGGAACGAGGCCACGCTCGCGGCCGCGGACGACCCCCGCGAGGCCGAGCAGTGGGACATGAAGATGATCAAGGCCGACCAGGCCCACAAGATCACCGACGGCAGCCGCAAGGTCGTCGTCGGCGTCCTCGACAGCGGCATCGACGCCGACCACCCGGACCTCGCGTCGAACATCGACGTCAAGGACTCGGTGAACTGCACGGACGCGGGTCGTCCGGACAGGTCCGCCACCGGCTGGCAGCCGACCACCAGCGACCACGGGACCCACGTGGCCGGCACCATCGCCGCCGCGCGCAACGGCGTCGGCATCGTCGGCGTCGCGCCGAACGTTCGGCTGGCCTCGGTCAAGGTGGTCAACGACGCCGGCTTCATCTACCCGGAGTACGCCGTGTGCGGCTTCGTGTGGGCGGGCCTGCACGACATGGACGTGACGAACAACAGCTACTACGTCGACCCGTTCGAGTTCTACTGCGAGGACCAGCCCGACCAGTACGCCGCCAAGGAGGCGGTCCGCCGCGCCGTCGACTGGTCCACCGACCAGGGCGTCGTGCACGCCGCCGCCGCCGGCAACTCGGCGCACGACCTCTCCGACAAGTCGTCCTTCCACGACACGACGAGCCCGGACGACGGCACCGCGGTGGACCGCACGCTCAACAGCGGCTGCGAGGACATCCCGACCGAGCTCGACGGGGTGGTCACCGTGTCGTCGATGCAGCGCTTCCCGGCGGACACGATGGACAGCCGGCTGTCCGGCTTCTCCAACCGGGGACTGGGCAAGATCGACGTCGCCGCCCCCGGCTCATCGATCCTGTCGACGATCATCGAGGACCCGATCACCGGGGAGGAGAACGTGTACGGCCTGAAGAGCGGTACGTCGATGGCGTCGCCGCACGTCGCCGGGGTGCTGGCGCTGATGAAGTCCGTGCACCCGAGGTGGTCGCCGGCCCAGATGATCGCGAAGCTGCGGCGCCAGGCGGACGACAAGGCGTGCGGGACCACCACCGCCGGTGCACCGTGCACCGGCCCGGCGTCGGAGAACAGCTACTTCGGTGAGGGTGTCGTGGACGCTCTCGACGCGGTCAGCTGACCCGTTCCGCACCAGGCGGAGGCCGTGTCACCCCCGGGTGGCGCGGCCTCCGTGCGTCCGGAGGGCCGCCCGGAGTGCCGTCGGGTCCACACGGATGCGGCACCCCGGTTACCCTTGACCCCGATCCTCACCCACCGATCCGCACTGACGACCCGTAGGACCTCGACTTGTTTGCAACACTTTCGGACCGGCTCGCCGACACCTTCAAGAACCTCCGCGGCAAGGGCAGGCTCTCCGAGGCGGACATCGACGCCACCGCCCGCGAGATCCGCATCGCCCTGCTCGAGGCGGACGTCGCGCTGCCCGTGGTCAAGGAGTTCGTGGCCGCGGTCAAGGAGCGGGCCCGTGGCGAGGAGGTCAGCGGTGCGCTGAACCCCGCCCAGCAGATCGTCAAGATCGTCAACGAGGAGCTCGTCACCATCCTCGGCGGCGAGACCCGCCGGCTGCGCTACGCCAAGTCCGGCCCGACGGTGATCATGCTCGCCGGCCTCCAGGGTGCCGGCAAGACGACGCTGGCGGCGAAGCTGGCGCTCTGGCTCAAGGAGCAGGACAAGTCGCCGATGCTGGTGGCCGCGGACCTGCAGCGCCCCAACGCGGTCAACCAGCTCCAGGTCAACGGTGAGCGGGTCGGCGTACCCGTCTTCGCCCCCGAGCCCGGCAACGGCACCGGCGACCCGGTCGCGGTCGCCCGCGCCTCGATCGACGAGGCCAAGCGCAAGCTTCACGACGTGGTGATCGTCGACACCGCCGGCCGCCTCGGCGTGGACTCCGAGATGATGCAGCAGGCCTCGGACATCCGCGACGCCGTGCAGCCCGACGAGGTGCTCTTCGTCGTCGACGCGATGATCGGTCAGGACGCGGTCAGCACCGCGCTCGCCTTCCAGGAGGGTGTGGGGTACGACGGCGTCGTGCTCACCAAGCTCGACGGTGACGCCCGCGGTGGTGCGGCGCTCTCGATCGCGTCGATCACCGGCAAGCCGGTCATGTTCGCCTCCGCCGGCGAGAAGATGACCGACTTCGACCTGTTCCACCCGGACCGGATGGCCTCGCGCATCCTCGACATGGGCGACATGCTCACCCTGATCGAGCAGGCCGAGAAGACCTTCGACCAGGACCAGGCGCTCAAGGCCGCCGAGAAGCTCACCGGTGGCGGCGACTTCACGCTGGACGACTTCCTGCAGCAGATGCAGCAGATCCGCAAGCTCGGCTCGATGTCGAAGATCATGGGGATGCTGCCCGGGATGGGCCAGTTCCGGGACCAGCTCGAGAACTTCGACGAGCGGGAGATCGACCGGATCCAGGCCATCATCCAGTCGATGACCCCGGCCGAGCGCGACAACCCGAAGATGATCGACGGCTCGCGCCGGCTGCGCATCTCCAAGGGCTCGGGCACCCAGGTCTCCGACGTGAACACGCTGGTGGACCGGTTCTTCGAGGCCCGCAAGATGATGCAGCAGATGGCCAAGGGCGGCGGCATGCCCGGGATGCCGGGGATGCCCGGGATGCCCGGTGGCGGCAAGGGTCGCGGCAAGCAGAAGCCCCAGAAGGGCAAGGCCAAGCGCGTCTCCGGCAACCCGGCCAAGGCCGCCCAGCAGAAGAAGGCGCTCGAGGAGAAGGCCGCCTCGGGCAACCCCTTCGGCAACCCGGACGCGATCGACTACGAGACCGCTGCCGCGAACCTCGACCTGCCCAAGGACTTCTCGAAGTTCCTCAAGTAGGTCCCGGCATGAGCAGCACCCTCGTCGTCGACGGCGCCAACGTCGTCGGTGCCCGTCCCGACGGGTGGTGGCGGGACCGCGCCGGTGCCGCCCGCCGGCTGCACGAGCGGCTGCTGGTCGCGGACACGCCGTACGACCTGGTCGTGCTGGTCCTCGAGGGTGCCGCCAAGGGCGGCGTCCCCGCCGGTCGGGACGGCCACGTGCGGGTCGTCCACGCGAAGGGCAACGGCGACGACACGATCGTGGCCGAGGCCGCCGCGGCGGCCGGTCGAGGCGAGCGGGTCAGCGTGGTGACGGCGGACCGGTTCCTGCAGTCGCGCGTCCAGGGTGCCGGCGCGGTCGCGCTGGGGCCGTCCTGGCTCTGGGACCAGCTCGACTGACCTCCCGCGACGTCATACGTCCTGGTCCTCCGGGCGACCACCTCGCATGACGTGCCGGTCAGAGCAGGCCGTTCTCGACCGCCCAGGCCGCGGCCGCCGCGCGCGAGGGCACGTCGAGCCGGGTGCGGATGTTGGCCACGTGCCGGTGCACAGTGTGGCTGCTCAGCACGAGGGCCGCGGCGATCTCCGCGTCGGTCCTGCCCTCGGCGACCAGCCGGAGGACCTCGAGCTCGCGGTCGGTGAGCGGCGGGTGCCCGGACACGACCGGTGGACGGACCCCGGCCGACGGGTCGCGGCCCTCGAGGAAGAGGTCGATCGCGGCGGAGACGGAGGCGGTGTCGCCCCGCCACGGGAAGTGCTCGTCGCCCGACAGCTCGACGAACAGGGCGTGGGGGATGCGCTCGGCAAGGTCGCGCCCGAGCGCGAACGGGATGGCACCGTCGCCGCGCCGGTGCAGCACCAGCGTCGGTGCGCTCACGGCGGCCAGGCGGTCGGAGGCGTCCAGGGCGTAGACGGACCGCAGGGCCGCGGCCGCCGCCTCGCGCGACGCCGAGCGCCGCTGGAACCGTGCGAACGCCTCACGCTCGCGCGCGGTCGCCCCGGGCAGGAACACGTCCGCCAGCACCCGGGACCCGAGCCCCCAGTGGGTCTCCACCAGCTCGACCATCAGCTCCTGGGCGGCCGGCGCCGCGATGTCCGCGCCGCTGGCGTACCCGCCGTACAGGATCAGCCGGTCGACCCGGTCCGGATGGTCGGCGGCGTACGTCGCGGCGACCGGGCAGCCGGACGAGGCGCCGAGCAGGTGCACCCGGTCGGAGCCGAGGACGTCGACCAGCCCGGCCAGCCCGGCCACCTCCTCGTCGCGGTCGCGGGGCGGGGTCCCGCGGTCGGAGAGGCCGGTGCCCGGCCGGTCGTAGCGGACCACCCGGTGCCGGCGGGCGAGCCGTACGACGAAGTGCCGGAAGCCCTCGTCCTCCCAGTCGAGCGCCAGGTGGCTCGACCACCAGCCGCCGATGACCAGCACCGGGCCGGAGCCGACCGAGGACCAGGCCACCGACCGTCCGCCCACGGCGGCATGTCGGACGACCTGGTCCTCGTCGATCATTCCTGGAGTCTAGGAAGGGGACGCCGGGCCGGCCTAGAGCCAGCGTCCAGCGAGCCGGACCAGCCGCTGGTGGCGCACCTCGACCCACACCGCGTGGGCGGCGGCGACGACGCGTCCGTCCTCGTCGAGCAGGGCGCTCGCGGTGCGGTGGGAGCGGCGGCCAGACCCGATCGTCCAGCCGACCGCGATCAACGGTTCGCCGACCGCGATCTCGCGGGTGCGGTGAGCGGTGAGCGAGCCGAGCAGCGCCAGGCGATCGGCAGCGAGCACCGCGGCCGGGTAGCTCACGCAGTCGAGGGCCCCCCAGACCGACGCCGGCAGCGCGTGGCCGTCCGTGGCGAAGTGCGCGGGCGGGTCGTACGGCGCGGCGAGGATGCCGGGCTGGTAGCGGACCGGACCGGGGGTGACGTGCAGCCCGTCCGGCCGCCGCGGGCCGCACACCACGCAGGTGGAGAGCGGGTGCCGGCGGTTGACGTACGGGTGTGCCCGGCGGGCCTCCTCGGCCTGGGCGAACGTCGGCCGGACGGGCGGCTCGAGCACGAACGGCGAGACGGGGCGAACGGTGGCGACGGGGGCGTCGCCGTCGAGCACCGACAACCCGTCCGGTGTCTCGAGCACGCCGAACGTCCGGCCGAGCGGCACCCTCCGGTGCAGGGTCACGGTGGCGGTGCCGCCGACGAGGTCGGCGAACGATCCGGACGCGAACCCGCCGTTGGCGTGCCGGCGCGGGCCGTTCATCCGCGGCTCGAGGGCCGGCGCGGAGGCGGGTGAGGGGCGGTGGTCCGGGCTGGTCCCGGCGATGGTGGTGGTCATGTCACCAGTGCAGCCGCGGACCCCGGTTCACCACATCGCCGGAACCGGCCAACCGCACTGGCCGGAATCGGCCATCGTCAGGCGCGGGCCGAGACCCGTGCGATGGCCAGCGCGACCGTGCCGATGATCTCGGCGCGGTCACCGAGCTCTCCCGAGACGACGCGGACGGCGGCCGCGGTGTCCGGCTGGGCGTACCGGTCGATCGAGGAGCGGATGCCGGCCACCAGGGAGGCCGAGGTGCCCAGCGAGCCGCCGACCACCACCGCCTCGGGGTTGAGGCTGTTGCAGAGGTCGGCCAGCGCCCGGCCGGTGGTGCGACCGGCGTCGGTGAGCACCCGCCGTACGCCGGCGTCCCCGGCCTCGTCCAGCTCGCGGATCCGCTCGGTCGACAGCTCCTCGTCGTACGCCGGCTGCAGCAGGCCGATCAGCCGGGGCGAGGCCACCAGGGTCTCGAGGCAGCCCCGGTTGCCGCAGCGACAGACCTGGCCGTCCTCGCCGACCTGGACGTGCCCGATCTCCCCGGCGATCCCGGAGGCGCCGCGGTGCAGCCGGCCGCCGAGCACGATCCCGGCGCCGAGCCCGCTGGCGAGCTTCACGTAGACCAGGTCGTCGATGCCACGGGCCACCCCGTGGTTGAGCTCGGCCAGGGCGCCGAGGTTGGCGTCGTTGTCGGCGAAGACCGGGACGCCGAGCCGGCGCTCGAGCTCCTCGCCGGGCGACAGGTCCCGCCAGCCGCGGAGGATGCCGGTGCTGATCCGGGCCGAGCGCCGGTCGAGCGGCGCGGGCACGCACATGCCCACCGCCTGCAGGTCGGAGCGGGGGAGCCCGGCCTCGCGCAGCGCGGTGCGCACCATGGCGGCCGCCTGGTCCAGCGACTCGACGCCGTCGGAGTCGACGTCGACCGCGGCGAGCCGTTCGGCGACGATGGTGCCGGTGCGGTCCGCGACGGCGACCCGGATGTGCCCGTGGCCGATGTCGACGCCGGCCACCCCACCCGTGGGGGCGCTGAGCGTCACCAGCACCGGGGGCCGGCCGCTGCCGCCCTTGTGCGGCTTGCCGCGACCGGTGGTCTCGACGACCTGACCGGTGCCGATGAGGGCGGTGACCAGGCTGGACACCGTGGTCCGGGACAGCCCGGTGCCGCGGGCCAGGTCGGCCCGGCTCATCGGTCCCTCGCCGGCCAGCAGGGTGAGGATCGCGCGGCTGTTGGCGGCACGGAGGCGCTCCAGGGAGCCCGGGGTGGTCACGCGCCGACCCTAGCCGATTAGGCCGGGAAGCGAACAAAAAACCGTTGGATAGCCGTTCTTTACGCATTGACCGGGGGAAAAACTCGCTCCTAGGTTGGCAGGAGCACGCACCCCCGTGCTCCCGCGCTGACCGGTATCCCGGGCGGCCGGGCTTCTTGATTCGGCAGGGAGTCCTCATGTCAGTGCACGTCCCCTCACCTCCCGCCCGGCGCCGCCGGGTGACCGTCGCCGCAGCCGCGGTGGCCACCCTGCTGGCCGGCACGCTGCTGCCGGCCCAGAGCTCCACGGCCGAGGCATCCTCCGCGGCTGCCGCGAAGCCGGCGTACCGCAACGCCTCCCTGCCCACCGCCCGCCGCGTCGCCGACCTGCTCGGCCGGATGACGCTGGAGGAGAAGGTCGGCCAGATGACCCAGGCCGAGCGGCTCGACGTCGACGCCGACCCCACGCTGATCACCCAGTACGAGCTGGGCAGCGTCCTCTCCGGCGGCGGCTCGACCCCGGCCCAGAACACCCCCGAGGCGTGGGCAGACATGGTCGACACCTACCAGGCGGCCGCCCTCGACACCCGGCTCGGCATCCCGTTGATCTACGGCGTCGACTCGGTGCACGGCCACGGCAACCTGATGGGCGCCACCGTCTTCCCGCACAACATCGGCCTGGGCGCCACCCGCGACCCGCGGCTGGTCGAGAAGATCGGCCACATCACCGCCATCGAGACGCGTGCCACCGGCCCGCAGTGGGCGTTCGCGCCGTGCATCTGCGTGGCCCGCGACGACCGCTGGGGGCGCACCTACGAGAGCTTCGGCGAGGACCCTGCGCTGGTGAAGAGCCTCGAGACCGCGATCGACGGTCTCCAGGGTCGGCGCAGTGAGCTCGACGAGGCCGACCGGGTGCTGGCCACCGCCAAGCACTACGCCGGCGACGGGCTCACGTCGTACGACCAGACCAAGGCCGGCACCGGCCAGTACCCGATCGACCAGGGCGTCGACCAGGTCTCCCGGACCGAGTTCGAGAAGCTCGCGCTGTCGCCGTACGTCCCGGCGGTGCGCAAGCACCACGTGGGCTCGGTGATGCCGTCCTTCTCCAGCGTCGACTGGACCGAGGACGGCCTCGGCAACCCGGTGAAGATGCACGCCAACAAGGAGCTGGTCACGGGGGTCCTCAAGGGCCGGCTCGGCTTCGACGGGTTCGTGATCTCCGACTGGCGGGGGATCCACCAGATCCCGGGCGACTACGCGACGCAGGTGAAGACCTCGGTGAACGCCGGCGTCGACATGTTCATGGAGCCGTACTCCGGTGACCCGGTCGGCTGGCGCGAGTTCATCACCACCCTGACCGGGCTGGTGGAGTCCGGTGGCGTATCGACGGCCCGCATCGACGATGCGGTGTCCCGGATCCTGACCGCGAAGTTCGACCTCGGCCTCTTCGAGCACCCCTACACCGACCGCAGCAACATCGACACGATCGGCAGCAGGGCGCACCGAGCCGTCGCCCGTGAGGCGGTCGCGAAGTCGCAGGTGCTGCTGAAGAACGACCACCGCACCCTGCCGCTGAAGAGGAACAGCCGGCAGGTCTACGTCGCCGGCAGCAACGCCGACAGCATCGGCGACCAGGCCGGTGGCTGGACGATCACCTGGCAGGGCAACTCCACCCACCAGATCCCCGGGGACACCATCCTCGACGGGATCGAGAAGACCGCTCGGCGCGATGTCACCTACAGCAAGGACGCGTCCGCGCCGGTGCCGCGCGGGGCCGAGGGGGTCGTCGTGGTCGGGGAGACGCCGTACGCCGAGGGGTTCGGCGACGTCGGAGGCCCGCTGTGGGGCTACGACCCCGGTGAGACCGGCACGCGTCCCCCCAAGACGATGCTGCTCTCCGACGCGGACACCCAGGCGATACGGACGGTCTGCGCGCAGGCGGCGTCGTGCACCGTGCTGGTCGTGTCGGGCCGGCCGATGATCATCCCGCCGGCACTGCTCGGCCAGATCGACGCGCTGGTCGCCTCGTGGCTGCCCGGCAGCGAGGGCCGCGGTGTCGCGGACGTGCTGTTCGGCCGCAAGCGGTTCACCGGCAAGCTGCCGGTCTCCTGGCCGCGCACCGTGGCGCAGGAGCCGATCAACATCGGTGACGCGACGTACGACCCGCTCTACCGCTACGGGTTCGGCCTCTCCCGCTGATCCCACCCCGGGATAGTCCCTGACGTTTCGGCCCCTCCGACGCCTGATCGAGGGCCAGAACGTCAGGGACTATCGTGCGTTGGCATGCTGACGTTCTCCGGTCCGGTGCTTCCCGACGGCGAGGTGCGCGAGTTCTGCGTGGTGGACGGGAGGATCACCTACGACGTGGCCGCGGGAGCGGAGACCGGGGCGTCCGGGTGGATCGTCCCGGGCCTGGTCGACGCGCACTGCCATGTCGGGTTGGACGAGAACGGCGCCGTTGACGAGGCCACCCAGGAGCAGCAGGCGACCACCGACCGGGACGCCGGCGCGCTGCTGCTGCGCGACTGCGGCTCCGCGGCCGACACCGCCTGGATCCACGACCGCGAGGACCTGCCGCGCCTGGTCCGCGCGGGGCGGCACATCGCCCGCACCAAGCGCTACATCCGCAACTACGCCCACGAGGTCGAGCCCGCCGAGCTGGCGGCGTACGCCGCGCAGGAGGCACAGCGCGGCGACGGCTGGGTGAAGCTGGTCGGCGACTGGATCTCCCGTGACGACGGCGACCTCGCTCCGTCGTTCCCCGCCGAGGCGTTCGCCGAGGGCATCGCGGCGGCCCACCGGCACGGCGCCCGGGTCACCGCCCACTGCTTCGGCGAGGCCGTGCTGCCGATGCTCATCGACGCCGGCATCGACTGCATCGAGCACGGCACCGGCCTGTCCACCGACCTCATCGACACGATGGCGGAGCGTCGGATCGCCCTGGTGCCGACGGTCATGCAGCTCAACAACTTCCCGAGCTACGCCGACGCCGGTGCGGCGCGCTTCCCGGCGTACGCCGACCACATCCGCCGACTGCACGCCACCAGGCGCGACGTGATCATGGCGGCGTACGACGCCGGGGTGCCGATCTACGCCGGCACCGACGCCGGCGGGGTGCTGCCGCACGGCGGCATCGCCGGTGAGGTGCTGGAGCTGGCGAACTACGGGTTCGCGCCGGAGGACGCGCTGGGCGCGGCCTCGTGGAAGGCCCGCGACTGGCTGGGGTGGAACTCCCACCTCGACGAGGGTGCGCCCGCGGACTTCGTGGTCTACGACCGCAACCCGCTCGAGGACCTGTCGGTGCTGCGCACCCCGGCGCGGATCGTGCTGCGCGGCCGGATCGTCGCCTAGACCGGCCGGGGGCGTGGCGGCCGGGTCGTCCACAGGACGCCGGTCACCAGCACGATCACGAAGCCGGTGCCGCCGAGCAGCAGGGGGACCAGGACGCCCACGAGGACCCCGCCGACGAAGGCGGTGATGTCGGGTGCCGGGCCGATCTCGACCTCGGTGGACGGGTCGCCCTCGCAGGTGACGTCGAGGGTGCCGCTGCCGGGCGCGAACGACCGCACCGCGGTCTGCTCGTTGCGCTCGAAGGTGCCGTTGGTCGCCTTGAGCGGGATCTCCTGTCCGGACTCCCGGTCGGTGACCGTGCACTGCGGCCGCTCGGCGAGGGTGTCGGCCCAGACCATCCGGTCACCGTCGGTCGGGACCGTGACCTGGTGGCTGCGGCCGTCCACGGGAACGGACGTGTCGGTCTGCATGAGGCCGCGGAAGAGGAGGACCCAGGCGGCCACGCCGACCGCCGCGGCGAAAAGCATCAGGCCGCCGCCGACCGCGAACCACCACCGGCTGGGTCGGGGCTTCTGCTGCTGCTGCTGCGGGGGAGGAGGGGGCCACGCGGTCATCCCCCCATCCTGCCCCCGCCGGCATTCGGGAAACCGGCCAGTGGCGGCCGAACGTGTGGGTCCGGGGGCGTGGGCGACGTACTGGGGAGGAGTCGTACCGTCGTACCAGCCCGGACCGTCGGGGCCAGTGACGCCCTGATTTCCGGAGGACCCCCTGGGTCTGGCAGAATCTCCCGCTGAGTCCTGCGCGTTCGGTCCCTCTCAGCCGGACGCGCCTGGATCCACCGAGGCCGCCGCCCTGGTCCCCACCCGGTTCCGGCTGCCTCACCACACACAACTTCCGAGGAGACACCCACACGTGTCCGTCAAGATCCGTTTGAAGCGCATGGGCAAGATCCGTGTGCCGCAGTACCGCATCGTCGTCGTCGACTCGCGCAAGAAGCGCGACGGCAAGGTCATCGAGGAGATCGGCACGTACCAGCCCAAGGAGGAGCCGTCGATCATCGCCGTCACCTCCGACCGGGCCCAGTACTGGCTCGGTGTCGGCGCGCAGCCGTCCGAGGCCGTCGCTGCCCTGCTGAAGATCACCGGTGACTGGCAGAAGTTCAAGGGCTTGCCCGGCACCGAGGGCACCCTGAAGTTCGCCGAGCCGAAGCGCGACAAGACCGAGATCTTCAACGAGGCCCTCAAGGACTCCGCGAACGAGCCCAAGGGTGGCGCGACCACCAAGAAGGCCGACAAGAAGGCCGAGAAGAAGGCCGACGAGGCCAAGGCTGAGGAGCCCAAGGCCGAGAAGAAGGCCGACGAGCCCAAGGCTGAGGAGCCGAAGGCCGAGGAGACTCCGGCCGAGGTTCCGGCGTCCGAGACCCCGGACGGCGCTGCCGCCGAGGCCGAGACCGCCGAGACCGCTGACAGCGACGCCAAGACCGAGGCCTGAGCATGCTTGCCGATGCGCTGGAGCACCTGGTGCGCGGAATCGTCGACCACCCGGACGACGTGTCCGTGCGCGACAAGCAGCTGCGCCGCGGCTCGATCCTCGAGGTGCGCGTGCACCCCGACGACCTCGGCAAGGTCATCGGCCGCAGCGGTCGCACCGCGTCGGCGTTCCGCACCGTCATCTCTGCCCTCGCGGGCCGGGGTGGCGCGCGGATCGACTTCGTGGACGTCGACCGTCGCCGCTGAACCCAGCACAGCCACGGAACGGGCGCCTCTCCTTCGGGAGGGGCGCCCGTTCTGCTTGCGGAGGGCGTTGATGGGCTGAACTGGTGGTTGTCAGGGGTTGCAGTGCCCGTCAACCACGGGTTTCCCCGGCCGACCAGGGAAACCAACGGCCCACTACCCTGACCCCGTGACTGACATCGAGCTCGTGGTCGGCCGGATCGGCAAGCCGCACGGCCTCCGTGGCGAGGTCACGGTCGACGTACGCACCGACGAGCCCGCGCAGCGCTTCGCCGACGGGGTCACGCTCCGGGCGGAGCCGCCGACCGGCTCGGCCAGCCGGCTCACCGCGGTCACCGTGGCCGGCACCCGCTGGCACCAGGGCGTGCTGCTCGCCCGGTTCGAGGAGATCTCCGGCCGCGACGCCGCCGAGGCGGCCCGGGGGATCGTGCTGCACGCCACGCTGCCGGCGGACGCCACGCCCGAGGACCCCGACGAGTTCTACGACCACCAGCTGATCGGGCTGGAGGCGGTCGACCTCGAGGGCTCTCTGCTCGGCACCGTCAGCCGGGTCGTCCACGGCGGCGCCCAGGACCTGCTCCAGATCCGCACCCCCGACCGGCGCGAGGCCCTGGTGCCGTTCGTCTCCGCGCTGGTGCCCGAGGTCGACCTCGCCGGCGGGAGGGTGGTCGTCGCGGACCGGCCCGGGTTGGTCACGCCGTTCGAGGACGAGGCGTGAGCCGGTGCCGATGAAGCTGGACATCGTCTCGATCTTCCCCGACTACCTCGCCCCTCTGGAGCTCTCGCTGCCCGGCAAGGCCCGGGCCAAGGGCCTGCTCGACCTCACCGTGCACGACCTCCGGGACTGGACCCGCGACAGGCACCGCACCACCGACGACTCGCCGTACGGCGGCGGGGCCGGCATGGTGATGAAGCCCGAGCCGTGGGGCGAGGCGTTCGACGCGCTGGTCACCCCGGCGACGACCGTCGTGTTCACCACTCCCAGTGGGGAGCCGTTCAGCCAGGCGCTGGCCGCCGAGCTGGCCACGCGTGAGCACCTGGTGTTCGCGTGCGGGCGCTACGAGGGCATCGACCAGCGGGTGCTGGACGACGCCGCCACCCGCGCCGAGGTGCGCGAGATCTCACTCGGCGACTACGTGCTCAACGGAGGAGAGGTGGCCGCGCTCGCGATCACCGAGGCCGTGGTTCGGCTCATCCCCGGGTTCATGGGCAACCCCGAGTCGCTGACCGAGGAGTC
>JBEVFC010000171.1:0-4789 GCA_040512455.1 Nocardioides sp.
GGCTTCGTCTCCGGGTCGGCCGGTTCGCCGAGAAGGATCCGCAGCACCCACGGCGCGACGTTGGCCAGCACGAACCGGGCGCCGACGGTGTGCGAGGTGCTCCCGTCGTGCCAGGTCACTTCCGCGCCGTCGCCGTCGCCGCGGATCGCGCTGACGCCGGCCGAGGTGATGATGTCGGCCCCGGCCTCGGTCGCGGCCCGGGCCAGTGCGTGGGTGACGGCACCCATGCCCCCCACCGGCACCCCCCACACGCCCCTGCCGTTGCCGCTGAGGTGGTAGAGGAAGCACCGGTTATGGAGGAGGGAGGGGTCGTGCAGCGAGGCGAACGTGCCGATCAGGGCGTCGGTCGCGGCCACCCCGCGGACCGTGTCGTCGGCGAAGCGCGACTCGATGGTGGCGCCCAGGGGCGTGTCGACGAAGTCGTGCCAGATGCGCGGATCCACTTGGTCGCGGATCGCCCGCTCGGTGGGCAGGGGCGACAGCAGTGTCGGCGCCACGGCGTGCGCGAGCTCGCCGACCTGGGCGTAGAACGCGCGCCACGCGTCGTACTCCCCGCTGCCGCCGGTCAGCTCCTCGAACGAGCGTCGGGTCGCCGCCCCGTCGGGGCGCTCGACGAGCAGGCCGCCCGGCTTCCCGTTGCGCAGCACGGGTGTGTACGACGCCGTGGTGCGCGACGCCAGGGAGATGTCCAGGCCGAGGTCGTCGATGAGCTGGTCGGGCATGAGCGACACGAGGTAGGAGTATCGGGAGAGCCGCGCGGGCTGGCCCGCGAACGCCGTCGCCGACACCGCGGCGCCGCCGGTGTGGCCGAGCCGCTCGAGGACGAGGACCGAGAGTCCCGCGCGGGCGAGGTACGCCGCCGACACCAGACCGTTGTGCCCGCCGCCGACCACGACCACGTCGTACTGCTTCTTCTCCGTCTCCACGCGCCCAACCTAGCCGGGCCGGGACTTCGGGGGCGGGCACACGACGCTGCCGATGGGCCAGAAATGAGGTTCGGCCCCGGCGACATCGCCGGGGCCGAACCTCTTCCACTGGGGTGAGTAACGGGACTTGAACCCGCCGTCGAGCCGGTACCGGCCGCGTGACCGGGGCTGCCGTCTGGACGGCAGGCCAACCAACGTGCGCAGCTGACAGCGACCCGGCGACGACGACGATGGCTTGCACCCAGGCGGGCATCTCGGTCACGCCGCCTGGGTCTGGTGCTGCCGGCAGCACTGAAGAACGCATGCTCCAGGCGACCCAACCTCAGCACTCGGACCGACCACGCGCATCGCCAAGATGGGAAGCGGGGCAGTTGCGGGCGGCCGAGTTGTCGTCATCACGCGAGATGTTCATGTCGACCTCGTCCGGCACACGCACAGTGATCCGCCGGCCGCCGCGATCGAACCCCCTTCCCCGACGAGTGGTTCGACGTGGTGACGGCGCGCCATCCGGTGAGCCCAGCTGGTCAGAAATCGGGCGGGTACTCCTGCCCGGCGGGCGCTACTTCGCAGAGCGCAGCCGCTGCACCATTTTTTCACGTTGAGCACGGAGGCGTCCGGTGGACGCCCGGGGATGGCAGCCCTGAATGGGCGTCAGGACTTGATCAGCAGGATGCGGCAGCCGCCGTCGCGCGGGGTGTCGATGATGAGGTCGTCGACCTCCTGCCGAGCCACCCAGAGGCCCACCGCTCCGTCGAAGTCGGGGAAGCGGTATCCAGCGAGCGGATGCACGCCGCCGTGACCGTTGTCGACGACCTGGACGACGATCTCGGCGAGGTTGACCCACACCGTCACCGACACGGGTGGGGAGCCGTGAATGACGCCGTTGGCGATCACCTCGTTGATGGCCACAAGGAGGTCCTCGATGGCGTCGAGCGGGAGGGCACTGGCCGAGCGGGCCGTGGTCCGGACCAGGTCGCGTAGGGAGCCGAGGTCGTCGAGCCCAAGCACGTCGGTGGCCAGCTGCGGCGCCTCCCGCGGCGCCTGCGGCACCTTCGCCAGTGGGTGGGCGAGGAAGTCCGCGGGTGGACGATAGTCCGGACAGGGCACGCTGCCCTCGCCGTTGTTGAGGCCCGGGTGGCTGGCGCGGGCAGCGGCGATCACCGCCGTGGGCGTGGTCCGGGTGTCGTAGGTGCACATCGCCTGGAACGGGAACGACCCGAGCGCCTCGTTCACGGCCGACTCGTACCGCGACCAAGCCGCCTGCGCAGCGCTGGTCGCCCCCAGCGGCACGGTGCCCGTGACCCACAGGTCACGGGCACGCGGATCCCTTTCCGCGAGCTGGCGCTGGTACTCGAACAGCGTCTGCGAGGGCGCCAGGTACATCTGCTCGTCGTACCCGTAGGTGAGTTGCGGGTGGGCGGCGAGCGCCTGCTCGAGCATGGCGATCCGGCCGCGGGTGCCGTGGACGAGTACGTCCGCACCGGCCTCGAGGCCCCGTCCGACGAAGTTACGGGTCGCACTGACGAGCGCGGCGTCGTCGTCGTGAATCAGGACGTCGTGGCGATAGTGAGGGTGCGAGGAGGTTCGCTCATCGTTCATGGCATCGCGGCCGAACCGCCGACGGTATGTCGGCTTCCCGACTCCCTCAAACGGTACCCCGTGGCACACGGCAACCCACGGGCCCGGGCGGGTCGATCGTTCTTTCCCGGCAGGGCGGTCCACGCTCGGGCTGTGGGAATAACCTCGCTCTCTCCCGACCGCGCGGACCTGCGCGGCGGGTCTACGCTGGGACAGTGGCCGCCGATCGGGATGCCGCGCCTGGCGTTTGGGACGGGCACCTCCTTCTGCTGCACGCCACGGAGCGGGAGCGCCGGACTGGCGTCGGGTCCTGGGTTCGTCGGGGACTGGAGCTGGGTGAGAAGGTCATCTACGCCGAGGCGCCGGCCGCGTCCGCCGAGTCGCTGGTCGCCGTCCTGGCTGCGGACGGGATCGACGCCGAGACCGCCCTCCGCGACGGTCGGCTCGCGATGTTGCCGCTGGAGGAGTTCTACCCGCCCGAGGGCCAGCACGCCCCGATCCAGCGGAGCCTGGCGGAGGGGTTCTCGGCGGTGCGGATGTCGGTCGACGTGGACGCTGCTCTCCAGTGGCTGTTGCCCTCGACGTACCCGGCGATCGAGCGAGGTGTCGAGGAGATGGTCCGGACCCTTCCGGTCAGTGTCATGTGCCAGTACTCCCGGTCGGCCACCACCGGCCCCGGGTTGGACGCCATCGTGGCGGACCACCTGACCGGCGTTCGGCAGGCGAGCTTCGGAACGAGCCCGAACTCGCACGGGCTGGTGCTGCACGGTGAGCTGGACGTCTCCAACCGGGACGTCATCGACGCCGTCGTGAGCGCCGCCGTGGCCGGGGTCGGCAAGGTGCTGACCCTGGACCTCGCCGACGTCGCCTTCCTCGACGTCGATTCCGGACGGCGCCTCGAGGGGCTCAGCCGCGACTTCCGGGCAGCGGGCGGTCTGCTCAGGCTCCTCGCGCCTCGGCCGAATGTCGAGCGGGTGCTGCGACTGGTCAAGGTGGACGAGCGCGCCGGGATCAGCCTCGCGGTGGCCTAACGGGCACCTCCGCCGGTCCCGCCCCGGATCGGGCAGCCGGGTCCACCTCCGGGTGCCGAGGTCGAGCCGGGTCGCCAGCTTCGGGGCCTTCTCGCCGGAGTTCAGCGCGGCGCTGGACGAGCACCACCGGGCCGGAGCCGAAGAACGTGACGTCGACGCGGGGGTCGTACCGGTCCCCGATGCCCGAGGTCGACGCCACCAGACCGGCGACGGCCTCCCGGGCCGTCGACGGCACCTCGGCGGCGGGAACCGGCGGCCGGCCAGGCAGGGTCATCAGCGCCTCGTTGGAGGGGTTGCGCACGTAGTCCACGGCGCCGGCCAGGTTGCTGGCCCGGGCCAGCGTGATGAACGCGTGGGCCTGCTCACGGGTATCGAAGGGCTCGAACGCCTTCTTGGGGCCGGTCTCGCTCCGGTTGCGCCAGCAGACCCGGTGCTGCTGGCCGCGCTTCTCGATCCACATGCTGGGGTGCTCCGTCGTCTCGGTCGGTTGTGCTGACCGGCCTGACGGTGCGGGGGTCGTTCTCCTGCGCAATCGACCCCGCAACTGCCCCCGACTTTTCTTGGGTGCCCCCCAGACTGCCCCCCCAACTGGGGGCAGCGGCGTAAATGCATCGAGCCCCTGTCCGCGTTTCCGCAGGTCAGGGGCTCGAAGCGCTGGGGTGAGTAACGGGACTTGAACCCGCGACATCCGCGACCACAACGCGGCGCTCTACCAGCTGAGCTATACCCACCATGACGAATCCCGGCAGGACCGGGATCGGTGAGGAGTGTACTAGTTGGGGTCGGCCTTCCCGGAATCGGGCGGGACCTCGACGGGCGCGATGGCGGGGTCGATGGCGGGGTCGGTGGCAGATGACCCGGTCGGGCCGTCGACGAGCCCGGTGAGCGAACCCCCGTGGCGGGCCGCGATCCCACGCGCTGTCACGCTGTCCGGGCCGGGCGACGCCACGAAGACGGCCTCGCGGTAGTACCGCAGCTCCTCGATGCTCTCCTGGATGTCGGCGAGCGCCCGGTGGTTGCCCCGCTTGGCGGGCGCCTGGTAGTAGGCCCGCGGGAACCAGCGGCGGGACAGCTCCTTGATCGAGGAGACGTCGACGATGCGGTAGTGCAGGAACGCCTCGAGCGTCGGCATGTCCCGGGCCAGGAAGGACCGGTCGGTGGCGACGGTGTTCCCGGCCAGCGGGGGCCGGCTGCCGTCGGGGCAGAACTCCTTGATGTAGGCGAGCACCTGCTCCTCGGCTTCCTCCATGGACA
>JBEVFC010000173.1:0-41529 GCA_040512455.1 Nocardioides sp.
GGCGTCCACATCGTCGTCGGCACGCCCGGCCGGATCATGGACCACCTCGAGAAGGGCACCCTCGACCTCTCGCAGCTGCGCTTCCTGGTCCTCGACGAGGCCGACGAGATGCTCAAGATGGGCTTCGCGGAGGACGTCGAGACGATCCTCGCGGACACCCCGGTCGAGAAGCACGTCGCGCTGTTCTCGGCGACGATGCCGTCGCAGATCCGCCGCATCTCGAAGAAGTACCTCACCGACGCCGCCGAGATCACCGTCAAGAGCAAGACGACGACCGCGGCCAACACGACCCAGCGCTACCTGATGGTGTCCTACCCCCAGAAGGTCGACGCCCTCACGCGCATCCTCGAGGTCGAGAACTTCGAGGGGATGATCGTCTTCGTCCGCACCAAGAACGAGACCGAGACCCTCGCCGAGAAGCTGCGGGCCCGCGGGTTCTCCGCGATGGCCATCAACGGTGACGTCGCCCAGGTGCAGCGCGAGCGGACCGTCAACCAGCTCAAGGCCGGCAAGCTCGACATCCTCGTCGCCACGGACGTCGCCGCGCGCGGGCTCGACGTCGAGCGGATCAGCCACGTCGTCAACTACGACATCCCCACCGACACCGAGTCCTACGTGCACCGCATCGGCCGCACCGGCCGCGCCGGCCGCAGCGGCGACGCGATCTCGTTCGTCACCCCGCGCGAGCGGTACCTCCTCAAGGCCATCGAGAAGGCCACCCGCCAGCCGCTGACCCAGATGCAGCTGCCGACGGTCGAGGACATCAATGTCACCCGCCTGGCCCGCTTCGACGACGCGATCACCGCGGCGCTGGCCACCGAGCGGGTGGGCTTCTTCCGGGACGTCGTCGAGCACTACGTGCGCGAGCACAACGTGCCCGAGATGGACGTTGCCGCCGCGCTCGCCGTCGCCCTCCAGGGCGACGAGCCGCTGCTGCTCGACCCGGCGCACGACCAGATGCGCACCCCGCCGCCCAGCAAGGACCGTGGGCAGCGCGACGACCGGGGCGCCGCCCGTAGCGACCGTGGCCCCCGCAAGGAGCGCCCGTCGCGCGCCGGCAGCGGCGGCCCGATGGCGTCGTACCGGATCGCCGTCGGCAAGCGCCACAAGGTCGAGCCGCGCCAGATCGTCGGCGCGCTCGCCAACGAGGGCGGCCTGGGTCGCGGCGACTTCGGGCGCATCGACATCCGGCCCGACTTCTCGCTGGTCGAGCTGCCCGCGGACCTGTCCGGTGACACCTGGGACTCGCTGAGGACCACCCGGATCTCGGGGAAGCTCATCGAGCTGCGCAAGGCCGACCCCGGCGACGCCGCCGGTGCCCGCGACGACCGCCCCGCGCGTTCGTACGGCGACCACGGCAGCAGGAAGCCCCGCCACAAGCACTGACCAGGTGTGAGTTCCTGCCCGCCGAGGTGCGAGTTCTTGCGATGAGTTCCGGCATCGGGTCGGGTCGGCACGTCCATGGAGACTCTTGACCTCGGACCTGCCACTCGCGCGATGACCGACCTGATCGTCGGAGTGCGCGACGACCAGCTGGACGCGGCGACCCCGTGCCCGGCGTACGCCGTGGGCGACCTCGTGGACCACATCGGCGGGCTTGCGCTCGCCTTCACCGCGGCCGCCCGCAAGGAGGACCTGCCCGGATCAGCGGCCGGGCCGTCCGGCGACGCCGGCCGCCTCGAGCAGGGCTGGCGCGAGCGGATCTCCCGCGATCTGACCCGGCTCGCGGACGCCTGGCGCGACCCCGCGGCGTACGACGGCACCGCCCGCGCCGGCGGAGTCGAGATGCCCGGCCCGGTCGCGGCGACGGTGGCCATGAACGAGGTGGTCGTGCACGGCTGGGACCTGGCCCGGGCGACCGGGCAGGAGTTCAGCGTCCGGGACGAGGACGTGGCCACCTGCTTCGCGTTCGTCGAGCCGATGACGTTGCCCGGCAACGAGGGCCTGCGGAACGGGCTGTTCGGGCCGGAGGTCCCGGTGCCGGCCGACGCGTCGGCGCTCGACCGGCTGATCGGCGCCGCCGGGCGGCAGCCCTGAGCCGACCGCTCAGATCCAGTGGTTGTCGTGGGCGAGGAAGAAGGCGTCCTTCTCCTCGGCGGTCATGGGCAGCCCCCGACCGAGCCTCTGCAGCGTCTCGAAGTACTCCTCGCGCGGCGCGCCCGGGCTGAACATCAGCAGCATCGACGCCGGTTCGCCGGACTCGTTGCGGAACCCGTGGATCCCGCCGGGCGGCACGTGCGCGAAGTCGCCGGCGTGGGTGTCGGTCCACTCGGTGCCGTCGTACAGCCGCACCGTGCCGGACAGGATGACGAACGACTCCGAGATGGTGCGGTGGAAGTGCGGGTCGGGGCCGGAGACGGCGCCGCTGAAGTTCCAGCGGTAGAGCCCGAACTGGCCGCCGGTCTCCGCGCCGGTCGCGAGGTAGTCGACGGTGCCGCCGTTGCGGTACTCCAGGTCCGGCGGGCTGCCTCCGCGGCGGATGGTGGCGCTGGTGGTGCCGTGCTCCCCGACGTACGTCGGGTCGGGATAGGTCATGGGACCAGCCTGCCACTGACCGGTTCGCAAGAACCGACACGTCGACGCGCAAGAAGTGACACCTCGGCGGGGGGTATCTCTGGGGGGCCGGCCGGGCTCCTGTGCGGTTAGGGTGACGTGCGTCACGTGTGGGGGCCGCCGTGATCAGGAGCAGTGCATGAAGAAGAACAGACTGACCGCCGTCCTCACCGGGCTCCTCGCGCTGGTGGCCCTCGCGCTCGTCCAGGCGCCCGCCCAGGCGGCCGCGCCGTCGCCGTCGTACGTCGCGCTGGGTGACTCGTACGCGTCGGGCACCGGGACCCGCAGCTACATCGCCGACGGCACGTCCTGCCAGCGGTCGACGTTCGCCTACCCCAAGCTGATCGCGGCCGCCCGCGGCTACGCGCTCACGTTCAAGGCCTGCTCCGGTGCGACCACTGCCGGCGTCACCAACACGCAGCTCTCGGCCCTGACCGCGGCCACCAGCTACGTCAGCATCTCGGTCGGCGGCAACGACGCCGGCTTCGCGAAGGTGCTCACCGAGTGTGCGCAGCCCGGCTGGCTGAGCAACTGCAACGCGGCGATCGACAAGGCACGGACCTTCATCACCAACACGCTGCCCGGTCGGCTCTCCACCCTGTACGCCTCGATCAGGAGCAAGGCGCCCGACGCCAAGGTCGTGGTGGTCGGCTACCCGCGGATCTTCAACGGCGAGGACTGCAACGCGGGCACCTGGTTCAGCCCCGCCGAGGAGTCCCGGCTCAACGCGACCGCGGACCTGCTCAACAGCACGACCTCGGCGCAGGCGACCTCGAAGGGGTTCGCGTTCGCGAACCCGGCGAGCCGGTTCGTCGGCCATGCGGTGTGCGACAGCACCGAGTGGCTGAACGGGCTGTCGAACCCGATCTCGGAGAGCTACCACCCGAACAAGGCGGGGCACGCCAACGGCTACACCCCGGTCGTCAGCCCGCTGCTGACCGGCGCCCCCTAGCGGGGGTGCCGGTCCCGGCCAACCCCCGGTAGCCTCCGCAGGATGTCCCCGCTGGTCGGTCGTCGCGCCCTCCTCGAGGGAGTACGTCGCGCCCTCGGCGAGGGTCGCGCGGTCACCCTGCACGGACCGACCGGCATCGGCAAGAGCGCGCTGCTCGACGAGCTCGAGACCACCTCGTCCGATGCCGGGACCACGGTGCTGCGCGTCGGCGGCGCTATCAGCGAGCAGCGGCTCACCTGGGCCGCGCTCCAGGACCTCTGGGACCAGACCCCCGCCGACCTGGTCGCCGCGCTGCCGACCGCGATGGCCTGCTTCCGCGACGGCCTGATCGGCGCCCCCGACGGCGCCACCACCGCCCACCTCGCCGGCCGGGCCTGGCTGCACCTGCTCGAGCGGCTGACCGCGGCGGGCCCGGTGCTGGTCCTCGTCGACGACGCGCAGTGGGTGGACCGGCAGTCGCTCGAGGCGGTCGTCTACGCCGGCCGGCGGCTGGTCGACCGGGTCGGCTTCGTGGTCACCTTCGGCGACGAGGCGCCCGACCTGCCCGGTCTCACCCGGGTCGAGCACGTCGAGGTCGGGCCGCTGGCCGCAACCGACCTGGCCGCGCTGCTCACCACCCACGGCCTGACGCCGGCGGTCGCCCAGCGGGTGGTGGTCGAGTCCGGCGGGGTGCCCTCGCTGGCGCTCGCCCTGGCGGGTGCCATCGGCGAGACCCCGTCCGTGCAGGGACGCCCGAGCCCACTGCCGCCGAGCATCGAGCGGATGCTGCGCGAGCGGCTGCTCGCCCAGCCCGAGGAGGTACGCCGCACGCTGGTGCTGGCCTCCCTGCTGCTGCGCCCGACCACCCGCCAGCTGCTCCGGGCCGGCCTCGCCGACGCCGACACGGACCTGCGGCAGGCCGCCCGCGCCGGGCTGGTCGCGCTGGACGACGAGGCGGTCCGGTTCACGCCGGCGGCACTGGGCCGGATCGCGACGGAGTCGGTGCCGGCCGCCGAACGCGCCGAGCTGCACCGCCGGCTGGCGGCCACGGCGCCCAGTGAGGCCGAGGGGCTGCGGCACGAGGCCCTCGCCGGTTCCGGCCCGGACCGCGAGCTGGCCCTGCGGCTGGGTGCCGGTGCCGGGGCCGCGCTGCGGCGGGGCGCGCGCGAGCTGGCGGTCGAGCTGCTGGTGCTCGCGGCCGACCGCAGCCCCGTCGAGCTGCAGGCCGAGCGGGTGGGCTGGCTGGCCTCCGCGGTCGAGGCGGCGGCACCCGGCAACCATGCCGATCTCGCGTACCGCGCTCTCGACGACTTCGACGTCGCCGACGCCGAGCCCGCCCAGCGGGTCCGGGTCCGGCTGGCGCTGGTCGAGCTGGCCGGGACCGGACGCTCCGCCATTGAGGAGGTGCTCGCGGCCGCCTTCAACGACGCCGGGGACGACCCGCTGCTGGTCGCCAACGTGCTCCTCCAGCGGGCCCGCATGCACCAGATGGCCTCGCGGCCGCTGGACGTGGAGGCCAACGCCCTGGAGGCGGTGCGGATCCTGCGCCGCCTCGGCGACGAGCGGGCCGAGGCGATGGCGCTGCCGCTGCTCGCGGTGACCCGGCGGTGGACCGGCGCCGGCGACCACGACGCGGTGCTGGCCCGCGCGCTGTCGCTGCCCGAGCCGTCCGCGCCGGGGATGGTGCACACCACGCCGCGGTACATGGCCGCCCGGTTCGCGTTCTACGACGACCGGCTCGACGAGGCCTGGGCCGCCTTCCTCACCCTGCTGTCACGGGTCGAGGCGGGCGCGGGCCAGGACACGGTGCACGTGCTCCGCTGCCTGGTCGAAGTCGGCGTACGACGCGGGCGGTGCAGGGAGGCGATGGAGTACGCCGCCCGGGCGGCGCGGGTGGGCGAGCGCTTCGACCTGGACGCGCACGCCGGCTGGTTCATCAGCGCGGTCGCGGAGCTGGCCGGCGGCGACCTCGAGCTGGCCCGGGCGCTGGCCGAGCAGGGCGTCGCGGTCTGCGACGAACGCGGTGACATCCGTTACCTGCAACGGCATCTGCTGGTCCTCGGCCAGGCCGCGATGCGCCTCGGCGAGGCCGGGTCGGGCGCCACCGCGCTGCAACGGGTCCGGGCGATCGAGCGCGAGAACGGCATCAGCGACCCGACCGTCAACCGGTGGCAGGCCGAGCTGGTGACCGCGCTGGTGGCCACCGGCGACCTCGACGAGGCGGCGGCGGTGGTCGCGGAGTCCTGGGACGCCCTCGCCGGCCGGCCCGGCGCCGACGGCGCGCGCGCCCAGCTGCAGCGCGCCGAGGCCTCGCTGCATACCGCGCTCGGCGACCACGACCGCGCGATCGCGCTGCTCGACGAGGCCGCCGCGACGTTCGAGCGCCTCCACATGCAGGTCGACCTCGGGCGCAGCCTGCTCGGTCGGGGGTACGTCGAGCGGCGCCGCCGCCGGCTGGCCGCCTCCCGCGGCGCGCTCGTCGCGGCGTACGAGCTCTTCCAGGAGATCAAGGCGGTGCCCTGGGCCGCCCAGGCGCAGGCCGCCCTCGACCCGTCGCGGGCCGAGGCGGACGAGCAGGGGCCGGTGGCGCTGCTCACCGACACCGAGGCCCGGGTCGCCCGCGAGGCCGCCGACGGCGCCAGCAACCGGGAGATCGCCGAGCGGCTGTACCTCTCGGTGAAGACCGTCGAGGCGACCCTGACCCGGATCTACCGGAAGCTGGACGTGCGGTCGCGGACGCAGCTGGCGCGGGTGCTGAGCTCGCGCCCGTAACCCTGCCGTTTGGTCCCCAACGGCAACAAAAGCCGCCCCCGGCATGCAGTTTCTGACCATTCGGCGATCCCCCGGGCGCCACCCTCGCCCCAGTCAAGGGTTTTCCCCGTTCCGGACGACCGTCCCGTGGCCGTTGACTCGACCCGGCCGTCCGCACACCTTGGCGGGCGCCGGAAGGAGCAACAATCGTGAAGTCCCCCCAGAAGAGGCTGCTCGGCGCAGCGATGGCGACCACCGTCGCCGGCGCGCTCGCGTTCAGCGGCCAGGCCCCGTCGTTCACGCAGGCAGGCACCGAGAGCACGAAGCCGCCGGTCGTGGCCAAGGACGCGCAGGGTCGCACCGACGCGGTCGCGGCCGCGAGCGACTATGTCGCCGACCGTGGCTCGCTGTTCAAGAAGAGCAAGAACGACGGATTCGTCCGGGCCGGCGCCCACCAGGGCACCGCCGGCACCTGGTACGTCGCGTACGAGCGCACCTACCGCGGCCTGCCGGTCGTCGGGGGCGACTTCGTGGTGGCGGTGAACAAGGACGGCAAGGTCACCGGCCGCACCACCGGCCAGGAGCGCACCATCTCCCTCGCCTCGGTGAAGCCGACCGTCGCCGCGCCGGCGGCCCGCACCGACGCCCGCTCGGAGCTGAAGAAGACCTCGAAGACGTCCACCCCCGAGCTGGTCGTGTACGCCGAGGGCGCGCCGCGGCTGGCCTACGAGACCGTGGTGACCGGCACCAAGGCCGGCATCCCGTCCAGGCTGCACGTCTACACCGACGCGAAGTCCGGCGAGACCATCAGCAGCTGGGACGAGGTCGTGGCCGGCACCGGCACGGGCTACTACAACGGCAACGTCTCCTTCGGCACCTCCGGCTCGGGCACGTCGTACTCGATGACCGACACCACGCGTTCCGGCCAGAAGTGCGGCGGCCAGAACGGCGCGGCGTACACCGGCACCGACAACGTGTGGGGCAACGGCACCGGCACCAGCCTCGAGACCGGCTGCGTCGACGCGATGTACGCGATGAACAAGGAGTGGGACATGCTCTCGGCCTGGCTGGGCCGCAGCGGCATCAAGGGCAACGGCACCGGCTACCCGGCGATGGTCGGGCTGAACGACGTCAACGCCTACTGGGACGGCGCCACGACGAACTTCGGGCACTCCTCCGACAACGCCCGCCAGCTCACCGCGATCGACATCGTCGCCCACGAGAACGGCCACGGCATCTTCTACACGACACCGGGCGGCTCGAACGGTGACAACGAGACCGGCGGCATGAACGAGTCCACCGGTGACATCTTCGGCGCGATGACCGAGTTCTACGCGGCCAACCCCAACGACCCGGGTGACTTCCTGGTCGGCGAGAAGGCGAACCTGACCGGCAGCGGCCCGATCCGCAACATGTACAACCCGAGCGCGCTCGGCGACCCGAACTGCTGGTCGACGTCGATCAAGAGCACCGAGGTGCACGCCGCCGCCGGCCCGCTGAACCACTGGTTCTACCTGCTGTCCCAGGGCTCCAACGCCTCCCCGGCCTCGCCGACCTGCAACGGGTCGACCGTCACCGGGCTGGGCATCCAGACCGCGGGCAAGATCTTCTACAACGGCCTGCTGCTGAAGACCTCGAACTGGACGCACGGCGCCGCCCGCAAGGCCACGCTCCAGGCCGCGGTCAACCTGTACGGCACCACCAACTGCACCAACTTCAACACCGTCAAGGCCGCGTGGAACGCGATCTCCGTCCCGGCGCAGTCCGGTGAGGCGACGTGTGGGGGCGGCGGCGGTGGTGGCACCTGCACCGAGGTGACCTCGACCGGTACCGGCTCGCAGGGCACCTCGACGTACAAGCCGTCCACGTCCGGCTTCTCGGCCGCGGCCGGTCCCATCGTGGGCTGCCTGACCGGGCCCGCCGGCACCGACTTCGACCTCTACCTGCAGCGCTGGAACGGCAGCGCCTGGGTGGATGTCGCGGCCAGCGAGGGCTCCACGTCGACCGAGGCGATCACCTACACCGCCACGGCAGGAAGCTACCGCTGGGACGTCTACGCGTACTCCGGCTCGGGTGCGTTCACCATGAAGTACGACGTGCCCTGACCGAGCGCGTCATCCGGGAGGCGCCCCACCCCACGGGGGCGCCACCCACCCGGCGGAGCGGCCACCCACGACGCCCCTCTCCCCCTCGACCCCCGGGCCCGCCGACTCCGCGGACCCGGACCGGGAAGGCACTGGGGCTGCGCCTCCCCGGAACTCGGCCCCGGCTGGACGTTCTGTCGTCCCGCCGGGGTCGATCCCCCATTTCCCCACCAGATGCGTGTTCCTGCGCGCCGAGGTGTGAGTCCTTGTGACGCGGATCGCAAGACGTGCAGTCTCGACGCGCAAGAACTCACACCTCCGCGTTTGACGGTGGTGGGGACGAGGGCCTATCCACGGGGGATGGGCGGGCACTGGGTACGGCGGATTCGGGACGAGCTGGGCCAGGAGCTCCTGCGCGACATCACCCTGGTCTGCCTCGCGGTCGGCGTCGTCGGAGCGTCGTACGGCGCGATCACCGTCAGCGAGGGGCTGCCGACCTGGACTCCGTCGTACATGTCCGTGGTGGTGTTCGCCGGCGCCAGCCAGTTCCTCTTCACCGGGGTGGTCGCCGCGGGCGGCAGCCCGGTCGCGGCGGTGGTGGCCGGGCTGCTCGTGAACGCGCGGCACCTGCCGTTCGGGTTCGCACTCGCGGACACGGTCAAGGACCATCGGCTGTTCGGCAGCTACCTGATGATCGACGAGGTGGTCGCCTTCGCGCTCGCCCAGCGCGACCCGCACCGGCGGCGGGTGGCCTTCTTCACCTGCGGCGTCATGCTCTGGGTCTGCTGGAACATCGGGTCGCTGCTCGGTGCGCTGGCCGGCACCGCGATCACCGACACCGACGCGTTCGGGCTCGATGCGGCGTTCCCGGCGGTCCTGGTGGCGCTGGTGCTGCCCGGCCTGCGTGACCGAACGACGCGCGCGCCGGCGCTGCTCGGTGCTGTGATCGCCCTGGCGCTCACGCCGTTCCTGCCGTCGGGACTGCCCGTGCTCTTCTCGCTGTTCGGCCTGGTCCTCGCCCGACCGGGGCGGCACTTCGAGGAGGTGGCCGCATGATCGGCACCACCGCGATCCTGGTCTCCGGGGTCGTGCTCGGCGCGGGCACGTACGCCTACCGTGCAGCCGGGCCGCTGCTGCGGTCCCAGTTCACGCCCAGCCTCCGGATTCAGGCGCTGATGGGCATCGCCGCGACGGTGCTGCTGGTCGCGCTCGCGGTCACCAGCGCCGTGGCCGACGGCCGCGAGCCGGCCGACCTGGCGCGGCCGATCGCCGTACTCGTGGCCGGGGTGCTGGCCTGGCGTCACGCACCGTTCGTGGTGGTGGTGCTGGCCGCGGCCGGGACCGCCGCCGGGCTGCGGCTGCTCGGGCTCTGACGCAAGAACCGACACCTCGGCGCGCAAGAACCCGCACGTCGGCGGGTCAGCTGGCGAGGCGGATGGTGCGGGGGCCGGGGGAGGACGCAGCCCGCTCGGCGGCGGAGCGCTCGATGCAGAACTCGTTGCCCTCGGGGTCGGCCAGCGTCACCCAGCCGTTGCCGTCGTCGGTGCGGTGGTCGCCGAGGACCGTGGCGCCCAGCGCCACCGCCTTCTCGACCTGCTCGTCGCGGGTGCAGTCGGTGGGCTGCAGGTCGAGGTGCAGCCGGTTCTTCGCCGTCTTCCCCTCGGGCACCGGGATGAAGAGCATCGTCGGGAACGACGTCGGCGGGTAGGACGGAGCGACCAGCACCTCGGGGTCCTCGTCGTGGAAGAGGTGCCAGCCGGTGAGGGCCGACCAGAACGCGCCCAGCGCCCTCGCGTCGGCGCAGTCGACCGTGATGTTGTGCAGGGAGACCGTCATGCGGCCGATCCTGTCAGCCGCACGGTCCCGGCGTCACCGGACTTTCCGCGCCCTCACGACGGTGCGGGCCACGATCAGCGGGTGGTCCGTCGTACGCCGCACCTGGGCGGACTTGTCGGCCTTGTACCAGGCGAAGCGCACGCCCTTGGCGCGGCTGCCGAACACCAGGTCGACGATCCGCGGCTTGGGTACGCGGCAGTCATGCGAGCGGCTGCCACCGGAGGCGGAGTACATCTGCGTCGCGCCCGTGAGCTTGCAGAAGTACTCCTCGTGCTCGTTGAAGTCACCGGTGAACAGGATCGGGTGCGGGTGCTTCCGCACCAGGGTCTTCACGAGCTTGATCTGGCGAGCGGTCGCCCGGTCGCGCCACTTCTCGTTGTTGCCGTGGCCCCGGGTGGTCGCCGGGTTGTGGAAGTTCGCGGCGTACACCCGGCGGCCGGTCCTCCGGTGCTCGAGGAGGACGACGGGCATCCGGCGGGTCTTGCCGTGGAAGTACGGCACCTTGATGGTGCGGGCCCGCACGACCGTGAACTTGTCCTTCTTCCAGGCCACCGAGTTCTCGAGGTCGATCGTCTCCTTGCCGTGCAGCCCGGGGTACACGCCGAACTTCTTCTTCGGCAGGATCTTCCGGAAGCCGCGGAAGTTCTCCCGCTGCATCTCCTGGAAGCCGACCACGTCGACCTTGTGCTTCCGGAGCAGGCCGGCGGCCATCTTGCCGCGGCTGAAGCCCGGGCCCAGCCCGCCACGACCGGCGGTGTGGTTGGCGCCGAGGACGTTGAAGCTCGCGGTGGTGAACTCGACCCGCGGCAGCGTCCGGGCGCGAGGCGCGGCGGTGGTGTCCGGCGTCGGGATCGGGTCCGCGGCGTCAGCGGAGCCGGCCACGGACAGGCCGCTGCCGAGGACGAGTACGGCGGTCAGCGCGGCCAGCGCCGGACGGCCGAGGCGCCGCGCGACGGGAGCGCGGTGGGACGGGCAGGCGCGATCGTGATGTGACGGGGGCATCGTAGGACCGTGCCAAGGCGCGGTACCGCGTCGCAAATCGTCGGACAACGCCGCGGGCGGCGGCGTACGGCGGTCAGCCCTCCGGTGGGATCGGGATCTTGCGCTCGGGAACGAGGACCTCGGCGGCGACCAGCGGGTGGTCGGTGGCGCGGTCGATGAGCGACCCGTCGATGACCCGGTAGCCGCTGAAGGACACCTGGTCGGAGCCGAAGATCCAGTCGACCTGCATCCGCGGCGGCGGGGCGCAGCCGCCACCGGTGCTGCCGCCGGCAGCCGCCTTGAGGGTGGTGTTGGCGGTCAGCGGGCAGAAGTACTCGGCCCGCTCGTTGAAGTCACCGGTGAAGAAGACGGGGTAGCCCGTGCCCGAGAGCTGGTTGGCCAGCGAGATCTCCCGCCCGGTCGCCGCGCGCCGCCACTTGAAGTTGTTGCCGTGGCCCTTGGTGCTCGCCGGGTTGTGGAAGTTCGCGACCCACAGCTTCTGGCCGGTGGCGTTGTGCTGCAGCAGGACGTAGGGCATCAGCCGCGCCTTGCCACCGAAGTACGGGATCTGCACGGTCTGCTTCTGCACCGCGGAGAACATGTCGGTGCGCCAGGCGATGGAGTTCTCCACGCCCAGGCTGCCGGCGGCCATCCCCGGCCAGACGTCCCAGGCGGCTCCGGTGCGGCCGTTGAAGTTGTTGAACTGCGGCTGCTGGAACTCCTGCAGCCCCACGATGTCCGCGCCGTTGCCGTTGAGGGCGCCGAGCGCCCAGCCCATGCGGACACCGCTGGGGGCGTACCCCTTGCGGTTGCCGCCCTTCACGGTGTGGCTGTGGCCGAGCACGTTGAGCGAGGCGATCGTGAACGTGAACGGTTCCTGCACCTCGAACTTCGGCTTGGGCTTGAGCTCGAGGGTGATGCGCGGACCGGTGAGCTGGTCGCGATGGGTCTTGCCCTGCGGCTTGGGCCTCGGGGTCGTGGGCTCCGACGAGGCCGGCGGGGAGGGTGTGGCAGCGCTCTGCGTCCGGTTGGGGACGTCCGAGGCGCGGTCCTGGTCCTGGGACGGGGACATCACGAAGCCGAAGACCACCACGACCACCGTGACCAGCAGCGCAGGCGCCAGCATCACGATCAGTTCGGGTGGTTTGCGCACCGCTGGAGGATACCTTCCGGGTGACGTGCCCCGCGAAGTGTCGGCGAAAAGGATTCGCCGGTCGCCGGTGCCGGGCGGAACAATCCGCTGGTGACGTTCGCTGCCTACTCCCACATCCTGCGCATCCCCGCGGCCCGCAACGCGCTGCTGCTCGGGCTGCTGATCCGCACCCCGATGTGGGCGGGCTCGATCATCCTCACCCTGCACGTGGTGACCACCCTCGGCCACAGCTACTCCGCGGCCGGCCTGCTGACCACGAGCATGACGATCGCGCTCGCGGTCAGCGCCCCCTGGCGCGGCCGGCTGCTCGACGTACGCGGCCTGCGCCGCACCGTGCTGCCGCAGCTCGTCATCCTCGCGGTGGTGTGGAGCATCGCCCCGTGGGTCGGCTACGCGCTGCTGCTGCCGCTGGCCTTCGTCGGCGGCCTGTTCGTGGTGCCCACGTTCTCGATCGTGCGCCAGGTGCTGATCACCTCGGTCGAGGACCGCTACCGCACCGCCGCCCTCTCGCTGGACTCCTTCGCGACCGAGCTGACCTTCATGGTCGGCCCGGTTCTCGGCGTGCTCGCCGCGACGTACGGCGACACCCGCTGGGCGCTCTTCGGCTTCGAGATGCTGACCGTCCTCGGCGGCGTGCTGGTGTGGGTGCTCAACCCGCAGCTGCTCCGCGAGGACGAGCAGGACACCGAGACCGTCGGCGTGCGCTCCTGGGTGAGCCCGCTGGTGGTCGCCATCCTGGCCGCGTCGGCGGCCAGCACCGTGGTGCTCACCGGCAGCGACCTCGGCATCGTCGCCGCGCTCCGCGAGATGGGCCACCCCAGCTCGATCGGCTGGGTGCTGGCGATCTGGGGGCTCGGCTCCGCCGTCGGCGCGCTGGTGTACGGCGCCCTCCATCGCGCGGTGCCCGTCTTCCTGCTGCTCGGGCTGCTGTCCGCGCTGACCATCCCGGTGGTGTTCGCCACCGGCCGGCTCTCCCTGGCCGTGCTGCTGTTCTTCGCCGGGCTGTTCTGCGCGCCCACCATCACCGCGACCATCGACCACCTCTCCCGGGTCGTCCCGGCGCGGGCCCGCGGCGAGGTGATGGGCTGGCACGGGTCCGCGCTGACCCTCGGCTCCGCGATCGGCGCCCCCATCGCGGGGCTGGCGATCGACCGCGGCGGCTGGCGGGCCGGCTTCCTGGTCACCGCGGCGATCGGGCTGGCCGTGGCGGCCGGCGGACTGGCCGCGGCGAGGCGCCGGCGGCCGGCTACCGTACTGGTCTGACCCGGGGTCTTCCCACCCGTTCTAGGCTGGCCGCATGACGACTTTCGACGTGCTCGACCCGGTGGACGGGTCCGTGATCGACCAGGTGCCCGACATCAGCGTGGAGGAGGCCCTGGCCGCCCTCGACACCGCTGTCGAGGCGCAGCCGGCGTGGGCGGCCACGCCGCCGCGCGAGCGGGGCGAGATCCTGCGCCGCGCCTTCGACCTGTTGACCGAGCGCAAGGACGACTTCGCCCGGACGATCAGCCTCGAGATGGGCAAGCCGCTCGCGGAGGCCGCGGGCGAGGTCGCCTACGGCGCCGAGTTCCTGCGCTGGTTCAGCGAGGAGGCGGTCCGGGTCAGCGGCACCTGGCTGAGGGCGCCCGCCGGCGGCTCGCGGCTGCTGACCCTGCGCAAGCCGGTCGGTCCCTGCCTGTTCATCACACCGTGGAACTTCCCGCTCGCGATGGGCACCCGCAAGATCGGCCCGGCCTTCGCCGCCGGCTGCACGGTGATCGTGAAGCCCGCCGCCAACACCCCGCTGACGATGGTCAAGCTGGCCGAGGTCTTCGCCGAGGCCGGCCTGCCCGACGGCGTGCTGCAGATCGTCACCACGTCCTCGAGCCAGGAGGTGTCGGCCGCCCTGATGGCCGACGCCCGGCTCCGCAAGGTCTCCTTCACCGGCTCGACCGCGGTCGGCAAGAAGCTGGTCGCCCAGGCCGCCGAGAACCTCCAGCGGGTCTCGATGGAGCTCGGCGGCAACGCGCCGTTCCTGGTGTTCGGCGACGCCGACGTCGACGCGGCCGTCGAGGGCGCGATGATCGCCAAGATGCGCAACATGGGCGAGGCCTGCACCTCGGCGAACCGCTTCCTGGTGCACACCTCGGTGGCCGACGAGTTCACCGAGAAGCTCGGCAAGCGGATGGGCGCGCTGACGGTCGGCCGCGGCCAGGACGACGGCGTCGAGGTGGGCCCGCTCATCGACGAGAAGGCGGTCACCGGCATCGCGGAGCTGGTGCGCGAGGCGGTCGACGGCGGCGCCCGGGTGGTCACTGGCGGCGAGGAGCCGGACGGCAACTTCTACGCGCCGACGGTGCTGGCCGACGTACCCGCCGACGCCCGGATCCACCGCGAGGAGATCTTCGGCCCGGTGGCGCCGGTGAGCACGTTCGAGACCGACGACGAGGCGGTCCGGATGGCCAACGACACCGAGTACGGGCTGGCGTCCTACGTCTACACCGCGTCCCTCGACCGCACCCTCTCGGTGATCGAGCGGCTCGAGTTCGGGATGGTCGGTGTGAACACCGGGCTCGTCTCCAACCCCGCGGCGCCGTTCGGCGGCGTGAAGTTCAGCGGGTTCGGTCGCGAGGGTGGCTTCGAGGGGATCGAGGAGTACCTCGACACCGTGTACGTCGGCCTGAAGACATCCGACTGAGCGGTGTGCCCCACGCGCCACACGACCGTGGCAGGCTGAGCCCATGCTGGAACCACCGCAGGGCACTCCGGGCCCGCCCACCACGGTCATCCTGTTCGGCGCGACCGGCGACCTGTCCCGGCGCAAGCTGCTCCCGGGAATGCTGCACCTGTGGCGTTCCGGGCTGCTGCCGCACGTCCGGGTGGTCGGCACCTCCCTCGACGAGCACAGCCGCGACTCGTTCGTCGAGCTGGCGCGCCAGGCGGTCGCGGAGTTCAGCGACGACCACCTCGACAAGAAGGAGTTCGAGGAGTTCGCCAAGAACCTCTTCTGGGCGCCGAACGGGGTCGAAGAGCTCAAGGCCGCGGTGGCCGAGGCCGAGGCCGGCTGCGATGAGCAGCACACGCGGCTGCACTACCTCTCCGTGCCGCCGAAGTCGGCGCTGGCGGTGGTGCACACGATCCGCGACGCCGGGCTGGTCGAGCACAGCCGGATCGTCATGGAGAAGCCGTTCGGCACCGACCTGGAGAGCGCGCGCTCGCTGAACGCCAGCCTGCACGAGGTCTTCGAGGAGCGGCAGATCTTCCGGATCGACCACTTCCTCGGCAAGGAGGCGGCGCTCAACATCCTGGCGTTCCGCTTCGCCAACGGGCTGTTCGAGCCGATCTGGCACCGCAACTTCATCGACCACGTGCAGATCGACATCCCGGAGAAGCTCGGGCTCGAGGGCCGCGCCGCGTTCTACGAGACCACCGGCGCGTATCGCGACATGGTGGTCACCCACCTCTTCCAGGTGCTGGCGTTCACCGCGATGGAGCCGCCGGTCGCGCTCGACCCGCAGTCGATCACCGAGGAGAAGCTCAAGGTCTTCCGGTCGATGCTGCCGATCGACCCGCACAACGTGGTCCGCGGCCAGTACGCCGGCTACACCGCCGAGCAGGGCGTCGACCCGGACTCGGAGACCGAGACGTTCATCGCGCTCAAGTGCTTCATCGACAACTGGCGCTGGGCGGACGTGCCGTTCTACCTCCGCACCGGGAAGAAGCTGGCCGAGAGCCAGCGGATCATCTCGATCGCGTTCAAGGAGCCGCCCCGGTCGATGTTCCCCGAGGAGTCCGGGGTCGGCGAGCACGGCCCCGACCACCTGACCTTCGACCTCGCGGACCGGTCGAAGATGTCGCTGTCGTTCTACGGCAAGCGGCCGGGCCCGGGCTTCCGGCTCAACAAGCTGTCGATGCAGTTCGACATGGGTAACACCGGCTGGGCCGGCTCGGCGCTCGAGGCGTACGAGCGGCTGATCCTCGACGCGGTCAAGGGCGACCACACGCTGTTCAACACCGCCGACGGCCTCGAGCGGTTGTGGGAGATCTCGCAGCCGCTGCTCGAGCACCCGCCGCCGGTGCGGTCCTACGACCCCGGGTCGTGGGGTCCGAACCAGATCCACCAGCTGGTCGCGCCGTTCTCCTGGCGGTTGCCGTTCGAGCGGAAGTGGCGGGACTAGCGGTCGGTGGAGATCTTCCTGCCGGTCGCCGAGTCGTACGCCGCCTTCGCCGTCGAGGCGGCCGACTCGCCGTGCTTCCGGGACTGGGCCTCGTCGGTGGCGGCCGACACCGAGATCCAGGCGCTGATCGCGACGCTGCCGCCGGTCAAGCAGCAGGCCAACCTGGTCTTCGCGGCCGCCCGCTGGCACGGCGTCCCGGCGCCCGGCCCCTACGAGGGCCTGCGCGCCGCGCTGCTGGAGGACTGGGACACCATCCGCGGCACCGTGCTGGCGCGGTCGACGCAGACCAACGAAGTGGGCCGGCTGGCCACCCTGGTCCCGGTGCTGGCCGGGCTGGACGGGCCGCTGGCGCTGATCGAGGCGGGTGCCTCGGCGGGGCTCTGCCTCTACCCCGACCGGTGGGGCTACGCGTGGACGCTGCCCGACGGCAGCACCGTCACGGCCGGGGCGGAGCCCCGCCTGGCCTGCGAGGTCACCGGAGAGCCGCCGCTCCCCTCGGCGCCGCCCGAGGTGGCGTGGCGGGCCGGCATCGACCTGCATCCGCTGGACGTCACCGACCCGGACGCGATGGCGTGGCTGCAGATCCTGGTGTGGCCGGAGCAGGTGGCCCGCCGTGAGCGCCTCGCCGCCGCGATCGAGGTGGCCCGCCCGCAGCCGCCGTACCTCGTCGAGGGGAACCTGCTCGACGCGCTGCCGGCCCTGCTTGACGAGGTGCCGGCCGGGACCACGCCGGTGGTCTTCCACTCCGCGGTGATCGCCTACCTCGAGACCCCGGACCGGGAGCGGTTCCAGGCCCTGATGACCGGGCTGGTCGCCGAGGGTCGCTGCGTCTGGGTGAGCAACGAGGGGCCCCGGGTGCTGCCGGAGGTCGCTGCCACCGGGCCGCTGCCGCCCCCGGGGCCGCTGTTCGTCCTCGGCGTCGACGGGCGGGCGGTCGCCCACGCCCACGGCCACGGCCGCACCCTGCACTGGCTGGCTTGACCTCAACCTCGCTTGAGGTCGCATCCTTGGCTGGGTGGCGAGGAACTCGGTCGCGTCGCCGGGTCCCCATCGCCGAGACTGGAAGACGCGCAGGTGGGAGGAGGGGCAATGAGCGACGTGCTCGACCAGCAGAACGGCACCGGCCGGCCGGACGGCACGCCGGGCCGGCAGCTGCCGCGCGCCCTGACCCCGTTCCGCACGCCGGCGTACCGCCGGCTGGCGGTCGCGCTGGTGCTCAACATGTTCAGCTGGGGCGTCTGGATGGTCGCGCTCGTGTGGGAGGTGATCCGCATCGGTGGCGGCCCGGCCCAGCTCTCGCTGGTGTCGGGTGCCAACGCGCTCGGCATGCTGGTGCCCTGCCTGCTGGCCGGGGTGGTCGCGGACCGGGTGCCGCAGAAGGTGATCCTGCTCGCCGTCGCCACCACCGAGCTGGTCAGCATCAGCCTGGTCGCGGCCCTGTCCCTGGCCGACGTGACGCAGCTCTGGCACCTGGTCGCCGTGTCGCTGGTCTTCGGCGTGGCCACCAGCTTCTACTACCCGGCGTACTCCGCGTGGCTGCCGGCACTCGTCCCCGAGGAGGACCTCCTCGCGGTCAACGGCTTCGAGGGCATGGTCCGACCCACGGTCGCCCAGGCGATCGGGCCGGCCGTGTCCGGCTTCGTGGTCGGCTCCGCCTCGCCGGGGTACGCCGTCCTGGTCGCGGCGGGCTCGTCGCTGCTCGCCCTGCTCGCCCTGACCGCGGTCCCTCTCACCCCGGTACGCCGCGTGGTCGACCCCGACGCGGTGCCGCAGCACCCGGTGCGCTCGGCGCTGACGGACATGCGGGAGGGCTTCTCCTACATGCTCCGGACGCCGTGGCTGCTGGCCACGCTGCTGTTCGCCAGCCTGATGATCCTGCTGATGATGGGGCCGTTCGAGGTGCTGGTGCCGTTCCTGATCAAGGACCGGCTCGGCGGGGACGCCTCCGACCACGCCATGGTGATGGCCGCGTTCGGCATCGGTGGCGCGATCGGCTCGCTGGCGATGGCGTCGTTCCCGATGCCCCGCCGCTACCTGACCCTGATGAACCTGATGTGGGGCGTGGGCTGCCTGCCGCTGGCCCTGTTCGGCGTCGTCGACGAGGTGTGGATGCTGGTCGTCCTCGGCCTGCTGCTCGGCGCCATGTGGTCGGCCCCGATGGTCATCTGGGGCACGCTGCTGCAGCGGCGGGTGCCGCCCGACATGCTCGGCCGGGTCTCGTCGCTGGACTTCTTCGTGTCGATCTCGCTGATGCCCGTGTCGATGGCGTTGGCCGGCCCGGTCGCCGACCTGATCGGGCTGCGCACCACGTTCCTCGTGGCAGGACTGGCGCCGATGGCCATCGCCGCGGTGGCGATCGTGTGGGCCAGACTCCCCGAGGACGAACTGGCCCACCCGCTCACCTGAGCGACCTCACCTCATGAACAGCGCTGCCCCGGCCGCGGTGAGCAGCGCCGGCACGTTGAGCGCCTCCGCCAATCGGGTCCGCGAGCGGATCCCGAGCTTCCGGTAGACGTTCGACAGGTGCCATTCCACGGCCTTGACGGTGACGAACAGCTGCTGGGCGATCTCCCGGTTGGACATCCCCGAGGCGGCCAGCTCGGCCACCCGCCGCTCGGAGACGGTCAGCTTGTTGACCCCCGGCGCCGGCGCCGGCTGCACGTCCTGACCGAGCCGGTTGAGCAACCGGTGGACCCGGTCCGCCAGCGGGTGCAGCTCCTGGTGGAGCGCGTGCGACTCCGCCTGCCGGAGCAGCCGGACCGCCTCGTCGGCGCCCTGTCCGGGCGTCAGCAGCACCATCATCCCGGCCAGGTCGGTGGCGATCTGCGCCTCCAGCCGCAGCGCCCGGGTGCCCTTGAGCACGTCGAGCGCCTCCCGGAGGAGACCCATGCGGTCTCCCGTCGGGTCGACCGCCGCGAGGGTCCGCATCGCCAGAGCCACGGCGTACGGCGCCCCGAACTCGCGGGCGAGCACCGAGTTCTCCCGGGCCAGCCCGACCGCCTCGTGAGCCCGACCGAGCCGGATCAGCGCCAGCGCCTGCCCGGACCGCCACGGCAGGATCGCCGGGTTGTCCATCCGGTCGGACACCAGGTGCCCGACCTCGGCGTAGAGCGCGGCCGCCTGGTCGTGCTCACCGTTGGCCTCGGCCAGGTCGGCGAGCGCCCAGGTGGCGTAGGCGCCGGTCATCCCGGCTCCGTGCGCCACCGACTCGAGCTCGGCGCGGTGGTCCGCGGCGAGGTCCAGCTCGCCCCGGGCGATCCGGCACTCCACCAGTCCGGCGAGGACGCCGGGCAGGTAGGCGTTCCAGCCCTGAGAACGCTGGTCGACGGCGGCCTCGAAGTCCTGCACCGCCTCGGTCACCATGCCCATGTAGACCCGGGCGAAGCCACGGCAGGACGAGGCGCTCGCGAAGGTGCTGGTGACCCCGCGGGCCTGGGCCCGCTCGATCGCCTGGGTGAGCAGCCGCTCGCTCTCCTCGAACGACGACGTCCAGGTCAGCGCCCCGGCCGCGAGGTAGAGACCGGTGCCCTCGCCCTTCTCGTCGTCCAGCAACCGGCCACCCGCGACGGACCGGCGGGCCAGCGCGCGCGCCCGGTCGGCGTCCTGCCCCGCGAAGGAGAGCAGCACCGAGCCGGAGGCCAGCGCCAGCCGGTCGTCGTAGGTGTCGTCGGCGATCGGCTGCGCGAGCACCCGCTCGACCTGCTGACGCAGGTCGGAGGCGTGCGCGCCGTGCAGCATCCCGGACAGCACCATCCGGGCGATCAGCCGCTGCCGCGCCGGGTTGCGCTGGTCACTGTCGAGGAAGGAGCCGAAGGCCTCGGCGGCCTCCTGGTGGCGCCCGGCCATCACCAGGGCGTCACCGACCTCGGCCTTGAGCGTGGCCAGCACGTTGCCGTCGTCGGTCAGGTCGGCTGCCATCTCCCAGACCACCAGGGCGGTGTCCAGGTCGCCGGAGCGGGCGTGCGCGAGCGCCGCAGCGGAGAACAGCGGGATCTGGTCGGCCCCGACGGCCCCCTCGGCGATGGCCCGGTTGAAGCAGCGGACCGCCAGCTCGTGGTCACCCGCCTTCATCGCCACGTGTCCCTGCTCGGTGAGCCGGTCCCGGGTGTCGTCGTCGGCGCCGGGCATCGTGTGCAGCAGGTGATCGGCGACCACCGCCCGCGGGGCGCCGCGACGGACCAGGATGGCCACCGCGCGACCGTGCAGGTCGGCGGACTCCGACGGCGTCATGTGGCTGAGCACCGCGCTCGCGATCAGCGGGTGCGTCGCCGCGAGGCGACCGCCCTCCAGCGTGAGGAGGTGTGCGCCCACCAGGGCGGAGATGTCCCGCGCCACGACGTCCAGCTTCTGCTGGCTGAGCTCGGCGACCGTGCCCACGGCGGCGGCGCCGTCGAGGACACAGACCGCGCGGGCGGTGATCGCGGCGGTGTCGGAGAGCCGGCCGAGCCGGCCGGCGATCGAGCCGACCACCAGGTCCGGCACCGTGTCGGCGTCGTGGAGCAACTCGCGGACGTAGAACGGCACCCCGCCGGACAGCTCGTGGATGTGCGCGGCGTGCGCGACCGATCCTTCGCCGTCGTGCTGTCGCAGCAGCGCGAGCACCGCGTCCGGCGTGAGCGTGTCCGGGCTGAGCACCGTGCTGCTCATCCGCACCCGGGCCAGCGCCTCGGCCGAGGCGACCGGCTCGCCGGTCCGTACGGCGTACACGACGAGGCACGGAAGGTGCTGGATCGTGCTGACCAGCAGGTCGAGCACCTCGAGGGAGCCGGTGTCGGCCCACTGGAGGTCGTCGACCACGAGCATGAGCGGCTGTTCCTGGGCGAGGTCCTCGAGCACCCAGCGGGCGCCGTACACGAGATCGCCGACGCCCCTCTGGACGTCGTCGGACAGCTCCTGGAGCGCACGGGCCGGCCCCTCGAGGGTCGTTCCGTTGCGCTGGGCGATGACACTGAACCAGTCACGAAGCAACACGTGGCTGATACTGGGCGTCATCGGCGTGCACCGGGTGTCGATCACTCGCCATCCGGATGCTGTAGCCCGTTGCCGGGCGTGCGTCAGCAGTCTCGTCTTCCCGATCCCTGCTGGACCTTCGATCGCGCACAGACCCCCCCGTCCCCCTGAGGCGCGGGTCATGAGCCTCCCGAGAGTGGCAATCTCCGAGTCACGTTCAACTATCGGAGTCCCCACCATGATCGGAGCGTAAGTCCGGATGTGGCCGCGGCGGGCGGATTGTCCGGAATTCATTCGGACGGCTCAACCCGCAATGACACGTTCAGGTCATTGGACCCCGGGCTCGGGCTGTGACGCAGGAACACGTACGTGACGGCCGGTGAAGGCGAGCAACAAAGCGGAGGGTGTGGCGACCCCAGTCACCGACACTGGGGGAGCGAAGCGCAGGGGTCGGTCCTCGGGTGAGATCAGCACGTGTGCGGACCCGGTGAGCGCCCGCGCCAGGCCCTCCGGAATGGGTTCCCCGGCACCGGTCGCCTGGCCCACGTCCCACGCGTGGACCGCGATCTCCAGGGCCCCAGCGCGCAGCAGCAGGCCGCTCTCCAGGCGGGCGTCCCCGAGCCGCGCCTGGGCGGCGTGCGAGTTGGACCAGGCGCCCAGCAGGTGGCAGGCCTTGTCGCGCAGCTCGGCCACCCCGGCCACCCCGGGCTCCCCGCGGGGCGGCGGGGCGATCGCGATCACCCCGCGGCTGGCCTCGGTGAGCGCGTCGAGCGAGTCGGACATGTGCGTCAGCAGGTCCGCCAGCGTCCACCGGGCGCACGGCGTCGGTCGGGTGAGCAGGTCCGGGCGTACGCCGCCGAGCATCCCGCGGGCATAGCCGATCGCACGCTCGAGCAGCTCCACCGGGTCGGTGGAGGTGGTCACGACGCCTGCGCCTCCCGGAGCGCCCGCACGTCCTCGCTGGTGAGGCGGTCGGGCAGCCCGAACGTCGCGAACAGCTCGGGCCCGAAGAACGCGACCACCTTGCGCACCTTGTCGCCGTCGAGGTCGAGCACCTGGATGTGGAACGGCGTGAAGTAGCCGTCGGGGCCGGCCATGTAGAGGGCGAACGCCGGCTGCCCGTTCGCGGACGTGCGCAGCATCGGCATGTCGTGGGTGCCGCCGGGGCACTGGGTGTCGATGAGCCGGCCGATGTTCGCGGCACCGCGGTACCAGCCGGTGTAGGGCGGCATCTCCCAGACCGCGTCGGCGGTGAGCATGCTGACGATGGTGTCGATGTCCTTGCGCCAGAACGCCTCGACGTACTCGTCGAGCAGCCGGCGCTGGCGGGCGTCGAGGTCGGGCTCGAGGGTCTCCGGGGTCGCGTGCACCTGCTCCATCTGGGCGTGGGCGCGCTGGAGCGCGGAGTTCACCGCGACCGCCGTGGTGTCGAGCGCCTCGGCGACCTCCTTGGCCGACCAGCGGAGCACGTCGCGCAGGATCAGCACCGCGCGCTGGCGGGCCGGCAGGTGCTGGAGGGCAGCGATGAACGCGAGCCGGATCGAGTCGCGCTCCTCGACCACGACCGCCGCGTCCGGGACGGGCTCGAGCCAGGGCACCTCGTGGTCGAGCTCGAGGGCGTCGCCGGCCTGGCTGTCGGCGGTGCCGAGACCGGTGGGCAGCGGCCGGCGGGTCCGGCCCTCGAGGTTGGTCAGGCAGACGTTGGTGGCGATCCGGTAGAGCCAGGTGCGGACCGACGAACGGCCCTCGAAGCCGTGGTAGGCGCGCCAGGCGCGCAGGTAGGTCTCCTGGACCAGGTCCTCCGCCTCGTGCACCGACCCGGTCATCCGGTAGCAGTGCGCCAGCAGCTCGCGGCGATAGGTGGTCGCCAGCTCCTGGAAGTCAGGTCCCTCGACGGTGTCCTGGTCCCGCTGGTCCTGCGTCGTCCCCGTCACGTCTGCCTCCCGGATGCGTGCTCTCGGCCAGTCTGCCTGTACGTGTCGACCGGGCGGAAGGGCGGAACTCATCGGTCGTCGCCGAACAGGTGGGGCTGCCGATGAGTTCGCGCGGCGGACCCGGTCAGCACTGCCGACGCTCGACGACGCGAGGGGACCACCGATGGCACGCATGATCTTCCCGCACCTGCCGGTCAAGGACGTCGCGGCCTCCCGCGCGTTCTGGACCCGGCTCGGCTTCCGGTTCAACGAGGACTTCTGCTCCGGGGACGCCGCCTGCCTGGTCATCAACGACCTGGCCAGCGTGATGCTGCTGCGGGAGGACTTCTTCCACGGTTTCCACGACACCCGACCGCACACCGGCACCGAGACGACGATCTGCCTGACGGCGCACGGCCGCGAGGACGTCGACCGGCTCTGCTCGCTGGCGGCGGGGGCCGGCGCCCAGGTGACCGGGAGCGTGGACGAGCCGCCGATGTACGGCGGCTCCTTCCGCGACCTCGACGGTCACATCTGGGAGGTCCTGTGGGTGGAGACCAGCTGAAGCGCACGCTCCGCGGCCGGCTCGGCCAGGGCGCGGTCGTCGGGCACCAGCCCGATCCGGGTCCGGCGGTCCAGCAGGTCGTCGACGTCGGCGGCACCCTCGTGGGTGACCGCGAACACCAGCTCGGCCAGCGTCGCCGGGAGGTGCGGTGCGATCGGGGCGAGCAGCTCCTGGTCCGGCAGGCCGGTGACGCGCCGGGCGTTCTCGAGGACCAGTGACGCCTCGGTGCCGAAGCGACGCACCAGGCGGGCCGGCGCCTCCAGCAACGCGAGCTCGTCCCTCGGTGCGGCACCGAGCAGCGGTAGCGACCGGGTCCGGCAGCGCTCGGGTGCGAGGCCGGTGGCGTCGACGGCGTCCTCCGCCATCCGTCGGTACGTCGTGAGCTTGCCGCCGACGACCGTGACCACGCCGCTGTCCGAGGTGAGGACGGCGTGCCGTCGGGACAGGTCGGCCGTGGTGCCGCCGCTGTCGAGCAGCGGCCGCAGCCCGGCGTACGCCCCGACGACGTCGGAGCGGCGCAGCGGGTGGTCGAACGCCGCGGCGACCACGTCGAGGAGGAAGCCGATCTCGGCGTCCGTGGGCGCGGGGACGTCGGGGACCGGGCCCTCGACGGGCTCGTCGGTGAGGCCCACGTAGATGGTGCCGTCGGGCTGGGGGAGCAGGAAGACGAAGCGGTTGGCGGCGCCGGGGACCGGCACCATCACCGCGGTGGTGAGGCCGGGGATGGTGGCGGCGCGGAGCACCAGGTGGGTGCCCCGGCTGGGGCGCAGCCGGACGTCGACGAGGTCGCCGGCCCAGACGCCGGTGGCGTTGACCACGGCCCGGGCCTCGATGGTGCGGGTGGCGCCGGTCGTCTCGTCGCGGAGGGTGGCGGTGGTGCCGGTGGCCTCGAGGACGCGGACCCGGGTCCGTACGTCGGCGCCGTGCGCGACCGCCGTACGCGCGATGCAGGTGACCAGCCGCGCGTCGTCCTCGAGCTGCCCGTCCCAGGACAGCAGGCCGCCCCGGAGGCCGGCCCCGCGGAGCCCGGGGGCCATCGCCAGCACCTCGGTGCGGCTGATCCGGCGGGGGTGGGGGAGCGTGTCCGCGGAGGTGCCGGCCGAGCGGCGCAGCACATCGCCGGCGGCCAGCCCGGCCCGGGCGGTCGCGGCCTGCCCGCGGGTCACCGTCGACATCAACGGGATCAGCATCGGCATCGCGTGGGTCAGGTGCGGGGCGGTGACGTCCATCAGGATGCCGCGTTCGACGGCGCTCTCGTGGGCCACGCCGAACTGGCCCTTCGCCAGGTAGCGGAGCCCGCCGTGCACCAGCTTGGACGACCAACGGGAGGTGCCGAAAGCGAGGTCGTGCGCGTCCACGGCGACCACGTCCAGCCCGCGGCTGGCCGCGTCGAGCGCGACGCCGGTGCCGGTGACGCCGAGGCCGATCACCAGCAGGTCGGTGCGGTCGGGGAGGCCGGCCAGCCCGCTTCCGATGCGGGCTTCGTCACCGTGCGCGGGCGTGCTCACGGGGCCAGCCCGCGAGCCAGGAAGGTGGCGAGCTCGGTGTCGAGGTCGTCCTCGGTGACGGAGCCGTCGACCATGGTGTGCGCCGACAGCGTCAGCCCGTGCGCGGCGAGCACGACGGTGCGGGCCAGCACCCGGGGGTCGCCGGCGCGGATCGCCCCGGTCTCCTGGCCGCGGCCGATCTGCTCGGCCAGGATCTCGAGGATCAGCTCCTGGCTGCGGCCGCGGCGGTCGAGGAGGTACGGCAGCACCAGCTCGGGGTCGACGTCGAGGATCCGCCGGAACAGCGGGTTGCCGCGCAGCGCGCGAATCGCGGCCACCATGCCCTCGGCGATGTCGGCCGGGGTGCTGCCGGTGTGTGGGACGGCGGTGGCCACCCCCGCCCACTCCCGGGTCATCAGGTCGGCGAGCAGCGTCTGCATGTCGGGCCAGGTGCGGTAGATGGTCATGCGCGAGACCCCGGCGCGGCGGGCGACGTCGGTGAGCGTGGTGCGTTTCCAGCCCACGTCGAGGATGCAGGCACGGGCGGCGTCGAGGTAGCTATTGTGACGGATTGACGTCATGTGTCACAGTGTAACGCATGACCCTCGAGATGCACCCCTCCCGCTGGGGCGACCCGGCCGCCGCCGCACCCCTGCCCGACGCCACCCGCGGCCTGGTCGAGCTGGCCTTCGGGATCCACGAGTCGCCGGCCGTCTCGTCGGTCTCGCTGTCCGCGCCGGTCCTTCCCGACGCGGTGCTGCTCGAGCTGCGCTCACTGCTCGGCGACGAGCACGTGCTGGTCGACGACGAGACGCGTCGGCTGCGCACGCGGGGCAAGTCCACGCCCGACCTGCTCCGCGCCCGCGCCGGCGACCTGTCCGACGCCCCCGACGCCGTGGTCCGGCCGGGGACACACGACGACGTGGTCGCCCTGCTCGGGCTCGCGGTGCGGCACCACATCGCGGTCGTCCCCTTCGGCGGCGGCACCTCGGTGACCGGTGGGCTGGTCGCCCGGCGGGCCGGCTTCGCCGGCGTGCTCTCCCTGGACCTCGTGCGCATGAAGGGCATCCGCGACGTGGACCCGGTCTCGATGACCGCGGTCCTCGAGCCCGGCCTGCGCGGCCCGGAGGCCGAGGCGCTGCTGGGCGAGCACGGGCTGACGCTCGGGCACTACCCGCAGTCCTTCGAGTTCGCCAGCATCGGCGGCTTCGCGGCGACCAGGTCCAGCGGGCAGTCGAGCGCCGGGTACGGCCGCTTCGACGCTCTCGTCGTCGGGCTCACCGTGGCCACGCCGTCGGGCACGATGACGCTGGGCTCCTCGCCCGCCAACGCCGCCGGTCCGGACCTGCGCCAGCTGGTGCTCGGGTCCGAGGGCGTCTTCGGCGTGATCACCTCCGTGCGGGTCCGGGTCCGCCGGCTGCCCGCCGAGAAGGTGTACGACGCCTGGCACGTCACGTCCTTCGCCGAGGGGGCCGCGGCGTTGCGGACCCTCGCGCAGTCCGGCCTGATGCCGACGGTGCTGCGGCTCTCCGACGAGAACGAGACCGCGATCAACCTGTCCAGCCAGTCCGACGTCGGCGGCGACGCCCCCGAGGGCGGCTGCGTGATGATCGTGGGGCACGAGGGCGCCTCCGTGGCCGCCCGACGCTCGGCGGTCGCCGCCGTGCTGACCGAGCTCGGTGGCACCCCCTTGGGTGCGGAACGCGGCGATGCCTGGGCCGCCGGCCGCTTCCACGCGCCGTACCTCCGCGACGCGATGCTCGACGTGGGCGTGCTCGTCGAGACGCTCGAGACGGCCACGTTCTGGTCCTCTGTGGACCGGGTGTACGCCGCGGTGCGCGACGCCCTGACCGAGTCGCTGGGCGACAAGGCGCTGGTGCTCTGCCACATCTCGCACGTCTACGAGACCGGGTGCTCGCTGTACTTCACCGTCGCGGTGCCGGAGGCCGCCGACCCGATCGCGCAGTGGCAGGCGGCCAAGGTCGCGGCCAGCGACGCGATGACCGACGCCGGTGCGACGATCACCCACCACCACGCCGTCGGCACCGACCACAAGCCGTGGCTGGCCCGCGAGATCGGCGACGTCGGTGTCGGGATCCTGCGCGCGGTCAAGGCCGAGCTCGACCCGACCGGGATCCTCAACCCGGGGGTGCTGATCCCATGAGCACTCCTCATGAAGAGACTCCTTCCGTCGCGGCTGCCATCCGCTCGTTCTCCTTCCTGGTCAACCCGCTCTCCGGTGGCGGTGCCGCCCCCGGCGCGGTCGTCCCGGTCGCCCGGCTGCTGCGTGACGCCGGCGCGACCGTGGACGTGACGTACTCGCCGGGACCGCGGGCCACCCTTGACCTGGTCCGGTCCGCCGTCGCTCGCGGCGACGTCGTGGTCAGCGTCGGAGGCGACGGGATGCTGTCGTCGATCGCCGGCGAGGTGGCCACCCTCGGCGGCACGCTCGGCATCGTGCCGGCCGGCCGCGGCAACGACTTCGCCCGGATGCTCGGGCTCTCCGACGACCCGGCCGACGTGGCGCAGGTGCTGCTGTCGGGCAGCGCGTCCGCGATCGACCTGGTCGAGCTCGGCCTGCCGGACGGCAGCACCCGGGTGGTGGCCGGCTCGGCGTACGCCGGAGTCGACGCCCGGGCCGCCGAGCTGGTGGACCGGGCGCACTGGCTGCCGCGGAGGCTGCAGTACCCCTACGCCGCGGTGCGCTCGCTGGCGACCTTCACCCCCGCGACGTACGCGCTGGTCCTCGACGGCACCCCCATCGAGGTGCGTGCCGCGACCGTCGTGGTCGCGAACTCCGGCTGCTACGGCTCGGGGATGAGGATCGCCCCCGACGCCTCGGTCACCGACGGGGAGCTCGACGTCGTGGTGATCGGCGCGGCCGGACGGCTCGACCTGATCCGCTCACTGCCCAAGGTGTACGACGGCTCCCACGTCGCCCTGCCCGAGGTGCAGGTCCACCGCGCCCGCCACGTCGAGATCTCCGTGACCGACACCCCCACCCCGCGGCGAGCAAGCCGGCGTGGGGGGACACCCAGCAGTGGGAGCCGGACCGGCAGGTCGGCAGGCGGCGTACCCGTCGGCGCCGACGGCGAACCCCTGCCGCCCCTGACCCCCGGCACCCGACTCACCGCCACCTCCCTCACCGCCACCGTCCTCCCCGGAGCCCTCTCCCTCCTCACCTGACCCCCTCCCTCCGCCGAAGTGTCAGAAATTGCGCGCCGAAGTGTCAGAAATTGCGCGCCGAGGAGTGAGGGGCGACCTGCCACCTCGGCGCGCAAGAACACGCACTTCGGCGAACAAGAACAGGCACGTGGTCAGGGGGTGGGGAGGGCGCGGCGTACGGCGGACAGGCTGCGGGCCACGTCGTCGGCGGTGGTGGACCAGTTGCTCACCGAGATGCGCAGCACCTTCTGTCCGCGCCAGGTGGACCCGGTCATCCAGGCCTCGCCGTCCTCCAGCAGCAGGCGGACCACCTCGTCGGTGCGGTCGTCGCTGCCGAAGGTGGCGCAGACCTGGGTGAACACGACGTCGTTCACGACCGTCGCGCCGGGCATCCGCTCCAGCCCGGCGGCGAACGCGGCCGCGTGCCCGCACAGCCGGTCGACCAGCTCCTCGACCCCGGAGCGACCGAGCGCGCGCAGCACGGCCCAGACCGGGAAGGCCCGGCCCCGCCGAGAGATCTCGGGGACCTTGTCGAAGGGCTCCCCGCTCTCGTCGTGGATCAGGTAGTCCCCGTGCATGCCCATCGACGCACGCAGCGCGCTCGCGTCGCGCACGATCACCAGCCCCGAGTCGTAGGGCACGTTCAACGTCTTGTGCGCGTCGGTGGTCCACGAGTCCGCCCGCTCCATGCCCGCGACCAGGTGCCGGTGGGGCGATGACGCCGCCGCCCACAGCCCGAACGCTCCGTCGACGTGCACCCAGGCGCCCCGCTCGTGCGCGGCGTCGATGACGTCGGCGAACGGGTCGAAGGCCCCGGAGTGCACGTTGCCGGCCTGGAGCACGACGATCGTCGGACCGCCGTCGCCGGCCTCCAGCGCGGCGAGCAGGGCGTCGGCGCGCAGCCGGCCCTCGGCGTCGGCGGCCACCGGCTCCGGCGATCCGAGCCCGAGGTACCGCAGGGCAAGGTCGACGGTGTCGTGCCGCTCGGCTCCGACCAGCACCCGCACCGGCGGGCCCCCGAGCAGCCCCCGGGTGGCGACCTCCCAGCCGGCGCGGCGCAGGACGGTATCGCGTCCGGCGGCCAGTCCGGTGAAGTTCGACATCGTGGCGCCGGTGACGAAGCCGACGGCGCTGCCGGCCGGGAGGCCGAGCAGGTCCAGCAGCCAGGCCGAGGCCAGGTCCTCGACCGCGCTGTGGGCCGGAGTCAGACGCCGCAGCCCGGAGTTCTGGTCCCACGCGCTGACCAGCCAGTCGGCGGCGAGCGCGGCCGGGTGGGTGCCGCCGATGACGAAACCGAAGAAGCGGCCCGACGGCATCGCGGTGAGGCCGGGCTGGCAGGCCGCCGCGAGGAGGTCGACGACCTCCTCCGCAGGCGTCCCGTGCTCGGGGAGCTCGGTGCCGAGCGCCTCGACCACCTCGGCGATCGAGGCGCGTGGCGGGACCGGTCGGCTGTCCAGCGAGGCGAGCCACTCGAGTGCGTGGGCGTGGGCGCGGTCGAGGGCCGCGCCCGAAGCCTTGTCATGCCCCTCCATCCGGCCAGTGTCCACCGCGCGTGCGCCTCTCGCCATCACCCGGGTTGGGGGGCGCTAGGTTCCGTGCCGTGGACAACCCCTGGAACCTCCCGTCCGACTTCACCTTCGGCGCGAGCACGGCGTCGTACCAGATCGAGGGAGCCGTCGCGGAGGGCGGCCGCGGCCCCAGCATCTGGGACACCTTCTGCACCGAGCCCGGCCGGATCGCCGACGCGTCGAGCGGCGCGGAGGCCTGCGACCACTACCACCGCTACCCCGAGGACGTCGGCCTGCTGAAGGGCCTCGGCGTCCAGGGCTACCGGTTCTCGATCGCGTGGCCGCGGATCCAGCCCACGGGCAGCGGCCGCGCGAACGCCGAGGGCCTCGCGTTCTACGACCGGCTGCTCGACGAGCTGCTGGCCGCCGGCATCGAGCCGATGGCCACGCTCTACCACTGGGACCTCCCGCAGCCGCTCCAGGACGACAGGGGCGGCTGGCTGAACCGGGAGACCGCCGAGCGGTTCGGGGAGTACGCCGCCCTCTGCGGCATGCGGTTCGGCGACCGGGTGAAGCAGTGGGTCCCGGTCAACGAGCCGAACGTCGCGAGCCTGGCCGGCTACGCGCTGGGTCGGATGGCGCCGGGCGAGGCGTTGATGTTCGACGCGATGCCGACGGTGCACCACCTGCTGCTCGGCCACGGCCGCGCGGTCGCCGCGCTGCGCGCCTCCGGCGCGAAGGAGATCGGCACCGCCACCAACCACACGCCGATGTGGCCGGCCAGTCAGCAGCCCGCGGACCTGGCCGCCACGGAGATGGCCGACACGCTCTGGAACCGGCTGTTCGCCGACCCGGTCCTGCTGGGTCGCTACCCGGACGGCTTCGCGGACCTGATGCCCGGCCCGGTCGAGGACGACCTGGCCGCGATCGGCGCACCCCTCGACTTCTACGGCCTGAACTACTACAACCCGACCTCGGTCGCGGCGCCGCCCGCCGGCGACCCGATGCCGTTCGAGTACCACGACCTCGACGGCTACCCGATGACCGACTTCAACTGGCCGGTGGTCCCGGACGCGTTCCGCGAGTGCCTGGTCGAGCTCAAGGAGCGCTACCCCGCCATCCCGCCGATCCTGGTCACCGAGAACGGCTGCTCCTACGACACCGCGCCCGACGCCGACGGCGTGGTCGACGACCAGCAGCGGATCGACTACCTGGACGGGCATCTCCGCGCGATCGGGCAGGCGCGCGCCGAGGGCGTCGACGTCCGCGGCTACTTCACGTGGTCGATCCTCGACAACTTCGAGTGGGCGGAGGGCTACACCCAGCGCTTCGGCCTGGTGTACGTCGACTACGCGACGCAGCAGCGCACCCCGAAGCGGTCCTACGGCTGGTACCGCGACACCATCGCCGCGGTCCGCCGCTGACCGGGCCAGCGTCTCCACGGGTCGGCCGCTCCCCAGGTGAGCGCGGCGACCCCGATCACCCCGACGACCGTCCACCACGCGGTCGAGTCGGTCCAGCGCCCCGAGACGTCGTACGGCGCGAGGTCGTGCGGCAACGGCAGGATCATCAGGCCGAGCACGGACACCACCGCCATCGACGCCACCACCGAGCCCGGTTCACCGGTCCCCGCTCGCCCGAGCGCCGCCGCCGTACCCGCGGCCACGAGCACCAGCGCCGTGCCGATGAGCACCAGGGCCAGCCAGGAGACCGGCTCCCCGGGCGCCGAGGTCGCGTCGGCGACCCGCGCGACGTACCCGCCCCACACCACCAGCGCCCCGACACCGACGAGCAACCGGATCGCCGTCCGCCACCAGCGCGGCGAGGGTGTCGCGCGGGTGAGGGAAGCGGCGGGATCGTCGAGGGCGACGGCCACCGACCCCCCGAGCAGGCCGGCGACCAGCCACAGCAGCTGGGAGCCCGGTCCACCCGGCCAGATCGTCAGGTCGAGCACCGCGAGCCCGGTGGCGGCGGCCAGGCCCACGGCCACCGGCGCCCATGGGACGGCGCCGAGCTCCGCGCGGATGCCGGTCACCGGTCGTCCCAGCTGTAGTAGCCCTCCGGTCCGGTGAACGTCCCGATCAGCAGCACCGCCAGCGTGAGCACACCGACGACGGTCGCCCAGCGCACCTGGCGGCGGCGCAGCTCCCCGTCGCTCCCGTGGGCGCAGGCGCCGATCGCGGCCAGCGCGCACAACCCGACGAGGTAAGGAACCCGCCACAGCCAGCTGCCGCCGAGGTGCCACGACCACTCGTCGCCGTTGGACGACACGAGAGTGAACGGCGACCCGAGGTGGTTGAGGGTCAGCAGGGCGTTGGTGTCGTTCACGAGGCCGGCGATGGACCACATGATCAGCAGTACGCAGGTGACCGCGGCGGCGGTGGGCCAGCGCCACCAGCGGGCGGTCAGCACGCCGAGCAGGGATCCGCCGAGGGCGGCCAGCACCCCGCAGGCGAGGACCGCGGCCAGCTCGGCGTTGCTGAACTCTCCCCAGTTCTCGGTGTGCACCGGCGGGTCGGTCATCCAGAAGTAGAAGACGAAACCGGCGCCGAGCAGGGCGAGGCCGCCCGGCACCAGGCAGGCCAGGCAGAGGGCGAGGGTGCGGCGCGGCTCTGCCATCGGTGCGGCGTTCAGCACCTCCGCCGAGCGGCCGGAGCTGCTGGTGATCCGGTTCATCGCGATCAGCCCGCCCAGCCCGAGCAGGAACGCTGCCTGCACGGTGTAGTCGAGGTTCGAGTTGTCACCGTGCGGCGGGGCGTCGTACGACGCGTTGGCGTACTCGTTGAACGGTGTGGAGGCGGTGCCGTAGATGAAGAGCAGGGCAGCGATCAGGAAGATCGGGTGCCGGACCAGGCGCAGTGCCTCGTAGCGGGTGACCGCCCAGAGCGCCCGGGACTCGTCGACCACCGGCTCCGGTGCCGGGGAGACCGCCACGGTGCTCATGCCGACACCTGGTCGCTCGCGGCCTCGGCCCGCAGCAGCAGGTAGGCGTCCTCGAGGTTGGGCTCGGTCGTCTCGACGCCCACCGGCGGGTCGAGCGCGACGTGGCGGTAGCGGCCGGTTCCGGTCCGCCACGACGACAGCGCCGCCGGCTCCTCGTCGCCGGACAGCCACACCTTCCCGGCGGCGGTCGCGACCAGGTCGATGACCCGTCCGTCCCACAGCACCCGGCCGGCGTCGAGCACGATCACCCGCTCGCACAGGGCCGCGACGTCCTCGGTCTGGTGCGTGGCCAGCAGCATCGTGGACCGGTGCCCCGCGCCGGACAGTACGCCGCGCAGGGACGCCCGCTGCTCGGGGTCGAGGCCCGTGGTCGGCTCGTCGAGGACCAGCAGGTCCGGCGATCCGATGAGGGCCTGGGCGAGCGTCGCGCGGCGCCGTTGGCCGCCGGACAGGGTGCGCATCCGCTTGCCCGCAAGGTCGGACAGGCCGACCAGGCCGAGCACCCGGCGTACCTCCGCGTGCCGGGTGTCGCGTTCGGTCCACTCCTTCAGCGCGGCCACGTAGTCGACGAAGCGGAACGCGGTGAAGCCGCGCGGGTAGCCGCTCTCCTGGGGCAGGTAGCCGAGCCGACGGCGGATGCGGGTGCGTTCCTCGGGGACGTCGGGGTCCAGGCCGAGCATCCGGCAGTGGCCCGCGCTCGGCGCCAGCACGGTGGCGAGGATCCGCAGCAGGGTGGTCTTGCCGGCACCGTTCGGCCCGAGCAGGCCGGTGATGCCGGGGGACAGGTCGAGGTCGAGCCCGTCCAGCACGGTCGTGGAGCCGTAGCGGCGGGTCACGCCGTCGAGGTGGATGGTGGTGTTCACGGGGTCCTCCCGAGGAATGAGAGCTGGTCGCTGCGCCGCCAGAAGGCGATCGAGGCGGCCAGGGCGATGGCGAGGTAGACGGGCAGCACCGATGCCGAGAGCACCGCCACCGCCTGACCCGGTCCGGGTCCTGTGACGAAGACGACCGCGCCGACCCACCCCAGGGAGGTGGCGCCGGCGGCGTGCTGGACGGGGATCCAGGTGGAGAGGGCGAGGGTGAGCGCCGCGCAGGCCAGGGCCGGCAGCAGCCAGGCGCCCGCGACCCACGGTGGTCCGGGGAGGACCGCCGCTCCGACGAAGGCGATCGGCAGCGCGACCAGGACCACGGAGACGGCGCGGAGGAGCAGCAGCCGCAGCGGCGGGTGCGGTGCGGCCAGGGTGATCTCCCAGGTCGGGTCGGCGTCCTGGCCGTAGGCGAAGGCGACCGCCCCGACCGGGATCAGCGGCGCGATGCACAGGAAGACCAGGGAGGCGCGGGCCTCGCCCTGGCTCACCCCGACGATCGAGAACAGCAGGCAGAGCAGCAGCCCGAGCAGCCACGCGCCGCGCAGCGCGGGTGCCGCCGCGACCAGCAGCGCGTCGCGGTCGGAGAGGCCGAGCCGGGCGGCGAACCGCTCGGTGCGGGTGCGGCGCGGGACCTGGAGGTCGTCGGCGACCCGGTCCCAGACCAGGCGGAGGGGGGCCGGATCGACGAGCGCGTCCACTCCGCGCCGGCACGTGGCGCAGTGCAGCAGGTGCATCTCGACCGAGGCGGTCACCGGCGGACGCGTCCGGCCGGCGACGTACGCCGCGAGCAGGTCGCCGTCGGCGTGCCAGGCCAGGTCGGTGTCGCTGGTCATGAGATTCCTCCTGCCAGGTCCTGTCGGAGCTGCGCCTTGGCGCGGTGCAGCCGCGTCTTCACCGTGTTCTGCGGGATGCCGAGCAGCCGCCCGGCCTCCTTGCTGGTGAGCCCGTCGAGCACGGTGGCCTCGACGACCGCGCGCATCTCGGGGCTGAGCTTGTCCAGGGCGTCGCCGAGTCCGCCGTACTCGATGCCGAGCAGGACCCGCTCCTCCGCGCTCGGCTCCGACGGGCCGGTCCGGCCCCCCGGCTCGGCGCCGAGCGGGGTCCGGGCGGTCAGCCGGGCCAGGGCGCGGTCGCCGGCGCGCAGCCGTGAGATCAGGCGGCGTACGGCGATCCCCCAGAGCCAGGCCGCCACCTCGCCGTCGCCGCGCCACCGCGCGGCTTCCTTCCAGACCGCGAGGAAGCAGTCCTGGAGGGCGTCCGCGACCGCGTCGGGGTCGCTGCAGCGGCGGCTCAGCCGGACCGAGAGCCAGGCGGCGTGCCGCTCGTAGAGCTGACGCAGGGCCGCGAGGTCGCCCTGGGCAAGAGCCGATACCAGCTCCGCATCCGGGACCTCACGTGCCTCCATACTCCGACTGTCGCACCGGAGTGAGGCAAAGGTTCCCGGTCGGCCGGGGAATTATCCGGCCAGCGCGGCAACCGTCTTCGTGCCCTGGGCGATCGCCCGCTTGGCGTCGAGCTCGGCGGCCACGTCCGCGCCGCCGATGAGGTGCACACCGTCGCGACCGTCGAGGGCGTCGTACAGCCCGCGCACCGACTCCTGTCCGGCGCACACGACGACGTGGTCGACGTCGAGCACCCGCTCGGTCGCGACCCCGTCCTTGTCGGTCACCGTGATGTGCAGGCCGGCGTCGCTGACCCGGTCGTAGGTCACGCCGGGGATCATCTGCACCCCGGAGTCCTTGAGCACGGTCCGGTGCGCCCAGCCGGAGGTCTTGCCCAGGCCCTTGCCGATCGTCGACGTCTTGCGCTGCAGCAGGAAGACCTCGCGCACCGGGGTGCGCGGCTTCTTCTCGGTGACACCGCCGGGGTGCACGGCGGAGTCGCCGACGCCCCAGTGCTGCATCCAGTCCTCGACGGTGTCGGCCGGGTCGTGGGTGAGGAAGTGGCTGACGTCCACGCCGATGCCGCCGGCGCCGATCACCGCGGCCCGCTTGCCGACGGTCACCGCGCCGCTCAGCACGTCGGCGTACGACACCACCTTGGGGTGGTCGGCGCCGTCGAGCTCGACCTCGCGCGGCACCACCCCGGTCGAGACGATCACCTCGTCGTACGCCGCCAGGTCGGCCGCGGTGGCCTCCGTCGCCAGCCGGACGTCGACGCCGAGGACCTCGAGGCGGCGGCCGTAGTAGCGCAGCGTCTCGGCGAAGTCCTCCTTGCCGGGGACCGCCATCGCGAGCCGGAACTGGCCGCCGAGCTGCGGCGCCTTCTCGAAGAGGGTGACGGCGAAGCCGCGCTCGGCGGCGGAGACCGCCGCGGCCAGACCGGCCGGGCCGGCGCCCACGACGGCGACCGAGCGCTTCGTGCGGGTGGGCGCGAGCACGAGCGTGGTCTCGTGGCAGGCCCGCGGGTTCACCAGGCAGGACGCCGTCTTGTTGCTGAACGTGTGGTCGAGGCAGGCCTGGTTGCAGGCGATGCAGGTGTTGATCTCGTCGGCACGACCCGCCGCGGCCTTGTTGACCAGCTCGGGATCGGCGAGGAACGGCCGGGCCATCGAGACGAGGTCGGCGTCGCCGCGGGCGAGGACGTCCTCGGCCATCTCGGGGGAGTTGATCCGGTTGGACGCGCAGACCGGGATGCTCACGGCCTTCTTGAGGCGCGCGGTCCACGGCACCCACGCGCCCTGGGGGACCTGGGTGATGATCGTCGGCACCCGGGCCTCGTGCCAGCCGATGCCGGTGTTGAACAGCGACACGCCGGCCGCCTCGAGCTCCTGGGCGAGGGCCTCGACCTCCTCCCAGGTCTGGCCGCCGTCGACGAGATCGACCAGCGAGATCCGGTAGACGATCGGGAAGTCGGAGCCGACGAGCGCGCGGGCGCGGCGGACGATCTCCACCGGGAAGCGGCGGCGCTTCTCCGGGCTGCCGCCCCACGCATCGGTGCGGTCGTTGGTGCGCTCGGTGAGGAACTGGTTGATCAGGTAGCCCTCGGAGCCCATCACCTCGACCGCGTCGTAGCCGGCCTTGCGGGCCAGCGCGATGCTGCGGGCGAAGTCGTCGACGGTGCGGTCGACCGCCTTGCTGGACAGGCGCTTCGGCTTGAACGGGGTGATCGGCGACTTCAGGTCCGACGCGCCCACGCTGAACGGGGTGTAGCCGTAACGGCCGGCGTGCAGCACCTGCAGCGCGATCGCGCCGCCCTCGGCGTGCACGGCGTCGGTGATCTCGCGGTGCCGCATCGCGTGCAGACGCGTGGTCATCCCGCCGGCGAACGGCTTGAGCCAGCCTCGCCTGTTGGGTGCGTAGCCGCCGGTGATGATCAGGCCGGCCCCGCCGCGGGCCCGCTCGGCGAAGTACGCCGCCAGCCGGGGCAGGTCGGTGCGCCTGTCCTCGAGCCCGGTGTGCATGGAGCCCATCACCACCCGGTTGCGCAGGGTGAGGTCACCGATCGTGATCGGCTCGAGCAGGTGCGGGAACGTCATCGGGTCTCCTTGTGTGCTTCCAGGTACTCGGTGAGCCAGCCGACCCAGAACTCCTCGAGGCGGATGCCGCCGCGGAGCACGAGGTACTGGTCGAGGTCGACGCCGGTCAGCGCCATGGGCTCGGGGTAGTCGCGGGCGCACCAGGCGCGGTACGCCGCCAGGCGGGTGGCGTGCTCGGCGAGGTGCTCGCGGACGCCGTCCAGCACGGCCGCGCGGTCGCCGTACGACGCACCGCGAAGGCGGACGGCCAGGTCGCTGCGGGTCTGCTCGATCGGCCCGGTCTCGCCGATCCACTCGGCGAGCGCCTGGGCGCCGAGGTCGGCGACGGCGTACACCTTCTTGTCCGGCTTGCCGTTCTGGCCGACGGTCTCGACGGACACCCAGCCGTCGGCCTCCATCCGCCCGAGGGTCCGGTAGATCTGCTGGTGGCTGGCCCGCCAGAACAGCCCGATCGAGCGGTCGAACCGCCGCGACAGCTCCAGTCCGGAGCCGGGTCGCTCGGTGAGCGACACCAGGAGGGCGTGCTCGAGGGCCATGGGCCGATCGTCGCTCACCTATGCAACGAGTTGCAAGCCTGTGTGGCGCAGACCACTTGCAGATACCCCCCAGGGGTATTATTCTCGTCGCCATGGACGTGACCTGGAGAACCGCGATGTCCGCGACGCTGCACTGCCTCACCGGCTGCGCGATCGGTGAGGTGCTCGGTCTGGTGCTGGCCACCTGGTGGGGCTGGTCGACGGCTCCGAGCATCGCGCTGGCCATCGCGCTGGCGTTCTTCTTCGGCTACCTGCTGACCTTCGCCGGGGTCCGCCGGGCCGGCATGGACGTCCGCACCGCGGTGCGGACCGCGATCGCCGCCGACACGCTGTCGATCCTGGTGATGGAGCTGGTCGACAACGGGGTGATCCTCGCCGTCCCCGGCGCGATGGAGGCCGGCCTGGTGGACGCGCTGTTCTGGGGCTCCCTGGCGTTCTCGCTCGCGGTGGCCTTCGTGGTGACCGTGCCGGTGAACAAGTGGGTGATGGGCCGGGGAAAGGGCCACGCCGTGGTCCACGAGCTGCACCACAGCCACCACTGACTCGCGGTCTGCCACACTCCCCGCATGGGCTATGAACTCGGTCAGGGCACCGGTCCGCTGCGCGGCGTCAAGGTGGTCGAGATCGCCGGGATCGGCCCGGGACCGCATGCCTGCATGATCCTGGCCGACCTCGGCGCCGACGTGATCCGGATCGAGAGGCCCGGCCGGCAGCTGCTCACCGGCGGCCCGCACGACCTGCTCAACCGCGGCCGGCCGAGCGTCGCCCTCGACCTCAAGAACCCGGACGCCGTCGCGACCGTGCTCGACCTGGTCGCCGACGCCGACATCCTGGTCGAGGGCATGCGCCCGGGAGTCGCCGAGCGGCTCGGGCTCGGACCCGAGGACTGCCACGCGGTCAACGAGCGGCTGGTCTACGGCCGGATGACCGGGTGGGGCCAGACCGGGCCGTTCGCCGAGGTGGCCGGCCACGACATGAACTACATCGCGGTCGCCGGCGCGCTGCACGGTCTCGGCCAGGACCGCGACCGCCCGTCGTTCCCGTCCAACCTGGTCGGCGACTTCGGCGGCGGCTCGACGTACCTCGTCATCGGTGTCCTGGCCGCGCTCCTCGAGGCCCGGCTCAGCGGTCGGGGCCAGGTCGTGGACGCCGCGATCGTCGACGGCACCGCCCACCTCAGTGCGATGACGCTGTCGTTCCTGGCGGGCGGCAACCTGCGCGAGCAGCGGGCGTCCAACCTGCTGGACGGGGGTGCGCCGTACTACGACGTCTACGAGACGTCCGACGGGAAGCACATGTCGGTCGGCCCGCTCGAGCCGCAGTTCTACGAGCTGTTCGTCGACCTGCTCGGCATCCGCGAGACGGCACCCGATCGCTACGACGTCGCGACGTACCGCGAGCTGCGGAAGGTGATCGCCGACGCGTTCATCGCGCGCACCCAGGCCGAGTGGGTCGAGGTCTTCGAGGGCACCGACGCCTGCGTGGCCGGGATCATCCCGCTCACCGAGGCGTTCACGCACCCGCACCTCGCGGCGCGGTCGACGTACGTCGAGCACGAGGGCGTCACCCAGCCGGCACCGGCGCCGCGGTTCTCGCGCACCGCCGCGTCGCTGACGCTGCCGCCGGCACCGGAGCCCGGCACGCACACCCGGGAGGCGCTGGCCGCCTGGGGCGTCGCGGACGTGGACGGGCTCATCGAGCGCGGGGCCGCCGTCCAGTCATGAAGCCGTTCCTGTTCCTGGGCACCCGTGGCGAGGACGACGTCGCCGACGGGGAGTACGCCGCGGTGCTGGGCTTCAGCGGCCTGGACGAGGCCGAGCTCCACCGGCACCGGCTCGAGGCGTCACCGCTGCCGTCGATCGACCTCGGGGAGTGGTCCGGGATCGTGCTCGGCGGCGGACCGTTCAACGTGAGCGACCCCGAGGACGCCAAGCCGCCGGTGCAGGTCCGGGTGGAGGCCGAGCTGCGCGACCTGGCCGCCCGGGTGGTCGCCGCGGACTTCCCGTTCCTGGGCGCCTGCTACGGCACCGGCACCCTGGGCACCCTCGACGGCGGCCTCGTCGACCGGCGGTACGGCGAGCCGATCGGCCCGACCCCCGTCGCGCTCACGGACGACGGCATGGCCGACCCGCTGTTCGGCGTGCTGCCGCGCGAGTTCGTCGCGTTCCTCGGCCACAAGGAGGCGGTCAGTCGGCTGCCCCGGGGTGCGGTGCGGCTGGCGCTGTCGGCGACCTGCCCCGTGCAGGGCTTCCGGATCGGCGCCAACGTCTTCGCCACGCAGTTCCACCCCGAGCTCGACGTGCTCGAGCTGTGCCGGCGGATCGAGGCGTACGAGCACCACGGCTACTACGACCCCCCGGAGAAGGCGAGCCTGCTCGCGGCCGCCCGCTCCGCCGTGGTCATCGAGCCGCCCAAGCTGCTGGCCCGGTTCGTCGAGCTCTACGCACGCTGACCCGGCACGAGGTGTGCCGGGTCAGCGCGTGAGGACCTGCTAGCCGAGGATCTGGCGCACCTCCTCGACCGTCTTGGCGTCTTCGAGCTGGGCGACCTTCTCCCGGTCCACGAACACCTTGCCCAAGTTGCTGAGCAGGGCCAGGTGGTCGTCACCCGCGCCGGCGATGCCGACCACGAACTTCACCTGGTGTCCGTTCCAGTCGATCCCGTTGGGGTAGCGGACGAACGAGATCGCGGTCCGCCTGATGGCCGACTTGGCGTCGTTGGTGCCGTGCGGGATCGCCAGTCCGTTGCCCATGTGCGTGGACACCGACTCCTCGCGCTCGTGCATGGAGGCGATGTACGACGGCTCGACGGCGCCCACGTCGACGAGCAGCTCTCCGGCCTCCGTGATTGCCTCGTTGCGGGTCGAGGCGAAGCCACGAAGCACAACCGACTGCCTGGCGAGCAGGTCGTCCGACGCGGCGCCCTCGGGCTCCGCGACCGTGACGTTGGAGCCGGAACCGTTCGCCGCCTGCACCAGCTCGACGATCTCGTCGTAGCGCGGGCTGCCCATGAAGTTGTCGACGGACACGTGGACGGCCGAGCCGGTCTTCTGCTTGGCGCGGTCGGTGAGGTCCTGGTGGCTCACCACGATGTCGTAGTCATCGGTCAGGCTGGAGATCGACTTGTTGACGACGGTGACGTCGCCGAACCCGGCCTCCTGGATCTTGCGGCGCAGGACCGAGGCGCCCATGGCGGAGGACCCCAGGCCGGCGTCGCAGGCGAACACGATGTTGCTGATCGGGGCCTCGCGGCCTCGGGCAGCGGAGCCGGCGAGCGCCGAGGACGCCACCGACTTCTTGCCCTTCATGTCCTCCATCTGGGCTGTCGCGTCGCCGAGGTCACCGTCCTCGCTGCGGTCCGTCTTGAGGAGGACCGCGCCCACCAGGAAGGAGACCAGCGCGGCGCCGAAGACGCCCACGGTGATGCCGAAGAAGTCGCCGCTGGGGGTCTGGGCGTACACCGCGAAGATCGAGCCCGGGGCGGCCGGGGCCCGCAGGCCGACGTCGAAGAGCACCAGCAGGAAGATGCCGGTCATGCCGCCGGCGATGGTCGCCAGGATCATCTTGGGCTTCATCAGCACGTAGGGGAAGTAGACCTCGTGGATGCCGCCGAAGAACTGGATGATCGCCGCACCGGGGGCCGAGGCCTTGGCCAGGCCGCGGCCGAAGA
>JBEVFC010000204.1:0-6808 GCA_040512455.1 Nocardioides sp.
GTTCGGGACGGCGTGGTGACGGGGTCGCACCTGGACTCGGTGCTCGACGGCGGGGCGTACGACGGGCCGCTGGGCGTGGTGTCCGCGCTCGCGGCGGTCGACCTGCTGCGCGAGCGCGGGTTCCGCCCGGGCCGGCCGATCGGGGTGGCGGCGTTCGCCGAGGAGGAGGGTTCGCGCTTCGGACTGGCCTGCCTCGGGTCCCGGCTGATGACCGGCACCACCACACCCGCCCAGGCCCGCGAGCTGCGCGACCGTGACGGCGTACCCCTCCTCGACGCGATGGCCGCCGCCGGCCTCGAGCCCGACCTCGGCCGGTCGCCGCTGCTGGACTCCATCGGGGTGTTCGTCGAGCTGCACGTCGAGCAGGGTCGGGACCTCGTCGACCGCGGCGCCGCGATCGGGGTGGCCAGCGAGATCTGGCCGCACGGCCGCTTCCGCTTCGACTTCACCGGCGAGGCCAACCACGCCGGCACCACCCGGATGGAGGACCGGCACGACCCGATGCTGACCTACGCGATGACCGCGCTGGCCGCCGCGAAGCAGGCCCGGCTGGCGGGCCAGCGGGCCACCTTCGGACGCCTCGACGTGGCTCCCAACGGCACCAACGCCGTGCCGTCCCGGGTCACCGGATGGCTCGACGCCCGCTGCGCCACCGACGCCGCCCTCACCGCGTTGCTCGCCGAGATCGAGCGCCAGGGCCAGGGGCGCGCCGACCGCGACGGCACCACGCTGACCGTCACCGCCGAGTCCGTGTCCGGCTCGGTCGCCTTCGACGCCGACCTCGCCGCCCGGATCGCCCGCGACCACGAGGCCGGCGACTGGCCGGTCATCCCGACCCAGGCCGGCCACGACGCCGGGATCCTCTCTGCGGCCGGCGTGCCCACGGCGATGCTGTTCGTCCGCAACCCGACCGGCGTCTCGCACTCGCCGGAGGAGACCGCCTCGACCGCCGACTGCCTCGTCGGCGTCCAGGCCCTCGCCGACACTCTCGAGCGGCTGGCCGGATGACCAGCTACCTGCTCGAGCGCGCGCTCGTCGGCTCCGAGGTGCACGCCGACGTCCTGGTCACCGTCGAGGACGGCCGGTTCACCGGCGTCGACGACGGACTCACCGAGCCCGTCGCCGGCCGCCTGCCCTACCCGCCGCCCGACCTCCCCGCGTGGGGTGCCGCGACCCACGGCCGCATCGAGCGGGTGCCGGGGCTGACGCTCCCGGGGCTGGCGAACTGCCACTCCCACGCGTTCCACCGGGCGCTGCGTGGCCGCACGCAGCAGGGCAGCGGCACGTTCTGGACCTGGCGGGAGCAGATGTACGCCGCCGCCGAGCGGCTCGACCCGGACTCGTACTTCGAGCTCGCGGTGGCGACGTACCGGGAGATGCGCTGCGCCGGGATCACCGCCGTGGGCGAGTTCCACTACCTGCGGCACCAGGCCGGCGGCACACCGTACGACGAGCCCAACGCGATGGCGCTCGCGCTGGTCGCCGCGGCGCGAGAGGCCGGCATCCGGATCACGTTGCTGGACACGGCGTACCTGCGGCCCGGGTTCGGTGAGGCTGAGCCGCATCCCGCGCAGCTGCGCTTCTTCGACGCCGATGCGGACGCCTGGGGTGTCAGATCCGCGCAGCTGCGCGGAGATGACAGCACCGTCGTCGGCACCGCGCTCCACTCCGTCCGCGCCGTCCCGCGCGAGCAGCTCGCCCCGATCGCCCGGCTCCGTGCCGACGCGCCGCTGCACGTCCACCTCTCCGAGCAGGTCGCCGAGAACGAGGACTGCCTCGCGGCGTACGGCGTCACCCCGACGCAGCTGCTCGCCGACGTCGGCTGCCTCGGGCCGCGGACCAGTGCCGTGCACGCCACCCACCTGACCGACACGGACGTCGGGCTACTGGGCACCAGCGGCACCTACGCCTGCTTCTGCCCCACCACCGAGCGCGACCTCGGCGACGGCATCGGCCCGTCCCGGCAGCTGCACGAGGCGGGCAGCCGGCTGACGCTCGGCAGTGACAGCCACGCCGTCATCGACCCGTACGAGGAGATGCGCGCGGTCGAGCTCGACGAACGGTTGGCCACCCAGCGCCGCGGCCACTGGACCGCGGCCGACCTGCTCGCCGCGGCCACCACCGACGGCCACGCGTCGCTGGGGTTCCCCGACGCCGGCCGGATCGAGGTCGGCGCCCGTGCCGACCTCGTCGTCCTCGACACCGCGACTGTCCGCACCGCCGGCACCGGCGGCGGCGCCGAGACCGCGGTCTTCGCGGCCACCGCCGAGGACGTCGTCCGGGTGCTGGTCGACGGGCGCTGGCACGACACCCGCGGCGAGCGGCCCGAGGTCGGTCGCGCGCTGGCCGCCGCCACCGACAGGATGTGGAAATGACGTCAACAGTCCTCACCAACATCGGCGAGCTGGTCACCTGGCAGCCCGACCGCCCCCTCGTCGAGGCGGCCGCCCTGGTCGTCGAGGGCGGCCACGTGGCCTGGGTCGGGCCGGCGGCCGAGGCGCCCGCGGCGGACACGTCGTACGACGTCGGCGGCCGCGCGGTGATTCCCGGGTTCGTCGATAGCCACAGCCACCTGGTGTTCGCCGGCGACCGGGCGCACGAGTTCGCGGCCCGGATGGCGGGGGAGTCGTACTCCGCCGGTGGCATCCGTACGACGGTGCGCGCGACGCGGGCCGCGACCGACGAGCAGCTCACCGCCCACGTCGGCCGGTTGGTCGCCGAGATGCGCCGGCAGGGGACCACCACCGTCGAGATCAAGAGCGGCTACGGGCTGAGTGTCCGCGACGAGGCCCGCTCGCTCGCGGTGGCACGGCAGTTCACGGACGAGACGACGTTCCTCGGCGCGCACGTGGTGCCGGAGGGCATCGAGGTGGCCGCGTACGTCGACCTGGTGACGGGTCCGATGCTGGAGGCCGCGGCGCCGTACGCCCGCTGGATCGACGTGTTCTGCGAGCGGGGCGCCTTCGACGGCGACCAGGCCCGGCGGATCCTCGAGGCCGGGGCGGCGTCAGGACTGCTGCCGCGGCTGCACGCCAACCAGCTCGGCCCTGGACCCGGTGTACGCCTGGCCTGCGAGCTCGGCCTCACAGCGGTCGACCACTGCACCTACCTGGAGAACGCCGACGTGGACGCGCTCGCGTCCACCGGCACCATCGCGACGCTGCTGCCGGGCGTGGAGTTCTCGACCCGGCAGCCCTGGCCGGACGCCCGCCGGCTGCTCGACGCCGGGGTCCGGGTGGCGCTCGCCTCCGACTGCAACCCCGGGTCGTGCTTCACCAGCTCGGTGCCGTTCTGCGTCGCCCTCGCGGTCCGGGACATGGGGATGACCCCGACCGAGGCGCTCCGCGCGGCCACCGAGACGGGCGCGGCCGCGCTGGCGCGCACCGACGTCGGCGGACTGGCTCCCGGGATGCGCGCGGACCTGGCCATCCTCGACGCACCCAGCCACCTCCACCTCGCGTACCGCCCCGGCGTGCCCCTGGTCAGCGAGACCTGGGTCGCCGGACGCCGCGTCTGAGGTAGCTGCCCTCGTCACCCCTGTCTGAGGTAGCCACCTCAGAGACAGATAGGGCGCGCGCCCGATGTCCGGTGCTACCTCATGCGCGCACTCTCGACCTACACCGAGAGAAGAGGACACAGATCATGGACATCACCTACGAGATCGCCAAGGCGGACTTCGACTTCCGGGCCTCCCGTGCCCGCGAGCAGCGCCACCCGAGCCCGCGCCCCCGTCGGCACCTGCCGCGAGTACGCCGCCCGTTCCACCTGGAGCAGGTTTCGTGAATGACCGCGGAACTCACGAGCGCCTTGGGGGTGCCACCCGGCATCATGGGCGACGTGGCAACCGCTGGAACCCGACAGACACTGGTGGGACGCGACGCCGAGCTGTCCGAGCTGTGCTCGCTGCTCGGCGTCCGTCCCCCCTTGCTCGACCCCAGCCCGACCCCGCGGGCGGTCCTGCTCGCCGGTGACGCCGGCGTCGGCAAGACCCGCCTGCTGACCGAGCTGCGCGACCTCGCCGTCACCGACGGCTGGCAGGTCGTCGCCGGTCACTGCCTCGACTTCGGTGACAGCGCGCTGCCCTACCTCCCGTTCTCGGAGGTGATGGGCCGGCTGGCCACCGACCTCCCCGACGTCGTCGAGACCGTCTCCGGCATCCATCCCGCGCTCGGCCGGCTCCAGCCGGGCCGCCGCATGCTGTCCGGAGCCAGCGAGGACGCCGGCTCCGTCGACCGCGGCGACCTCTTCGAGGCCATGCACTCCCTGCTCTCGGCCGCTGCCGCCAAGGCCCCGCTGCTGCTCGTGATCGAGGACGCCCACTGGGCCGACCAGTCCACCCGCGACATGATCAGCTTCCTCTTCTCCCGGCCGTTCGCCGACCCGGTCGGCCTGGTCGTCAGCTACCGCGCCGAGGACCTGCACCGCCGCCACCCGCTCCGCGGCCAGGTCGCCGAGTGGTCCCGCGTCCGCGGGGTGGAGCGGCTCCAGCTGAACCCGCTCACCGACCCGCAGGTCCGCACCCTGGTCCGCGAGCTGCACCCCGACCCGATCACCGAGGCCGACCTCGCCGACATCGTCGACCGCGCCGAGGGCAACGCCTTCTTCGTCGAGGAGCTGGTGGGCACCACCTGGGGCGGCCGGGTGCCCGAGGACCTCGCCGAGGTGCTGCTGGTCCGTCTCGACCGGCTCGACGACGTCTCGCGTCAGGTCGTGCGCGCGATGTCGGTCGCCGGGCGGCAGGTGTCCCACGGCCTGCTCGCCGAGGCCAGCGGCGTCTCCGCCGATGCCCTCGACCAGGCCCTGCGCGCCGCGGTCGAGTCCCACGTCGTGGTCATCTCCCACGACCGCTACTCCTTCCGTCACGCGCTGCTCGCCGAGGCGATCTACGACGACCTGCTGCCGGGCGAGCGGGTGCGCCTCCACGCGGCGTACGCCGAGGCGCTGCGCGACGGCCGGGGCCGTGGCACCGCCGCCGAGCTGGCCCGGCACGCGCTCGCTGCCCGGGACCTGCCCACCGCCCTCGAGGCCAGCGTCCGCGCCGGCGACGAGGCGATGGCGGTCGGCGGTCCGGAGGAGGCGGCCCAGCACTTCCAGCAGGCGCTCGAGCTGGTGGTCGACCCCGCCCTGGCCGAGGCTATCGACGTCTCCGCGCTGGTGCTCAAGACCGCCGACGCGCTGGTCGCGACCGGCATGCCGCACCGGGCCGCGGCCCTGGTCGAGAAGCACCTGGAGACGACGACCGAGGCCGAGCCCCCCGCGATGCGGGCCCGGCTGCACGCCTACGTCGCGCACACCATGTCGCTCTACGACAACGACCTCGACTGGCGGTCCCACCTCGACGCCGCCCGCGCCCTCACGCCGGAGGAGCCGACCGCCGACCGGGCCCGGCTGCTGGCCATCCATGCCCGGGTGCTCTGGATGAACGGCAGCGAGGAGGCCAAGGAGGCCGCGATGGAGGCCCTCGCCCTGGCCGAGACGCACAACCTCCCGCGGGTCGCCAGCGACGCGACCACGACGCTGGTCGGGCTCAACCGCAAGGTGCCGATGGAGGAGCTCGCGGCCGCCCTCGAGGACGCCGCCCGCCGGGCCCGCGAGACCGGTGCGGTCAACTCCGAGCTCCGGGCGCTCTACCTCCTCGGCCGGGGCCACCAGGACCGTGGTCATCTCACCGAGGCGATCGACGCGTTCCGCCGCGCCAGCGACCGGGCCGCACAGGCCGGCACCCCGTGGGCGCCGTGGGCCTTCGACGCCCGCTTCCAGCAGGCTCAGATCGCACACATAGCCGGCGACTGGGACCGGGCGCTGACCCTGACCAACGTCGACGGCCAGGCGCCGCCGCCGATCGCCGAGGCGATGCTGTCGGCGCTGCGCACCGGCGTGCTGGGCGGCCGCGGCGAGGACCAGTCGTCGCAGTTCAAGCGGCTGCGCAGGTTCTGGACCAAGGAGGGGCTGGTCGCGATCTTCGCGGTGCCGATCGAGATCACCGCGCTCGGCCGCGCCGGACAGCCCACCGCCGCGATCGCCGTCCTCGACGACATGGTGCGCACCCTGGTCGGCGTCTGGCCGGAGTCCTTCCAGGCCCGGCTGCGGCTCTCGGCAGTGGGCATCGGCGCACTGGTCGACAGCGCCGGCACGATGAGCTCGGACGAACGCACCCGCTTCGCCTCCGACGTCGCGCGGCTGCACGCCGACGGCACCCGCGTCGTCGACAAGCAGGTGGACAAGGGCGTCTTCTGGGGGCCCGAGGGCAGGGCATGGGCCCGGCGGCTCGATGCCGAGACGCTGCACTGGGCCTGGCTGACCGGGCAGGAACCGCCCTCGTACGACGACCTCTGTGCCGCCTGGCGCGAGACGATCGCGCTGTTCCAGGAGTTCGGCCACGTGCCCGAGGTGGCTCGGTGCCGGATCCGGCTGGCCGCCGTGCTCCGCTCCTCCGGTGACCCCGCCGCCGCGCGGGAGCTGACCGACCTCGCCCGGGACGCGGCCGTGGCGCTCGGCGCCCGGCCGATGCTCGACGAGCTGCGTGCCCTGGGGTCCAGCCCGGCCCGCGCCGAGTCCGGCGGCAACGAGGCCCTGACGCCGCGCGAGCGGGAGATCCTGTTGCTGGTGGCCGCCGGGCGCTCGAACGGCGAGATCGGCAAGCAGCTGTTCATCAGCGCCAAGACCGTCAGCGTCCACGTCTCCAACATCCTCGCCAAGCTCGGCGCCTCCGGGCGCACCGAGGCGGCGGCGATCGCCCGCCGTCGAGGGCTGCTGGGCGACTGACCCGGCACCCTCTCCCGCCGCGCCCGCCTCGCTGCGAGAGACT